>JAIRWH010000003.1 GCA_031253545.1 Oscillospiraceae bacterium
TTTCGATGAACTGCATGACCCCGTAGCCGTGGTTGGGCCGATGGAACGCCAACAGCACAAGAAAAGTAGTTTCCGTCAGCGCGCCGCCCACGATATTGTCGCGAACGGCAATCACCCCCTCGCCGCGTTATTACGGATACCGTAGTAACTATATCAGTATCCGTAATAGCTGTCAAGGGGTTTTGTAAAATATTTTTCGTGCCCCGCCGTTCAAGAAAAAACCGAAGCCCGCCGGGCGCGCGAGCCGCCTCCGGGCGTTTTCGCCGCGCCCCGCTTGACAATCGCGCCGCAATAATGTTACCATAACGCAACGGGCACACCATTACGTTACGGGCGGGATGGGAACATGAACAAGTTAGAGTGGATTTGCCCCGAAGGGCGTATGCGCGACCTCTGCGAGAAATATTTCGGGCCGGGCGACGTGCGCGATGTGCAAAGCCGCAAAATCGGCGGCGGCTACATAGGCGGCAAGGCCTTGGGCATGCTGCTCGCGCGCAGGATGCTGCAAAAGAACGCCCCCGTGGCGCTGCAAAGGCGCATAGAGCCGCACATATCGTTTTACATCGGCACGGACGTATACGAAGACTGGCAGGAGCGCGGCGAAAAGTTTTCGCCCCTGCAAAAGGGGGAATTGGAGCGCGCCTTGGAGCGTTTGGGCGAGGGGCCCATCATCGTGCGCAGCAGCTCCATATTGGAGGATAACTTCGGCAACGCCTTCGCGGGCAAGTACGAGAGCGTGTTTTTGGCAAACAGCGGCCCGGCGCACGAGCGGGCGCGGGCGTTTATCGAGGCGGCCGCCGCGGTATACCGCAGTTGCCGGAGCGAGGAGGCGCGGCGTTACAGGGAGAACAGGGGTTTGCAAAACGCCGACGAGAAAATGGCGCTGCTCGCGCAAAGGGTTTCCGGTAGCGAGCGCGGCGGGCTATTTTACCCGGACGTCGCCGGCGTGGGCTACTCCACCAACCTGTATGTGTGGGAACGCGGCATAGACCCCGCCGCGGGCATGCTGCGGCTTGTGTGCGGCCTGGGCACCCGTGCCGTGGACAGGGTGCCGGGCGACTTCGCGCGCGTGGTGTCGCTCCACGACCCCGCAAGGCGGCCCATCGCCCCGGAAGACGAAGCCAAGTACGCGCAGCGCCGCGCCGACGTAATCAACCTCGCCACCCGCCGCCTTGAAGACAGGCCCGTCTCGGAGCTTGACCTCGCCAACTTCCCCGGCTGGGAGCGCCTGCTCACCAAAACGGCGGAGCTGCCCTCGGTCATGCGCACCGTGCTCACGGGTCTCGCGGCGGCATACGATTACCCCGTGGACATCGAGTTTACCGTAAACTTCAACGCCGCGGGCGGCTTTACGGTCAACCTGCTCCAATGCAGGCCGCTTGAGACAATGAAGAGCGCGGCGGGCGCGGAAGCGCCCGAAGCCCCAAGCAACCCGCTCGGCGGCAGCGAGCCGCTGCTCTCGTGCAACGGCGGCTTCATGGGCGGCAACACAAGGCGCGGCATAGACAAGGTGATATATGTGCCGGCAAAGGCGTACTTAGCCCTGCCGGAACGCGATAAATATCAGGTGGCCAGGGTAATAGGCGCGCTCAACACGTGTTTGCGCGGGCAAAAGGTGCTGCTCATAGGCCCCGGCCGCTGGGGCAGCACCACGCCCTCCTTGGGCGTGCCCGCCCATTTCTCGGAATTGTGCCACATGACGGCCTTGGCGGAGGTCTCGTACAGCGAGGGCGGGTTCGCCCCGGAGCTTTCGTTCGGCAGCCACTTCTTCGCCGATTTGGTGGAATCGGGTATGTTTTACGCGGCCGTCTACCCGGAACGGGAGGAAACGGTCTTTGCCCCCGATATGATTACCTCGCGCGAGAACCTGCTGCTCTCGCTCTTGCCGGACAGCGCCGCCCTGGCGGAGGTTATCCATGTGGCAAGCACGGAGGGCTTGGTATTTTACGCCAATATGCTCAGCCAAAAGCTGCTTGTGTTCTTCTCATGAAAACCGCGCGAGAAAGGGGGTTTGGGCGATGAAAGAGATTCTCGCCGTGGCGGCGGGCGGCTCCATAGGCTCCGTGGCCCGCTATCTGCTCACAAGGGTGGTGCCGAGCGCGGCGTTTCCCTTTGCCACGCTCGCCGCAAACATCATCGCGGGTTTCGCCGTGGGCGTGCTCGCGGGCTTGGACGGCACACTGTATGCCCTGCCGCCGCGCTGGAGGCTCTTTGCCGTAACGGGCGTACTCGGCGGACTGAGCACATTCTGCACGTTCAGCTTAGAGACCGTGAAGCTCTTCGAGGCGGGCAGGCACACCGCCGCCGCTCTGAATGTCTTTGTGTCCGTGGCGCTGTGTATCCTCGGCGTCGTCACGGGGCGGGCGATTGTCAGGGCGCTCGTGGCGGCGGCATAGCCGCGCCTATTCGCCGGGCGGCGCTTCCTCCCCGGCGGGGTAATCCGCCTCGCAGGGCGGGTACTTTGTGCTGTCCCAGCGGTAGAGCGCCGCGCGCATGGTCTCGTCCGCGCTCAGGAAATACTCGTGCGCGGTCTCCTCGCCGTAGTCGTTCATGGCGGCGTCCACATGGTACCACCGCCCGTCTATGCTGACGATATTCCAAGCGTGGCCCTCGGAGGCCCTCTCGCCGTAAACCACCTCGGCGGTTATGCCGGCGTTGTCGCAGAGCGCCTTATAGGCGAGCGCGTAACCCTCGCCCACAGCCTTTTTATCCGCGAAGGAGGCGATATTATACGGCCTGCCGCGCCCGGAGCCGCGCAGCGCGTCGTAGGCGGCGGTGTCGTGGTCGTAGGAAAGCAGTTCGCACAGCGCGTCGTGCAGCGTGAGCGCGTTGCCCGCGTCGCTTTCGGTAAGCGTAAGCCCGTCGCAAAACTCGCGGAAGATTTGCTCCACATATTGTTGCAGCCTTGTCAGCACCGCGGCGGAATATTCGTAGGCGAAACGAAATTCCAATATACGGCTCTGGCTCTTATCCGCCTTATAGAAGGTTATGTCGTAGGCGGGGAAACCCAGCGCGTAGAGCGGCTCCTGCGTGTAAAGCTGCGCTATGAGGCCGTCCGGGTCGAAGGACTCCTCATAAAACGGCATTTCCACGGCAAGATACGGCGCGTATGAGTGCATGGCCTCGCGCAGTTTGCGGCGGAGCACTTCCCTGCCGCCCGCCTCCGTGAGCGTGTCTGTCTCGGACTGCGGCCTGTCGCGCATATACTTTATGGAAAGGTTTATAGCGGGGCCTTTCGAGTCCGAGGCGGATTCGTAGAGTATATACGCGCCCACATAGTAGCCGTATGGGTCGTTGTACATCACCTCGGATATGGCCGTCACAATATCCTCGCCCGCGTTTGAGTCGTAGGACGTAAACCTCAGCAGCCCGCCGCTCAGCCCGCCGCGCACCCAACGCTTCACAACCTGCACGAGCATATTGTATGAGGTCACTTCCTGCCCCGACGTGTCCGCCGTGTAGTTCGGCTCCAAATGCGGCGCGCTTTCCCTGTACGCGCGGTTGAGCATGGCAGAGCAGCCGCACAGCAACAACAGCGGCAACACAAGCGCGCAAAGCGACCCCGCGGCGCGGCGACCCACGTTTATCACGCCCTTCCTCGCGCGAATATCATACCATTTGCCGGGGCAAAAACCGCGCCAAGCGCTCCTTCCGCGCCGGAAAAAAGGGGTATCCTTTGTTGGCGGAGATGGAGAGATTCGAACTCTCGAGGCGTTTTTGACGCCTACACGATTTCCAGTCGTGCGCCCTCGACCATCTAGGCGACATCTCCATGCCGTATTATTCTAACCCCGCTTGGCGAATTTGTCAACCGCCCGCCGTTATTCAAGCCCTTCCGCCTCGCCGTCAAACGCCCGCGCGGAGCGCGAAAGCGAGGAGCTTTGCCCGGCATACAGGCGGGAAATGGCAAGGCAGATGCCCGCGCCCACGAGCAGCGCGGCGATGCGTATGAGCGAGTGCGCCGTCCATACGTCTACCACGGAGGCTTTGAGCGAAGCCGCGATGACCATGACTAACCCCGATATACGCGCGGAATTGCGCTTATGGGCAAAGCCGTACAGCACGGAGGCGAACCCCACGGCGACGACCACAATACTGGGGATGACGCTCGCCTCCGGGGGAGCGAGGTATTGCAGCCAGACGAAGAGCTGCAGGCAGATAAACCACAGCACAATGACGCTGCTGTATTTATTCCATTCAACATGGACAAAACGGTGGAAGAGCGCGGCGGCCAACAGGAGAGTGCCGATAAAGGCGAACCATTGGACGGTGCGGAACGCGGGCGGCATGAGGGAAACATCGCCGCGCGCGAGCGCGCGCAGCAGCTCCACGCCCTGCAGCTCCGCCGCGCGGAAACCCGCTATGACCACGGCGAATATCCGCACCGATTCCGTGAAGGCGCAGAGCAGGAACAGGAGGGCGCGGTAGACTATGCCGGAAACCTTTTTGCCGCTCAGCAGCGCAAGGTAGACGGCGAGCGCGATTCCCATGAGCATGGAGGAGAGTATTGTGCCGAAGCCGCCGTCCATGCGCGGCGCGAGCGACGCGCCCGCGCAGATGAGCAGCACGGCGGCGGACAGGCGCGAGCAGACCTTATGGGCGAATCCGGCATCCGCCGCCACGAAGCGCACGGCGAGCACATACGCCGCGAGGGCGAGCGCGGCAAAATTGATGATATTCACAAAATACGGTTCTCCCGCGAATAGCGCGCTGCCGTGGCAGGACAGACCCAACAAAAGCGCGGCGAATGTGCCGATATAGGCGGCGGCGCGCCGCAGGGCGATACCGGGCAGCGAGTTTAAGCGCCCCACGCAAAGATACAGCAGCACGGCGAGGGCGGCGAGGGAGGGGCTGTACCACAGCGCTTGCGGCAATGTGAGAAACGAAAAGCGGCATACCGTGAACAGGCCGAGCGCGGCGGGCAGGTAGCAGGGTCGCAGATAGGCGAACGCGAAGGCTGCCGCAATGAGAAGCGAAGAGTATACGTCAATCGGCGAGGGCTTTATGCCGTCCGCGATTGCGGAGGTTACGCCGAGGTTGCCGAGCATGAAGCCCGTCATGGCAAGGGTGTTTACGGTGTATATGATGTTGCCCGTGACGGGCATGGCTTTTGCCGCGAGCAGCAGGCCCGCCGCCGAGAGCGGTATGAGCGCCGCCGCCGCGTACGGCGTGGCAAGGACGGGCAGCGCGGGGTCGGGGAAATAGAGCAGCAGCGCCGTTACGGCGCAGGCCGAAAGAGAGCAGTAAATGTACAGGGGCACGATATATTTGCCGCCGCGCCGTGAATATTCCGAGAGCGTGAGCGCGAGAAACACGCAGGCAACGGCCGCCGTGACGGGTCCGAGACCGCCTGTCCGCGACAGCACGGCGCAGCCCGCGATAACGCCGACTGTGCCCGTGAGGCACGGGACGGCGAACCCGCAAAAGCGCATGAGTATGAACGCGCCGCACAGCCAGAGGGCGAACAGCAGGTTCGCCGCGACAAACGGATACAGATACATGAACGTGTAGCCCGCGGTGAACGTCACGAACACCACGGCAAGCCCCGCGGAAAGAAATATATTGCGTATGACGGTATATTTGAGGAAACCCGGCAGCCACGCGGCGCGGACGAGCGCCGCCGCAATGAGCGCGCCGCCGAAGAGGAGGAGCAGGGCAAAGCGCGCCGCGTCGGGCAGGTTGCCCCAGGCAAACACCGCCGCCGCGAGGGCGGCCGCCGTGATGAGTATGCCCGCGAGCACGGCGACGATGTGCTGCCCCACGAAGTTTTCCGCTCTGCCCGACCCGGTTTTGGGCGGGCGGGGGGCGCGTTGCGGCCGGCGGTAGGCTTGCGGTTGCGGCGGGCGGGGGGCGTAATACTGCGGCGCGTACGGCGGGGGGTATTGGCCGGGTGCCGGCTGCGGGGGCGGGGGGTATTGGCCGGGTGCCGGCGCCTGATTGGCGCATAAAAGCCGCACGCCGTTTTCCTCAAGGATTCGCAGGTACATATCGCGGGCGACGGGGGTCTCCGCCAGCACGGTGTCTTCCAGCGTGATAACGCAGTCGAACATCCTGTACGCGGCATCGGCGAGCATTTTCTTGAAAAGGGGGCGCGCATCCGGCGGCAGGTCGTTGTCGTCAACGTAGTAGCCCAACAAGACCATGCCGCTGCGTTCGGCGTAAGCGCGACATTCCTCGGCCTGCCTTCTGATATATTCGGCCGCGGCCGCGCCGGTGAGCGCCGTGGCGCGTCGCGCGTAGATTACGGCTCGCATAGCGTGTAGTCGCCACCTTTCGGGAACGGCATAGCGGAGGAAGGACGGTTACGGTAAAAGCATAGCACATCGCCGCCGGGGTGTCAACCGGGAAGAACGGGGCGCTGCCGCCTTGTCGTTGTTGCGTTACAAGGCCGGGCGGATTAGCGGCACTCGCGCAAAAACGCTTCCAACTGCCCTCTCGTGACCCCTATCCCCGCCACGGAGTCCAAACGCTTTTGCCCGCAGACGAACGCCGGCACGGCCCACACCTTCATCGGCCCGTAGGCGTAGTCGTTCGCCTCCTGCAGCTCGCTTTCATATTCGCCGCCCCGCAGCGCCGCCGCGAAACGCTCCGCGCTCTCGCCGCACTCGGCCGCGCAGGCGGCGAGCGTTTCCACATCGTCCGGCGGCAGCCTGCGCTCGAAATACGCCTTGAAGACGCTGCGGTTATACTCTTCCTCTTTCCCCGCCTCGCGCATATACAAAGCTCCGCGCACGGCAAGGTCGGCGTAGGGCTTATGCTCCGGCTCCTCAACCTTCGGGTGCGCCTCCACGGGCCGCCACACAATCTCCGCCGAGGGAAAGCGCGGCAGCAGGCTTTCCAATTCGGCTAGCCCCCTGTAACAGTACGGGCAGGTGTGGTCGAAAAACACTTCAATCTTCGGCATGGGTAACCCTCCTTCATGTCCTTGTCCAACGTGTTTATACCACGTTGCGGCGCGTTAGTCAAGTTTGGCTTTTGGTACCGCTTGTCCGAATAAAGAGCGGGGTTTGCCGTACCCCCGCCTTTCGCGGTATAATGCCGCAAAGGGGGTGGGCGCCGATGGCGGACACAATCAACCCGGACGCCGCGCTTGTAGCCTCGTGGTTGCCCTTGCGCGACCCGGACACCCACAAACGCAGGCAGGGTCATGTTTTGGTGGCGGCGGGCTCGCCGGGTATGCACGGCGCGGCCGTATTCGCCGCTGCGGCGGCCTACCGCGCGGGCGCGGGCCTTGTGACGGCGGTTATCCCGCGCGAGATATACGGGCTTGTGGGGGCGGCTGTGCCGGAGGCGCTGTTTGTCTTTCGCTCCGAGCATGACGCGGAGCTTTCCGGCGTGTCCGGCGTGCACGCGCTGCTCGTGGGCCCCGGGCTGCCCCGCACGGCGCACACGCGCTCGCTTGTGCGTAAGGTGACGGCGGCCCGTGTGCCGCAGGTGTGGGACGCGGGGGCGTTGGACGCGGCGGCGGAGGCGGGGGGCGTATTGCCGGAGGATACCGTGGTTACGCCGCACATGGGCGAAATGGCGCGGCTTTGCGGCGAATCGGAGCGCTCGCTGCGGCAGGCGCGCCGGGAAAGCGCGCAGCGCTTTGCCGATAAGAGCGGCGCGGTCACCGTGCTGAAAGGCCGCGCCACGGTAATCGCCGTGCCGCGCGGCAAGGCGGCCTATGTCAACGTCACGGGTTCGCCGGCGCTTGCCACGGCCGGTACGGGCGACTGCCTTGCGGGCATAATCGCGTCTTTGCTCGCGCAGGGGCTGACACCCGAAAGGGCCGCCGTGTGCGGCGTGTATTGGCACGGGTTCGCCGGGCAAATGATGCGGGAGGGGCAAACGGCCTCCGACCTTTTGGCTCTGCTCCCGCAGGCGCGCGAGGAGATATTGCGGCAAGCCGGCAACGGGCGAATGTCATAAAAGGGGGCGGCGAATATGCGCGTATTGCTGCTGTGCGACGATTATTGGCACCCGGCCGCCGTGGCCGCGGAGGGCGTGAGACCGCTTGCCTCGCGCGGCTTTGACTTTACCGCGCTCACACACGCGGGCGACTTTCGCGCCGCTTTGCTCCCGCAATATGACGCTGTGTTGCTGGCAAAGAGCGACAACACCTCGCGGGAGGACAAAACGCCTTGGAAAACGGAGGAAACGCAGCGCGCCTTCGCCGATTACGTATCCGGCGGCGGGGGGCTTTTGGCCGTACATTCGGCGCTGGTGCCCGGCAAGGACACGGGTATTCTCGACACCTTAATCGGCTGCCGCTTTGTGACCCACCCGCGCGAATGCCCCGTTACGGCGCAGCCGCTCAAACCCCACCCGGTTACCGAGGGCGTGGGCGCTTTCCGCGAAACCGACGAGCACTATATCATCGAGGTGCTCGCGCCCGACGCGGATATATTGTTCGCCTCATATTCGCCGCCGCAAGGCTCGCCGGAGAAGTACGGCTCGGAGCCGTATGACAACTGCCCGGGGCGCGTGTGCGCCTGCGGCTTTACGCGGCGGGAGGGCAAGGGGCGCGTGTGCGCCCTCACCCCGGGGCATTTCCCGGCTGTGTGGCAAAACCCGCATTTCCAAAGGACGCTTGAAAACGCCCTGCGTTGGGTGTCGGGCGCGTGAGGGGGACGCGCGCGCCGCTTCTTCCGGCATCGTATAAAACGGGCTGCCGCTTTGTCGGCGCGCCCGGCGAGTGTTCGCGCGCGCGTTTGTCCGTGCCGGGCGCTTTCCGGGCGCGAGGATAAATTACAGAATAAACGTGGTTATATTTTGTAGCCTTTTGCCCTCCTCAAACGTGTTATAGTCGGAGGGGGTTGGTTTGGTGGCGGGAGAACGTATCAACGCGGGCGAGAATATTGACGGGATAATAGACAGACATTCGGGTTTGGTTTATCGCCTCGCGCTCGCGCGCACGGGCTCCGCGCACGACGCGGAAGACGTGTATCAAGACGTGTTCCTCGCGCTTATCTCAAAGCCGCGCGTATTCAACGACGACGAGCACCTCAAGGCATGGCTTATCCGCGTGACCGTCAACCGCTGCCGTTCCCTGCTCTCGTCGGCGTGGCGGCGCAAGACCCAACCGCTCACAGACGATATACCCTACCAAACGCGCGAGCAAAGCGACCTGCTTGAGTACCTGAGCCCGCTTCCCCCCAAATACCGCGCGGTTATCCATCTCTTTTACGGCGAGGAACTGAGCGTGGAGCAAATCGGCCGAGTGCTGCACGCGAAGCCCTCCACGGTACGCGCGTGGCTCACCCGCGCGCGGGCTATGCTCAAAGAAAAATTGAAGGAGGATTATTTCAATGGCTGAGAACCACTACAAGCGCGTTATGGGGCAAATCACCCCAAGCGCCGCCCTGGTGCGGCGCGTGAAGGCCGCCTCGCGCGCGCGGCTTTACTCCCCGCGTCATAACCCGCAACGCGCGTTCGCCTGCGGCCTTGCCGCCGCCCTGGTGCTCACCTTGGGCGTGTCCGCCCTCGCCGCCGCGCAGGGCGGCCTCAAACTCAACACCGCCAAAGTCGTCGAAGACGGGCAATACGCCGCCCGCAATTTCGACACGGGCGCGCTCGCGCAATACTCTTTGGAGTTTTCCCGTTTCAGCGAGGTTGCCGGCTATTTCATCATACCCATAGGCAACGAGTATACGCGCGAAGCCGGGCCGGGGGCGCTGCAATACTACCCGGACACGGAAACCGCGCGTATCCTCTGCGGTTTTGACCTTGCCGCCTGCCGCGCCGAGGCGGAGATATGGGTGCCGCTCGCGCCCGATTACCTCTGGAGCGTGGCGTATGCCGACTACCATGCCGCCCCGGAGGACATGAGGTTTATTTACGAGGATTCCGATAGCGGCATTACCGCCCGCGCCGTCATAAGCAACCCCGCCCCGGAATGGGTCATGGACTTGCGGTTTGTATACGGCGGGGTGTATTACATCTTCAAGGTCGGCGGCTCGGAGGGCGGCGTTAGCCCGCGGGAAGCCGCCGCGCTGCTCACGGGCGCTTTCTGAGCGCGCCGCAGGCGGGTGGCGTTTCGGGGGGCGGGGGCGAACCTTCCGCTCCCCCGGCATATCCCCCCGGCGCGAAAAATACGCGCCGGGGGCTTGCTTTTCCTCCCGCCGTGTGTTATCATTAGCGGCACTACTGTTTGGAGAGGTGAGTTATCCGTGAAAAACGGCATACATCCCAACTACGCCCCCACCACCATCCGCTGCGCCTGCGGCGAGGTCATTGAGACCGCCTCCACCAAGAAAGACATTAGGGTGGAAATCTGTTCCAAGTGCCACCCGTTTTTCACGGGGCGGCAAAAGTTGGTGGATTCCGGCGGGCGCGTGGACCGTTTCCACAAAAAATTCGGCCTGGCGGGCACAAGCAAGTAACCCGCCAAGCCATTTGTCCCCAAAATACCCGTTACTCGCCCGTGAGGAACTCGTTTGCCCAGTCGTCAAACGCGTGCATCACGGCGTCGTAGGTCTGCTTCGTCACGTCCGGCAGGTACTCGTAACCGCCGAACATACGCGCCACTTCGTCGAAGCCCTGTTTCGCGCCCGCGCGCAGGTCGCTGACGGTCTGCGCGTCGTAATCGTTGCCCGCCAAGGCGCGGGCGAAGTCCAAGATACGCGCCGTGGTTTGCCTAACACCGTAGTAGCCGTCTTCGCCAATCATGGCGGCGGCTTCCTCGCGTAACTCAGGGTCAATTTCCGGGTTCTCGGCTCTGCGCGCCCATGTAATCTGCCCCGTGTCCTCCACGGCACCCAGCCCGAAACGGCTTTCCACCTTTCCGCCCGTAATCAGGGCGAGCACAATATTGCGCAAGGTTTCCGTGGCCGCCAGCGCCTCGTCCCACAGTTTCTGCACGGTGGCGGCGCCGTCTTTGGAATAGATGCCGCCCACGCCGCTCTCCGGCAAATGCGTGTAGGTGTCCGCCGCGCGCGCGGCGGGGGAGCTTTCCGCCCCCGCGGGCTTAGTCTGCGTTGCGGGCGGCAACACCGAAGCGCCGCCAACCGCGCCTACGTTGGGTATGTCCGACATAATAGGTTCCCTCCTTAATTTTCCGGCTTCCTGCCGTAAGCGGTATATCGTATCAAAAACCTTCGCGCTTTAAGACGGCGAAGGTCTTTGTAACATGACCGCAATAACATATAATGTGAGAATATAGTAAAGGGAGGTTATCCGTCAAGACAGGCAACCCGCCGCGAGGTTGACGCAGACCGCCCGGAGGGCGGGGACGGCGCTTTGACGATTCTGCTCGCAAGCCGATATTCATATACGGTCATCCTCTCGGGAAAGGACGGGGGTTGGGACGGAATACGCCGAAAACGACCCTGCAACTTCCTTGTTGCACAAGTGTGTTGAATAGTATATAATAGGGGTGTCGGACGGAATAATCGAAAAGGGGAGGAATACGCTATGTCGCTTGGCAAGATTACCGTGGAGGGTTCGGCGCGCCATGTGCACGTTACCAAAGAGGCCTTGGCGGCTTTGTTCGGCGAGGGTTACGAGCTGCACAACAAGCGCGAGCTGAGCCAGCCGGGGCAGTACCTCACGGAGGAAAAGGTTCGCGTTGAGGGGCCTCGCGGCGGCATGGACCGTGTGTCCATACTGGGCCCGGAGCGCAAGAATGTGCAAGTGGAAATCTCGCTCACGGACGCGCGTACCCTCGGCATAGAGACCCCCGTGCGCGAGAGCGGCGACATCGCCGGCAGCGGCGCTTGCCGCATTGTGGGCCCGGCGGGCTCACTCGACATCACCGAGGGCGTTATCGCCGCGAAGCGCCATATACACCTGCGCCCGGAAGACGCGCAGGCGTTGGGCGTTGCCAACGGGCAGCTTTGCTCCGTGCGCGTGGGCGGGGAGCGCGGCCTTGTGTTCAACGAAGTGGTGGTGCGGGTAAGCCCCTCGTTTATGCCCGCCATGCACATTGACTACGACGAAGTGAACGCGGCGGGGCTTGCCGGCAACGCGGAAGGTGAGATTATTGTCTAAACAAACCGCCGTGCCGGAAGGCGCGATAGATAAGCACCTCTACTTCTTCCACGAAGGCTCCGATTGCAGGGCCTATGAGTTCATGGGCGCGAGGAAGGCGGCGGGCGAGGGCGGCAAGGGCTGGGTGTTTCGCGTGTGGGCGCCGGAGGCCTCCGCCGTGAGCGTGCTCGGCGACTTCAACGCCTGGAACCCGCAAGTTCACAAGATGAGCAAAATCTCCGTGGGCGTGTGGGAGCTTTTCATACCGAACCTCAAGGAGTACGACGCGTATAAATACGGCGTGTTTACCAAAGACGGCCGTATGCTCGAAAAGACCGACCCATACGGATACCATTGCGAGACGCGCCCGAAGACCGCCTCCAAACTCTACGATTTAGACGGCTACAAATGGGACGACGGCGACTGGGTGGCCGCGCGTTCCCGCCCGTATGACAAACCCATGAATATATACGAGGTGCACCTCGGCTCGTGGCGCAGGGGCGACGGCGGCGCGCTGCTCACATACACGGAGCTTGCCGAGCGGCTGAGCGTTTATGTAAAGGAAATGGGCTTTACACACATCGAGCTTATGCCCGTCACGGAATACCCCTCCGACTCAAGCTGGGGCTATCAGGTCACGGGCTACTTCGCGCCCACCTCGCGCCACGGCACACCCAAAGACTTCATGCGCTTTGTGGACATTATGCACCAAAGCGGCGTGGGTGTGCTGCTCGACTGGGTGCCGGCGCACTTTATCAAAGACGGCCACGGGCTGATTGAGTTTGACGGCTCGTTTTGCTACGAATATAACGAACCCACTCGCCGCGAGCACACGGGGTGGGGCACGCGCGTGTTCGACTACGGGCGCAACGAAGTGCGCTCCTTTCTGCTCTCCGGCGCCATCTACTGGCTTGATAAATACCACATAGACGGGCTGCGCGTGGACGCGGTGGCCTCCATGCTCTATTTGGACTACGCCCGCGGCGGGGACTATGTGCCCAATATCTACGGCGGCAGGGAAAACTTAGAGGCTGTGGACTTTTTGCGCAAGCTCAGCGAGCAGGTGTTCGCCGCCTTTCCCCACACGCTGCTCATGGCCGAGGAGAGCACGGCCTGGCCCATGGTCACCAAACCCACCTACATGGGCGGCCTCGGCTTCAACTTCAAGTGGAACATGGGCTGGATGAACGACACGCTCCACTACATGAAGCTCGACCCCGTATATCGCCAATACAACCACAGCGACCTCACATTCTCCATGATGTACGCCTTTTCGGAAAACTATATACTGCCGCTCTCGCACGATGAGGTGGTGCACGGCAAATGCTCGATAATCGAGAAGATGCCGGGCTATTACCCCGATAAGTTTGCCGGTGTGCGGGCTTACCTTTCTTTTCAGATGGCCCACCCGGGCAAACAGCTGCTGTTTATGGGCGGGGAGTTCGGGCAGTTCATTGAGTGGACGGAGGCAAACAGCCTTGACTGGCACCTGTTGGGCTATGAGCTGCACGCGAAGCTGCACGAATATGTGAAAACGCTGAATATGCTTTACCTCTCGCGGCCGGAGTTCTGGGAAGACGACTGCTCCTGGCAGGGTTTCCGCTGGCTCAACCACGGCGACTACCAAGGCAACACGCTCTCGTTTTGCCGCGTGGCCAAAAGCGGCTCGGAGGTTGTGTGCGTGTTCAACTTCTCGCCGCTCCACCGCTCCGGTTACAGGCTCGGCGTACCTCGCGCCGGCACATACCGCGAAATCCTCAACTCCAACGCGGCCAAGTTCGGCGGCTGGGGCTACTGCAATAACCACGATATGTACGCGGACCCCGTGCCTTGCAACGCGCAGCAGCAAAGCATAATGCTCGACCTCCCGCCCTTCTCGGCGGTGTTTTTGGAGGTGCGCGGCCCATGAAGAAAACCTGTGTGGCCATGCTGCTTGCCGGAGGGCAGGGCAGCCGCCTTTCCGTGCTCACGGCGCAGGTGGCGAAGCCCGCCGTGCCGTTCGGCGGCAGATACAGGCTGATTGACTTTCCGCTCTCCAACTGCGCCAATTCCGACATAGACACCGTGGGCATACTCACGCAGTACCAGCCCCACGCGCTCCACAGCTATGTGGGCTCCGGGCTGCCCTGGGACCTCGACCGCCTTGACGGCGGCGTGCATATACTGCCGCCGCATGTGAAGGGCAGGGAGGGTCAGTGGTATAAGGGCAGCGCCAACGCCATATATCAAAACATCAATTTTATAGACAGCTATGAGCCGGAATATGTGCTTGTCCTGGCGGGCGACCACATCTACAAGATGGATTACCGCCCCATGCTTGCCGCGCACATAGAGGCGAAGGCGGACGCCACCGTGGCCGTGAAGGAGGTTTCGCAAGACGAGGCCTCGCGCTTCGGCATAATGATAGCCCGCCCCGACGGCACAATCTACGACTTTGAGGAAAAGCCGGAAAAGCCCAAGAGCACGCTCGCCTCCATGGGCATATACATCTTCACATGGGAGAAACTGCGCCGGTTCCTTATAGAAGACGAAAACACGCCCGATTCCAAAAACGACTTCGGCGGCAATATCATACCCAATATGCTCGCGGCGGGCGAGAAGATGACGGTGTACCGCTTTTCGGGCTACTGGAAAGACGTGGGCACCATAGAGAGCCTTTGGGACGCGAACATGGATATGCTCTCGGGCAAAACCACGTTCGACCTCTTCGACCCCGGCTGGCGCATATATTCCCGCAACGCCACGGCTCCGCCCTACTACTGCGGAGACAGCGCCGTGGTGTCGCACAGCCTTGTGACGGAAGGCTGCGAGATATACGGGCAGATATATAACTCCGTGCTGTTTAACGACGTTACCGTGGCGGCGGACGCGCAGGTGCGCTACTCCATACTCATGCCGGGCGTTATTGTGGAGCCGGGGGCGATTGTGCAATACGCCATTGTGGCGGAAGACGCCATTATCCGCGCGGGCGCGCGCGTGGGGCAGGAGCCGCTTGAGGTGCCCAACCACGACGACTGGGGCATTACCGTAATCGCCGGCGGCGTTACCGTGCCGGAGGGCGACTCTGTGCCCGCCAACCGCATTGTGGGAAAGGACGGGCCGCTGTGAACAATCTCCACGGTATCCTCTTCGCCTATTCCGCCACAAGGCGGCTCAAAGAGCTGAGCGAGCACCGCACAGCCTCTTCCGTGCCGTTTGGCGGGAGATACAGGGTCATAGACTTCATGCTGTCGAGCATGGTCAACGCCGGGGTGAGGGACATCGGCGTGATTATGCGGGAAAACTACCAATCGCTGCTCGACCACCTCGGCTCCGGCAGGGACTGGGACCTTTCGCGCAAGCGCGGCGGCCTGCGCCTGTTGCCGCCGTTTTGCTACACGGGCACCCAGAGGGGCGAGAATTACTTCCGCGGGCGCATGGAGGCGCTCGGCGGGGTGTCTTCCTACATATCGCGGATTCGTCAGGGCTATGTGGTGCTCGCCGACGGCGATATTGTGGTCAACCTGCCGTTTGACCATGTGTTTTCCGAGCACCTCCGCAGCGGCGCGGATATTACCTGCCTCTGCACCAAAAACTTTTTGGAGAGCGATTACACGGAGGCCTTTTATACGCTCAACTCAAAGAACCGCATCACCGATATTGTTTCCGGCAAGGCCGGCGACAACTCCGACGCCTACGAATCCATGAACGCCTACATCATGTCCAAGCAAATGCTGGAAAACCTCGTGTCGCACTGCGCCGCGCGCAACCTGCACCACTTCAACCAAGATGTGCTCCAAGCCATGAAAGACGAGCTTTTGCTCTACGCCTACCCCTTCGACGGCTACTGCGCCCGCCTGACGAGCGTGGGCGCGTATTACAAGCACAGCTTGGACTTGCTCGACCCGGACATACGCGCGCAGCTCTTCCCCCGCGGCCGCCCCATACTCACCAAGGTGCGCGACGACGCCTCCACCTATTGCGGCCAAGACAGCGTGGTGCGCAATTCGTTTGTGGCGGACGGGTGCTTTATCGAGGGCCATGTGGAAAACAGCGTCATCTTTCGCGGCGTGAAGGTGCACGCGGGGGCGGTGGTGCAAAACAGCATACTCATGCAAGACACGGTGGTGCGCAAGGGCGGCAAGCTCTCATACAGCGTGGCGGACAAAAACGTGACCGTGAGCGAAAACCATATGCTCATGGGTCACAGCACATACCCCATCGCCATATCCAAAGGCGCGGTGGTGTGAGCGCCCGTGCCGCCGCGCCCGGCGCGGCGAAGCGGCCGATTGAAGGAGGAAACAGATGAAGGTACTTATGATGGCGAGCGAGGCGGGGCCCTTTGCCAAGACGGGCGGCATGGGCGATGTGCTCGCCTCGCTGCCCGCGGCCATGGCGCGCAAGCGCGCGGCTGTGCGCGTTATGCTGCCGCTGTATGGCTCCATCGGGGAGGAATGGCGGCGGGAGATGACGTTTCTCGGCTCACGCTTCATCGCCCTCGGTTGGCGTAGCGTGTATTGCGGGCTGTTTGAGCTGCGGCGCGACGGGGTGGTGTGGTACTTCCTCGACAACGAGTATTATTTCAAGCGCTGGGAGATTTACGGGCATTTCGACGACGGCGAGCGGTTCGCGTTTTTTTCGCGCGCCTGCGCCGAGTTTGCCCTCTGCCTCGGCGATTGGCGGCCGGACATTATCCATTGCCACGACTGGCAGACGGCGCTCGTGCCCGTCTATCTGCGCCGCCTGTTCGGCGCGGAAAGCGCGGATATACGCACCGTGTTTACCATACACAACATCGAATACCAGGGGCGTTTCGCCGCGGATTTGCTCGGCAATGTGTTCGGGCTCGACAAAGGGCTGTTTGACACCGGCACCATAGAGTTTTACGGCGGGCTTAACCTGATGAAGGCCGCCATCGAGATGAGCGACATGATTACCACGGTGTCGCCCACATACGCCTCGGAGCTCAGCTACGCTTTCTACGCGCAGGGGCTTGAAGGGGTGATAAACGCCTCGCGGCATAAGATGCTCGGCATACTCAACGGCATTGATATGCAAATATATGACCCGGAAACCGACCCTAACCTCTTTGTGAATTACAATAAAGACGAGACAGAGAAGAAGAAAGACAATAAGCGGCGTTTGCAGACGCTCTTAGACCTTGCCCCGCAAGAGGACGCGCCCCTCATCATCATGGTTTCGCGCCTTGTGCCGCACAAGGGCATCGACCTTGTGGCCTCGTCGCTGAACGCGATTATGGACCTGCCCGTGCAATTTGTGGTACTCGGGCGCGGCGAATGGCATTACGAGCAGCTGTTTATCGGCGCGGCCGCCATGTACCCGGGGCGTTTCGCCGCCTCCATCAACTACAACGAGCCGCTCGCCATGAAACTCTACGCCGGCGGCGACATTATACTCATGCCCTCCAAGAGCGAACCGTGCGGCCTTTCGCAGCTGATTGGCATGCGCTACGGCACCGTGCCGCTCGTGCGCGAGGCCGGCGGCCTGCGCGACACGGTAAGCCCGTATATCGCCAAGACGGGCGCGGGCACGGGCTTCACGTTTGCCAACTACGATGCCGGCGACATGATGTATGTGCTGCGCGAGGCGGTGGAGCTCTACCACGGCGACCGCGCCGCCTGGCTCGCGCTGGCGCGGCGTTGCATGGAGCGCGATTCCTCCTGGGACGGCCCGGCCTCGCGCTATCTCGCCGTGTACAGGCAACTGACAAAAACTAAGTAGGAGACACGAATACCTATGGCCACGCTTTCTATCAGCGAAGTAAAAAGCCAAATACTCGGCAAGCTGCGGCGGCATTACGGCAGGGGTATATTAGACTGCACCCGGCAGCAGCTCTTTAAGACCGTGGCGCTCACCATCAGGGACTTGCTCGCCCAAAGGCTCAGCGAAAGCCGCGCCGTGAGCGCGGGGCGCGAACTGCATTACCTCTCCATGGAGTTCCTGCTCGGCCGCTCGCTTGCCAAGAACACCTTCAACTTAGAGCTTTCCGGGCCGTTGCGGGCGGCTATTGTGGAGCTGCTCATAGAGCGCCCCGATTCCCCCGGCGAGTTTACGTTCGACGACTTCTTGGAAACGGAGCCGGACGCGAACTTGGGCAACGGCGGCCTCGGCCGCCTCGCGGCCTGCTACTTAGACTCCATGACCACGCTCGGCCTTTGCGCCACGGGCTATACGATTTGCTATGAATACGGCATATTCAAGCAGAAAATCATAGACGGGCAGCAGGCGGAGCTGCCCGACCCCTGGCTTGACATCGGCGACTGCTGGCTTATCCCCCACGTGGAGGAGGCCGTGACCGTGCGCTTCGGCGGCAAAATAGAGGAGCGTTGGGAAGACGGCAACTTCACCATCGCGCACACAGACTATTCGGAAGTGCTCGCCGTGCCCAAGGATATGCTCATTTCCGGCTATAAGTCCGACCGCGTGAACAGGCTACGGCTTTGGGACAGCCAAAGCCCCGTGGAGATGGATATGCCCCTGTTTTCCTCCGGGCAGTATATAAAGTCCATGGAACAGCAGGCTATGGCCTCGGTGATAGCCAAGGTGCTCTACCCCGACGACAACCACTTCGAGGGCAAGCTGCTGCGCCTGCGGCAGCAATACTTCTTCGTATCCGCCACGGTGCAGGACATCACGCGTTCGCACAAGGAAAAATACGGCTTTCTGCGCGATTTCCACCTGCGCCATGTGCTCCACATCAACGACACGCATCCGGCCTTGGTCATACCGGAGCTCATGCGTATTTTACTTGACGAGGAGAAGCTCAACTGGGAAGAGGCGTGGTCCGTCACAAAGCGTTCCGTGGCCTACACCAACCACACCGTGATGAGCGAGGCCTTGGAGCGTTGGCCCGCGGGTATTGTGGAGATGCTGCTGCCGCGCCTCTGGCGCATACTCTGCGAGATTAACGACCGCTATATCTCCGACTTGCGGAGCCACGGCAGAGACGAATACGCCGTGTCGCAAATGGCGGTCATCTGGGACGGCGAGGTGCGCATGGCCAACCTGTGCGCTTACGCCTGCTTCGCCGTAAACGGCGTGTCCGTGCTCCATTCGGGCATACTGCGGCGCGATATTTTCCGCAACCAATACGCCTCGGAGCCCACGAAGTTCTTCAACGTGACCAACGGCGTGGACCACAGGCGCTGGCTCGCGCAGATAAACCCGGAGCTCCATTCGCTGATTATGGAGCTAATCGGCGACAATTACCTTTCGCGCCCGGCGGAGCTGGAAAGGTTGGAGGCGTTCACGCGCGACGACGAGGCGCTTGACAGGCTCGCCGGGGTGAAAGACCGCAACAAGGCCGAGCTTGCCAACCGCCTGCGGAAGAGCCAAGGGCTGGCTGTGGACCCCAGGTCCATATTCGACGCGCAGGTGAAGCGGCTGCACGAATACAAGCGGCAGCTGCTGAATGTGCTGCACATACTGTATCTTTACAACCGCATCGCGGACAGCCCCGGCAGTATCGCCATGCGCCCGCGCACATTCTTCTTCGGGGCGAAGGCCGCCTCCGGCTACCACATGGCGAAGCGCATTGTGCGGCTTATCGGCTCCGTGGCGCACCATATCTCCCGCCACAAGACCGCCTCGAAGCTGCTGCAAGTGGTGTTTTTGGAAAATTACCGCGTGTCTGTGGCGGAAAAGCTCATGCCCGCCGCGGAAATAAGCGAGCAAATCTCGCTCGCGGGCATGGAGGCGTCCGGCACGGGCAACATGAAGTTTATGATGAACGGCGCCCTCACCGTGGGCACCTTAGACGGCGCGAACGTGGAAATGCGGCAGTTCGTGGGCGAGGGCAACATCTTCATATTCGGGCTGACGGCGGACGAAGTGGAGAAAACGCGCGCGGACGGCTATTCCGCCGCGCAGTTCTATTCGCACAACGAGGAGCTGCGGCGTGTGCTCGATATGCTCTCCGGCGGCCTTGCCGACGGCGAATCCTATTCCGACATCACGCACTCGCTGCTGCTCGGCGGCAACGCGCCCGCCGACCCGTATTTGGTGCTCGCCGACTTTGAAGCCTACTGCGCCGTGAAGGCGAAGACGGACGAGGTCTACGGCGACAGGCGGCTTTGGAACCAAATGTCGCTGCGCAATATCGCGGCCTCCGGCGCTTTCGCGGCCGACCGCAGCGTGAAGCAGTACGCGGAGTATATATGGGGGATGTGACAATGCCCGTTTTTTTTCTCACCACGGCCATACCCTACGCCTCAAGCCTGCCCCATGTGGGCAATTCCCACGACGCCGTGCTGGCCGATGCCATCGCGCGCTACCGCCGCCTGCGCGGCGACGATGTGTTTTTCCTCACCGGCACGGACGAACACGGGTTGAAGATACAGCGCAAGGCCGAGCAGGAGGGCAAAACCCCCAAGCAGCTTGCCGACGAGGTGACAAGCGGGCTGAAAGACACATGGAAGCTGCTCAATATCAGCAACGACGCATTTATCCGCACCACCGACCCGCACCATGTGGCGGCCGTGCAGGGCATATTCCAAAAACTGTATGACAACGGCGACATATACAAAAGCAGCTACGAGGGCTGGTATTGCACCCCCGACGAGAGCTTTTACACCGATTCGCAGGCGCTTGCGGGCGACACGCCCGAAAAGCGCGTTTGCCCGGACTGCTCGCGGGAGCTGGAGCGCATGGCGGAGGATGCCTACTTCTTCCGCCTGAGCAAATACGCCCCCGCGCTGCGCGAGCATATTGAGAGCCACCCCGACTTCCTGCTGCCCCCGCAGCGCAAAAACGAGATGGTGAACAATTTCTTGGAGCCGGGGCTGCAAGACCTCTGCGTCACCCGCTCGTCGTTTAACTGGGGCATACCCGTGCCGTTTGACCCGGCGCACGTCATCTACGTGTGGATAGACGCGCTTTCCAATTACATCACCGCGCTGGGCTACAACCCCGGCGGCGAGAGCGGCGAACTGTTTCGCAAATACTGGCCGGCGGCGCTGCATATCGTGGGCAAAGACGTGGTGAGGTTTCACTTTATCTACTGGCCGTGTATGCTCATGGCGCTGGGGCTGCCGCTTTACCGCACGCTCTACGGCCACGGGTTCCACAACACGGGCGCGGACAAGATGAGCAAGACCGCCGGCAATGTATATTACCCCGCCGAACTTGCGAAGACATTCGGCGTGGACGGCCTGCGCTACTATATGCTCAGGGAGATGCCGTTTTCCGGCGACAACACCATATCCGCCGAAAATATTACCACGCGCTATAACCAAGACCTCGCCAACGACTTAGGCAATCTCCTCAGCCGCACGGCCGCCATGACGGAGAAATACTTCGGCGGCAAACTCACCCTGGGGCCGCCCGACGCGGAGATGGAGAAGGCCCGCGCGGAGGCGGCGGAGCTTTTCGCCGGGAACATGGACGCTTTGCGTGTGCAGCAGGCGCTCGCGGAGGTATTCAAGCTGGTGAGCCGATGCAATAAATATATAGACGAATCCGCGCCTTGGGCTTTGGCCAAAGACCCTTCGCGCGAAGGGGAGCTGCGCGCCGTGTTCTCCACCCTGCTCCGCTGCCTGCACACCGCCGCCGTGCTGCTTTCGCCCGTAATGCCCGCCGCCGCCGCCGCCATGCTCGGCAGCCTTGGGCTCGGCGGGGAATACGCGGCATGGGGTAGCCTGGAAAGCGGGCCGCGCCTATGCAATGTGACCAAGACCGCCGCGCTGTTTCCCAGGATAATGCCTTCGCAATAAATCTCCGCCGTTGATTCCCGATAGCGAATAACCGGAAAAGGAGCGTTTGCCATGCCCTTCAATTCACGCTCGGCTTTGCACAAGACCCCCTACGGCGCGGTGCGCGCGGGAGAGGATGTGACGCTGCGGCTGCTTGTGCCGCGCTCGCTTGCCTATGGGCGCGTGTTTTTACACATGGACTGCGAGTTTTCGGGCAGGAAGCGGATGCTCCAAGTGCCGCGCACGGGGCTTTGCGGCGGGAGCGACCGCTATGAGCTTACCATACCCACCAAGGGTCTGCTCGGCCCCGTGTGGTATCACTTCGCCTTCGAGCGCGCCGGCAAGCACGCGGGGTTCCTCGGCCCGGAGCCGGGCGACACGGGCGGGCCGGCGCGCGAGTATGCCGAATCGCCGCCGAGTTTCCAGCTCACGGTGTATGAGAAGGAAGACACGCCCGACTGGTTTGGCGCGGGCGTGACATATCAGGTGTTCCCCGACCGCTTCCACAGGCTGCGCGTGCCCGCGCCCAAGGGCATGGTGGGCAACCGCCGCGTGCATAAGGAATGGCGCGAAACGCCGGATTACCTGCCCGACAAAAACGGGGAGGTGCGCAACTGCGACTTCTTCGGCGGTTCGCTGCAAGGCGTGGCGAAAAAACTGCCCTACCTGCACAGCCTGGGGGTCACGTGCATCTATTTCAGCCCCGTGTTTGAGGCCGCCTCCAACCACCGCTACGACACGGCGGACTACACGAAGATAGACCCCATGCTCGGCACGGAGAAAGACTTTTCCGACCTGTGCGAACAGGCCGCGAGGCTCGGCATATCCGTAATCTTAGACGGCGTGTTTAACCACACGGGCTACGACAGCGTGTATTTCAACGGGCGCGGCACCTACCCGGAGCCGGGCGCGGCGCAGTCGCAAAGCTCGCGCTATTACCCGTGGTATTCCTTTCAGGAATGGCCGAAGAAATATTCAAGCTGGTGGGGCGTGTATACGCTGCCGCAGGTCAACGAAAGCCACCCCGATTACTTAGACTTTATCGTAACGGGCGAGCGCAGCGTCATACGCAAATGGCTGCGCCTCGGCGCGAGGGGCTGGCGGCTCGATGTGGCCGACGAATTGCCAGACAGCTTTATAGAGAAGCTCAAAACGGCGGCGCGCGAAGAAAAGAAAGACGCCGTGGTTATCGGCGAGGTGTGGGAAGACGCGTCCAACAAAGTGGCGTACAGCGAACGGCGGCGCTATCTTCTGGGGCGCGAATTGGACGGCGTGATGAATTACCCCTTCCGCGACGCGGCAATCGCCTTTGTAATGGGCGGCGCGGCGGAAGCGTTTGAATCGCGCATGGAGCAGCTGCGCGAGAATTACCCGCGCGCCTGCTATTATTCGCTGATGAACTTCCTCGGCACCCACGACACGCCCCGCATACTCACCGTGCTCGGCGCGACGGGCGAAGAGTGGGCGAAGGGCAAGGCGGAAAAGGCCGCGCTCACGCTGCCGCCGCAGCGGCGGGAGCTCGCGCTCTCGCGCCTGCGCGTGGCCGCCGCCATACTGTATGCCTTCCCCGGTTCGCCCATGGTCTATTACGGCGACGAGGCGGGGTTGGAAGGCTTTGAGGACCCGTTCAACCGCAGGGGCTTTCCGTGGGGCGAAGAAGACAAAGGCCTTGTGGCGTGGTTTTCTTCTTTGGGCAGGGCGCGGGCCAAGAGCGCAGCGCTCAGGCGCGGCGGCATTGAGTATATCGCCGCCGGCGAAGGGCTGCTCGCGTTTTTGCGCGCGTGCGAAGGCGAAAGGCTCTTGTGCCTCTTCAACCGCACGGACAAAGCCCTGCCGTTTGAGTGGCACAACGCCGTGGACGTCATCACCGGCACGCCCTACGGCGGGGCCGTGCCCCCCATGTCGGCCGCCTACCTGTCCACGCCGCTCTGACAGTTGCCGGCGGTTAGCGGCCGGCAGACGGGCGGGTTTTGCGGAAAACAGGCAATATGTGTTCTCCGAAAAAAGCAAAGGTTGACAACAAGCCGCGCGGGTGATATACTGAATTGGTTATCCTTGTGACACATTCGCAAAAGATAAGGAGCGGATGAGTATGAGCAACGACCCGATGCTGGAAATGTATTTGGACGAGGGTATTCAGCTCACGGAACGGCTGGAAGAAATCCTCATGGAAGGCGAACAAATCGGCGGCTTCAATACCGAGCACATTAACGAGATTTTCCGCGTTATGCATACAATCAAGGGTTCGGCCGCCATGATGGACTTCACGCAAATATCCACCCTGGCTCATTCGCTGGAAGATATGTTCTATTTCATACGCGAACATAACGACTGCACCCCCGACTGGGCCGAGATAGCGGATATATGCCTTGAAGCCGTGGATTTCTTCAAGGGCGAGATGGCGAAAATCCAAAACCATCTGCCCAGCGACGGCGATATGACGGAGTTGCTTGCCCGTTGCCACAAGACATTGGAAATCCTCTCCGGCAAGCCCCATGAGCCTGAGGAGGGCGCTCCCGCCCCTGCCGCCCCTGCCGCCCCCGCCGCCGCGCCGCCCGCCGCCGAAGCCGCTCCCGCCGCGGCCGAAGCCGCTCCCGCCGCCGCGGAGGGCAGCTTGCAGGTGCGCGTGTTTTTTGAGGAAGGCTGCAAGATGGAAAACATCAGGGCGTATCAGATAGTCAACGCCCTCGGCGAATCGGTGCGCAACCTCGTGACCGTGCCCACCGACCTCTTGGAAGATTGCAGCGACGAAATCATCAAGCACGGCGTATTGCTCACCATGTCCCCCGACTGCGACACAGAGGTCGTGCGCAAGATTGTCTCCGAGGCCATGTTTGTAAAAACCTTTGAGATTAGCCGGGTCAAACACCCCGAACCCGCCGCCGCAACCCCCGAACCCGCCGCCGCGCCGCCCCCGGCAGACGGCGCCGCCCCGCACCCGGCCGCCCCCGCCGCCGCCCCGCACCCGGCCGCGAAGGCCATGCCTCCCCCGCCCCCGCCGGAGGTGAAGGCCACGGTAATCAACGTCAACGTGGACAAATTAGACAAGCTCATGGACCTCATGGGCGAAATCGTCATCAGCGTGGCCATGGTGGTGGGCAGCCCCGACCTTGCGGACCTGAAATTAGACAAGTTTGAGAAGGCGGCCTCGCAGCTCCTGAAAAACACCAACGAATTGCAGAATATCATCATGTCCGTGCGCATGATACCCATATCCTCCACTTTCCATAAAATGCACCGCATTGTGCGCGACACATCGAAGAAGTTAGACAAAGAGGTGGAGCTTGTCATACTCGGCGAAGAGACCGAGGTGGATAAAAACATCATAGATAACCTCTCCGACCCGCTCATGCACATTGTGCGCAACTCCATGGACCACGGTATCGAAGACGACCGCGAGGAGCGCGTGGCGGCGGAAAAGCCGCCCGTGGGGCGCATCACCCTGGAAGCCCGCAACTCCGGCAGCGATGTTATCATCTCCTGCACAGACGACGGGCGCGGGTTAGACAAAGACAAAATCCTCGCCAAGGCGCGGCGCAGCGGTCTGCTCACGCACCCCGAAAGCGAATACACCGACAAGGAAATCTACCAGTTTATCATGCTTGCCGGCTTTTCCACCAACGAACAGGTCACGGAGCTTTCCGGGCGCGGCGTGGGCATGGACGTGGTGAAAAAGAACATAGAGAAAATCGGCGGCACGGTGCTGCTCGACTCCACCCCCGGCAAGGGCATGACCGTGACCATACGCATACCGCTCACGCTCGCCATACTCCAATCCATCGAAATCAAGGTGGGGCATAACCTCTACCTTATCCCCACGCTCAGCATCCGCGAATCCTTCCGCCCGGAGCTGAAAGACATCATCGTGGACCCGGACGGCAACGAGATGATACTCTTCCGCGGCGAGTGTTACACCATCATCCGCCTCGCGCAGCAGTTCTGCGTCACGGGAGCCGTGGAAAACTTCAACGAGGGCGTGCTCATCATGGTGGAAGACGAAGGGCACATGGTGGGCTTATTTGCCGACGGTTTGGTGTCTGAGCAGCAAGCCGTGGTCAAGCCCATACCCTCCTTCATCACGGAGCGCATCGGCTCCATCAGGGGTATCTCCGGCTGCACCATTATGGGCAACGGCAACATAGACCTTATCATAGACGTGAAGAGTTTGGCGAAGTAGCCTTCGCAGGAGGTGGCCGCAGTGGACGAAACCATAGACCTGAGCGACGAGAGGGGTACCGAGGACAAATACCTCACTTTCGCCTTGGGCAACGAGCATTACGGCATGAAAATCTCGCTTGTCATTGACATCATCATGGTGCAGGCCATCACCGACGTGCCGGAGGTGCCCCGCTACATAAAGGGCATTATCAACCTGCGCGGCAAGATTGTGCCCGTTATGGACGTGCGCTGCCGCTTCAACAAAGAGGAGCTTGCCTACAACGACAGGACCTGCATTATCGTGACCAACGTGGGCGGCAATTTGGTGGGGCTTATCGTGGACATGGTGAGCGAGGTTATGGATATTCTGCCGGAAGACATCGCGCTGCCGTCGCAGGGCGGCCCGGAGATGCAAAACCGCTATATCAGCGGTATCGGCAAAACCGCCAACGGCGTGAAGCTGCTGCTCGACATAGACAGGCTTGTGTCCGACCATTAACCGCCTCCTTATGGCAGGGCTTGTTTGCCGTGCCCGACTTTAAGGTTTGCGGGGACTTCGAGCCCGCCGGGGGTCAGGCCGAGGCCATTGACGCGCTCGCGCGCGGCGTGGAGGAGGGCTTGCCCTCGCAGACGTTGCTCGGCGTTACCGGTTCGGGCAAGACATACGTCATCGCCAAGGTCATAGAGCGCGTCCGGCGCCCCACGCTTGTGCTCGCCCACAACAAAACGCTCGCCGCGCAGCTTTGCGAGGAGTTTCGCCACCTCTTCCCCCACAACGCCGTGGAATATTTCGTGTCCTATTACGACTATTACCGCCCGGAGGCGTATATACCCACCACGGATACCTACGTGGAAAAAGACAGCTCCATAAACGACGAGATAGAGCGCTTGCGCCACAGCGCGTCCTCGTCGCTGTTTGAGCGGCGCGACGTGCTGGTGGTCTGCTCGGTGAGCTGCATCTATTCGCTCGGCTCCCCGGAGGAATACGGCAAGATGACCATATCGCTGCGGCCGGGCATGGAAAAGCCCCGCGCCCGGCTGATAAAAGACTTGGTGGAAATCCGCTACACGCGCAACGACGTGGCGTTTGAGCCGGGGTGTTTCCGCGTGCGCGGGGGCAGCTTGGATATATACCCCGTGTATTCCGCCGGCCACGCCGTGAGGGTGGAATACTTCGGCGACGAGATAGAGCGTATCACGGAGTTTCAGGTTTCCACGGGCGCTTTGCGCGCCGAACTGCGCCATGTGGCCGTGTATCCCGCCTCCCACTATATCACCGAGCGCGAAAACATCGAGCGCGCCGCCCGCGATATTGAGAAAGAGTTACACGAACGCGCGGCGTGGTTCAGGGAGCAGGGCAAGGAGTTGGAGGCGCAGCGGCTGACGCAGCGCACGATGTTTGACTTAGAAATGCTGCGGGAGGCGGGCTTCTGCTCCGGGGTGGAGAATTATTCGCGGGTGATTGCCGGCCGCGCGCCGGGCTCCACGCCGCACACGCTCATGGATTACTTCCCGAAGGACTATATGCTCGTGGTGGACGAATCCCATGTGACGCTGCCGCAGGTGCGCGCCATGCACGCCGGCGACAGGGCGCGCAAGAAGGCGCTCATAGATTACGGTTTCAGGCTCCCCTCCGCCTACGACAACAGGCCGCTGCGCTTTGACGAGTTTTGCGCCAAGCAGGGCGTCACGCTGTATGTGTCCGCCACGCCCGCGTCCTACGAACGCGAGCAAAGCGACCGGGTGGTGGAATTGGTGCTGCGCCCCACGGGGTTGCTCGACCCGGAAATATCCGTGCGGCCCGTCGCCGGGCAGATAGACGATTTATACGGGGAAATCAACGCCCGCGCCTCGCGCGGCGAGCGGGTGCTGGTCACGGCCCTGACCAAGAAGATGGCCGAGGACCTCACGGCGTATTTGCAGCAACTGAACGTGAAGGCGCGCTATATGCACCATCAGGTGGACACCTTAGAGCGTATGGAGCTGCTGCGCGACTTGCGCTTGGGTGTGTTTGACGTGCTTGTGGGCATAAACCTGCTGCGCGAGGGGCTTGACCTGCCGGAGGTGAGCCTTGTGGCTATCCTCGACGCGGACAAAGAGGGCTTTTTGCGTTCGGACACGGCCTTGGTGCAGACAATCGGCCGCGCGGCAAGGCACGAGGCGGGGCTTGTGATAATGTACGCGGACAAAATCACGCCGTCCATGAGCGTGGCGATTGCCGAGACCAACCGCCGCCGCGAGATGCAAAAAGCCCACAACGAGCGGCACGGCATTGTGCCGAAGAGCATAGTGAAAGACGTGCGCGACACGCTTGAGGTTTCCCGCTCCGCCGCCGAGAAGGAGCGCGCGGGCAATATGACCGAGCGCGAGCGGCGGGAACTGATTGAGCGCATGGAGGCGGACATGAAAAAGGCCGCGAAGATGTTGGAGTTCGAGTACGCCGCCTTGCTGCGCGACCGGATAATCAAACTTCGCGCGGGGAAGTGAGTCCGCCTTTCGCTGAAATATCCCTTGTTGCGCTTTTTTGCGGCGTGTGGTATAATTGCCGAAAATACAATGTCGGAAATGAGGGGCGAACGCTATGAAGGATATGTTCAACAACGACCTGTACCTCGACGTAATGCGCGAAATCGGCACAATCGGCTCCGGCAACGCGCTCTCCTCGCTCTCGTCCATGATGGCCAACCCCGTCAATATGATAGTACCCGTGGTGAAGACCATGGAATATTCCCAGGTGCTTGAGGATATGGGCGGGCCGGAGCAGATGCTGGTGGGTCTGTTGCTCACGTTGGGCGGCGACGTGGAGGGCATGATAATGTTCCTGCTCCACAAAGACTTCGCCCATGTGATGCTCAACACGCTGCTGGGCAAAAAAATCGAAAACTTTGAGCAGATAGACGAAATGGGCTACTCCGCGCTCAAAGAGGTGTCCAGCATCATGGCGGGCTCCTATTGCAACGTCATATCCTCCATGACGGGCCTCACCATAAAAATCTCCACCCCCGACATCACCGTGGATATGCTCGGCGCCATCATCAGCGTGCCCACCATCTACTACGCCAACATCAGCGACAGAATCATCTACATCGAGGGCGGTTTCAGCGGCAACGGCCTTGTGGCGAACTGCCATATCCTCATGATACCCGACGAAGTTTCCCTCAAAAAAATACTGACCAATCTCGGTCTTGAGGGATGAGCAACACCATCAAGGTCGGTATAGCCGACCTAAACGTGTGCAAAGCGCCCGATGTGCTCGTCACATACGCGCTTGGCTCGTGCGTGGGTATCTGCCTCTACGATGTGGCCACCCGCGTGGCCGGCCTGTCTCATATCATGCTGCCCATTTGCGAATCCGGGAGCACGAGCGCGCTTTCGCAGCCGTACCGTTTCGCGGATACCGCCATACCCCTGCTCGTGAAGAAGATGGAGCAGCTCGGCTGCAATAAGCTGCGCCTGAAAGCGAAGATTGCCGGGGGCGCGAAGATGTTTGCCGCCGCGGGCAACAGCTCCATCGGCAATATCGGCATACGCAACGTCATCGCCGTGAAGGCGGCGCTCTCGCAGCTGCGTATACAGGTTGTGGCCGAAGACACGGGCAAGGACTTCGGGCGCACCGTGTTCTTTTCCGCCGCGGACGGCGTTATGGTGGTAAAATCCGCCACAAAAGGCGAATGGAACTTGTAACCCGCGCTTTGTTAATTGATATGCCTTTTCGCAAAAACCCAACACACACCCTATATCTGACAAGATATAGGGTGAATGATTGACTAAGGGTTTTTTCTTATGCTATAAATATAGGTCGCGGGTAAATATAATCGCTATCTTCATTTTTTTGGGGGGCGGGGGGTTGCGCGCGGGGGGCGGCAGCCCTTGACCTTGCCCGAAAGGCGCGTTCCCCGTCCCCGTTGCGGGGGTTGTGCGTGACCCCTCGGTCTTGCCCGAAAGGCGCGTTCCCCGTCCCCGTTGCGGGGGCGCGGGGGCGAAGCCCCCGCTCCTTTGCGGGCGGGCGGGCGGGAATGGGATTGACTTATTGCCTGCGCTGTGATATAAAGCGCTTAGGGCGTTGCCATAACGGTAGGCGGTTAGCCGATATTCCTCTTTGAGTGTTTTCACGAAGGGAGGTGAGGCTCACGACTTTGTTTGAGGTTCTTTACTTGCTTCTCATGGCTATTTCGGTTTATATAGCATGGAGGTCTTGGAAAGACGACAATAAGAAGTGACCGCCCCGGCCAAGGTGTGCGGTCACTTCTGCATATCTCAGGCTAACCGCTTGACGGCAGCGCCCTTTGTATGTTTCTTATATCACGGGGCGAGGGGGTTGTCAAGGGGGAGGTTGTCGGTTGTCGGGCGGACGGGCGCGGGGGAGGCGTGAAGAACACAACAAGGAAGGGTATCGCGATGTCTGCGTTTTCGGCCGCGTATATCTACGCGAATGGCGGCAAGAAACTCCTTGCGCTTTTCGCGCAAATCGGCGCGCCCAACATCCGGGCGCTGGAGCTCAACGGCGAACCCGTGCGCGGGCTCAACAGCCTGCTGAAAGTTGTGCTGCCGCCGCCCGACGAAGACTGAGGGCGAGCGCCTTTTCCACAACACGCGGGAACACCGCTCCCGCAGGTTATATCGCTTGACAGCCGTGCGTATTATGCGTATACTGTAACCGAGGGGATGTGCGCATGAAGTTTCGGGAGGTAGAGAAAATTGTTCTGACCGACGGATGGATATTCAAAAACGCCAAAGGCTCACATTATCAGTATATCCACCCTACAAAGCCCGGAAAAGTAACTATTCCCTGCCATTCCGGCGACATAGCCCCCGTTATTGTAAAACACATCTTGAAACAAGCCGGATTGTGGGAGGCTCAAACATGAAACTGACATATCCCGCATGTTTTTATGAAGACCCGGATACCGGTGCCTACGCCGTGGTGGTACCTGATTTGCCCGGGTGCGCCACGGGAGCCGACAACCTTGCGGACGCAATACTGATGGGGATTGACGCCGCGTCGGGCTGGGTGCTGTCCGAACTGGAAGAAGGCCGCCCTATTCCCGCTACGAGCGCGATTAACGCGATAGAGCCCGAACGAGGCGGATTTGTCAGTTTATTGGTGCTTGATATGGACGCTTATGCCGAAAAACACGGCAACAAAACCGTCAGAAAGAACCTCACGTTACCCGCGTGGCTCAATACGTTCGCCGAATCCCGGCAAGTGAATTTTTCGCGGGTCTTGCAGGACTCCCTAACGGATATGTATCGGCGGCGTCAGCCGTCCCCGCTTTCTCCCGCAACGCGCGGGAAAAAACCTGTTGACAACGCCGCGCGGCGTTGATATAATTTACTCTGTGAATAATATGTGAACGCCTCTTTACAAGGGGGTTTGCACAACTTGACTGCAAAGGAGAATGAAAAGATGGACCCGAACAACAATCAGCAACCCCCGCAGCAGCCCCCGGCATATAACCCCCCGCCTCCGTCCTACGCCCCGCCCCCGTCCTACGCCCCGCCCGGCTACGGCCCGCCCGGCTACGGCCCGCCGCCGAAGAACCCCGGCCAAGGGCTGGGCATCGCCTCCATGATTCTGGGCATCCTCTGCCTTCTCTCGGTCGGATGGGGCGTTGCGCTCGGCATCGTGGGCATTATTCTGGGCATAATGGGCAAGAAAAAATCCGACGAGGCGGGTATGCCCTCCGGCATGGCTAAGGCGGGTCTTATCTGCAGCATCATCGGTCTCGGCGTCGGCCTCATTCTGTGCGCCGCGTGCGTCATCCCCCTCGCTTGCAGCATATGCTCCGCCGCGCCCGGAGCCGCGTCCTTATGCTCTTCCGGCTGGTAATAATCTCTCCGAAAATCACTCATTAGCCCCGGAAACGCCGCGTTACCCGCCGCGCGCGGGAAAGATGCGGCGTTTCCTTTTTCCGCAAGGGAGGTTTTGCCCGTATGCACCCGTATATTAACGCGCTCGGCAGGGATATTCCCGTATTCGGCTTAATGGCGCTGGCGGGTATCGGCGCGGCTTTGGGCATTGTGGCCCTGCTCTGCCCCCGGAAAGGCGTGAACCGCTCGGATGCCACGCTCACGGCGCTCATGGCGGTGGCGTGCGCCATGGCGGGCGCGTGGCTCATCGGCCCGATTATAAAGCTGCCCGATGTGCTTATCCATTGGGAGCGCTATTCCTCCATGCCGCTCGGCAGCTTCCTGGCGTGGTTTGCCGGGGGCATAGTATATTACGGCGGGTTTATCGGCGGAGCGGCGGGCGCGCTCATTTTCTGCCGCGCCTTCAAGATGCCGTTTCTGCCTATGGCCGACATATACGCCGTGGCTTTGCCCGCCGGACACGCCCTCGGCCGCGTGGGCTGCTTCTTCGGCGGCTGCTGCTTCGGCGTGGAAGTGCCCGCAACCCACCCGCTTGCCGTAACCTACCCCCCGCGCCACGACGGGCTCGACGCGGTGGCCGCGCCGGCGGGGGTGCCGTTGCTGCCCGTGCCGCTCATAGAGGCGGCGGGCAATCTCATAATCTCCGCCGCAGTGTTGTGCTTTCTGTATCTCACAAGGCGTTCCGCCGTGCCCGGCCGGGCGTTGGCGCTATACGGCCTATTGTACTCCGCGCAACGCTTTACCATAGAGTTTTTCCGGGGCGACGCGCTGCGCGGCGTATACGGCGGAGTGTCCACCTCGCAATATATCAGTGTTGCCCTGTTTGCCCTCAGCGCCGCCCTCATGCTTTGGACATTCCGCAAAAAGAAGCCCCCGCTTTGCCCCGCGCCTTGCCCGTAAACCCCGCCGGCCGACCGACGGTGTTATTTGCGCGAAACGCGGCGGGCGCGCCGCGTTTCCGCTCCCCCTACCACTCCCGCGCGGCAAAGCCTTCCGGCGCTTCGGCAAGCACGGAGGATTCGCCGGACTGCGTTATGACGAACAGCCCGTGCTTTTGGGCGTAGCTTGTCACGCCCGCGGGCACTATGCCTCCCGCCACCGCGCCGATAATCTTCCTGCGGTCGTTGCGGCAATCCATATAGGCGCGCACTTTCCCTATGCGCTCCAAGTGCTCGTCCACAAACTCGCGCCGCATTTCCGTCTCGACTTCCGCGAGCAGGATATATTCGCCGTTTTCGAGGATAGCGTCCACCTCGGCGACAACCTTGTTGTTTTCGGAGTATTCGTTGCGGCATGTCATGCGCGTGAACGCGTAGCCTAGCTCGTTGAACTTGGCGCGCAAGTCCGCCGTGAACATGGACTCAACCAACCTGCCGACGGTGTTTTGCAGCCCGCCCATGTTCTTGGACAATTCGGCCGCCAACTTTTCGGTCTTCGCTTGAGATTCGCGAAACTCCCGTTGAGCCTCGCGCCTTTCGCGCTCGTAGCGTTCATACCGTTCGTCGGCCTCGCGCTTGCGGCGCTCGTCTTCTGCTTTGTACTGCTCATGCCGCTCGTCGGCCTCGCGCTTGCGGCGCTCGTTCTCTTCCGCTATCCTGTCCAAGGTCGCCCACACCGACTCAAAGGTGTGGCTCTTCGCGCCGGCCAACGCTTGCTCCGCAGTCATGATGTCCATATAAACAAACCCCCTCAGGGTGCGGCACACAGTACCGACACCGCACCGTCAACGGGGTGGCTTTGGAGCGGGCGAAGGGAATCGAACCCTCGCGTCGAGCTTGGGAAGCTCGCATTCTGCCATTGAATCACGCCCGCGCATAGTTTGGCCACTTAAATATTACCACATCTTCTCCCGGCGCGCAAGTGGTTAATGCCGCAGGGAGCGGAGCGGTCGCGCAGCGAACAGGCGCGCCGGGAGAACCGGGAAGCCCCGCCGCTTCGTTTGCGACGCCCGGCGCAAAACCCCGTGTCCGGATACCCTTCGGCTATTTTGTCAGTTTGAGCAGCCGCGCGAGGAAAACCAAGAGGCAAGCGCCGCCGACGGCGACCGCAACGCTGACGAGCCACCCGCCGCCAAGACCCAAAAACGACGCTATGAACCCGCCCGCGACGCTGCCGGCGATGCCCAGCACGATGCTGAGCCACAGCGCCTTCTTTTTCACGCGCATGATTGCGCTCGCGAGCCAGCCGGCCAACGCGCCGACCGCCAACCAAACAACGATTCTGATGATGTCGCCCATGACACAGCCCCCTGAATATTATTCTGAAACCGCAAAAAGGAGGTTACGCTTTTTCCCGCACGAAGAGGGCGCGCGGGGGCTAAACGGAATCCCTTTGCCTTATGTATTCGATTATATCCCGATACGACTCCGCAGACAACTTTGCGGCCACGCCGCCCCCGAAATATGCGACATCGTCTATCGCCAGCCAGCGGCTTTTCTGGCCGTAAGTAAACTCGCAGACACAGTTACAGTCCAACGACGTCGCTTGCCTCGCAAGGTCGCTTTTCACATCGTTCAAGTTTTTCAGCTGCGCGCCGAACTTAAAGCTGAGGTCGGCGCTCACGGCGGATATTCTTTGACCTTCAACAATCGGTGTCTCAATGAAGATAACCCCGTTGAAGACGGTGGGGTACCCCCTCATCACGCGTCCCTTTCCAAAATCGCCACGAATTCCTGCCGCGCGCCGCCAAAGCCGGGAATGTCGGCGGTGGCGCATGAATTCAATTTCCAACCTTGCTGCGCGTAAGCGTTTAGCGCCGCTTGCAACCTCTGCGGGTCGAACTTCCCCGAAAACCATTTGTCTTTCATTGTCAAGACATGGTACTCCTTCATGGTTTTTGCCCCCCTCTCAATTATGCCGCGGCACCCCGTGCCGTCCGCCGCTTTCTCCGCGCCCTTGCTCCGAATAACCTCGGATAAAGCAAAACCGGGAAAAGCGGAACGCGCTGTTTTTGCGGGTTTGCCGCATTGGTCGTTCCAAAAACAGATTTATCCGACAATTACCCTGAGTATATCACACGAAGCCCGGCGTTGTCAAAACACGGCCCCGGCGCGGAATGACCCGCGCCACGTTGTTATCGCCCCGTGAGCGGGGCGGTAGTTGTAAGTTATTAGTGGTTAGTTTTTAGCAGACGGGGGCGCGGGGGCGAAGCCATAAACCGGGCGGCGGGCGGGAACACGGCGCGTTGACAGCGCGGGCGCTTTTGTGCTATGATAGGCGCAAGGTTACGCGGCAGGCGCGACGAACTGCGGCAACAGGGCTTTTGCCGTTTCCGGCCGCGGGGAGGAAGCGGGGGAGAGAGCCTTCGCTGACCCGCTTTCGGAGCAAAAAACACAAAGGGGGCGGGCTTTGGGTATGGCGGATGAATACAGGCGTGAATATGAGCGTTGGCTTTCTTCGGACGCGCTGAGCGAAGACGAGCGCGTGGAGCTGGAGGCTGTGCGCGGCGACGACGAGGCTGTGCGCGACCGTTTCTCCGCGCCGCTCGTGTTCGGCACGGCGGGTCTGCGCGGCGTGATGGGCGCGGGCATTAACAGGATGAACGCGCACGTGGTGCGGCAAACCACCCGCGCGCTTGCCGCGCTTGTGCTGCGCGGGGGCGACGCGGCGGCGGAGCGCGGCGTGGCCGTGTGTTACGATTGCCGTGTCAATAGCCGCCTTTTCGCCGAGGAGGCGGCGAGAGTGCTCGCGGACGCGGGGGTGCGGGTGCGCCTTTTCGGCGATATGCGCCCCACGCCGGAGCTTTCGTTTGCCATACGCGAATATGGCTGCGAGGCCGGCATAAACATCACCGCCTCGCACAACCCCAAGGAATACAACGGCTACAAGGTCTATTGGGGCGACGGCGCGCAGATGCCGCCCTCCCACGCGGCCGTGGTGGCAAAGGAAAAAGACTCGCTCGACGTGCTCGGCTGCGCGCCGCGCGTAAGTTTCGGGGAAGCCAAGGCAAAAGGGCTTATCATGGAGCTGGGCGAGGAGACCGACGAGGCGTATCTTGCCAAGGTGCTCGCCTGCGCCGTGTCGCCTCAGGCGCGGCAGGCCGCCGCCTCGCTCCGCCTTGTGTATACGCCCTTCCACGGCACGGGGCGGTTGCTTGTGCCGGAAGCGTTGCGCCGCATGGGTTTCGGCTCGGTTTCATGCGTGGAGGAGCAGATGACCCCCGACGGCCTGTTTCCCACGGTCGCCTCGCCCAACCCCGAAAACAAAGAAGGTTTCGCGCTTGCCGTGGAAAAGGCGAGGGCCGAGGGCGCGAACCTCATTATCGGCACAGACCCCGACGCCGACCGCATGGGCTTGATGCTCCGCAACAACGAGGGCGAATATGTGACCCTTTCGGGCAACCAGGTGGGCGTGCTGCTGCTCGATTACCTCATACGCGCCAAGCGGCAGAACGGCACAATGCCGCGCAACCCGGCCTGCGTGAAGACCATCGTGACCACGGAAATGGCGCGCGCTGTGGCCGAAAAAAACGGCGTGGCCTGTTTTGACACCTTCACGGGGTTTAAGTTCATGGCCGAGCTGATAAAGGAGTTTGAGGCCGAGGACAGCCACTCGTACATATTCGCGTTTGAGGAAAGCTACGGATACCTTTGCGGCGACCACGCGCGCGACAAAGACGCCGTGGTGGCCTCCGTGCTCGCCGCGGAGATGGCCGCGTGGTATTCCATGCGCGGCATGACGCTCTACGAGGCCATGGAGGCGCTGTACGCCGAATACGGCTATTACGCCGAAAACACGGTAAACCTTGTGATGCCGGGGCTTTCGGGCATGGAGAAAATGGCTCGGACAATGGCGCGTTTGCGCGGGGACGCGCCGGGCGACATAGCCGGCACGCCCGTGCTCGCCGCGCGCGATTACCTCGCCGGGCTGCGCGTGCCGCGAAACGGCGGCCGGGAGGCGCTGTCGCCCCGCGGCAGCGACGTGCTCGCCTATGAACTTGCCGACGGCACGGTGTTCATCGTGCGCCCGTCGGGCACGGAGCCGAAAATAAAGGTGTATGTGCTCACAAAGGGGGGCAGCCGCGCCGAGGCGGGCGAAAAGGCGCGCATGTATTCCGATTACGCGAAAACATTGGCGAATGATTGAAACCACCGCGTTGCCCGGCGGGGCGAGGCTCGTGTGCGAACACATGGCCTACGCGCGCAGCGTGGCGCTGGGCATATGGGTGGCCGGCGGGGTGTACGACGAGGGCGAGCGCAACGCCGGGGTGACCCACGCGTTGGAGCATATGGTGTTTAAGGGTACGCCGAGGCGCACGGCGGCGGCCGTGGCGGCGGATACGGATGCCATCGGCGGGCAGGTAAACGCCTTCACCGCGAAAGACCTCACGGGCTTTTACGCCCGCTGCCTCAACACGCATTTCCCCCGCGCCCTCGACCTGCTCGGCGATATATTCTTCAACGCGCTCTTGGAAGAGAGCGACTGGGAAAAAGAGCGCGATGTGATAATTGACGAGATTAGCCTCGCGAAGGACAACCCCGAAGAACTGGTCTGCGACGAGCTGTATTCCGCCGTGTACGCCGGGAAGCCGCTGGGAAGGCCCGTGCCCGGCACCGTGGCCGCGCTCGAGTCGCTCACGGCCGCGGACATCGCCGCCCACAGGCTCCGTACGCGCTTCGGGCCGCGCGTGGTGGTGTCGCTTTGCGGGGCGTATACGCCGGCAGACAGGCAGGCCGCGGAGGAGCGTTTTTCCGTGCTCGCGCCGAGCG
>JAIRWH010000007.1 GCA_031253545.1 Oscillospiraceae bacterium
TTTCGATGAACTGCATGACCCCGTAGCCGTGGTTGGGCCGATGGAACGCCAACAGCACAAGAAAAGTAGTTTCCGTCAGCGCGCCGCCCACGATATTGTCGCGAACGGCAATCACCCCCCTTGCCGCGTTATTACGGATACCGTAATAACTATATCAGTATCCGTAATAGCTGTCAAGGGGTTTTGTAAAATATTTTTCGTGCCCCGCCGTTCGTCTTTTACGGTTTGCGTGCTCGATGTCCGATAAACTGCTTTGCCGCCTCATCTGTTCTCACCTCGCTTTCAATTAGGCCACATCTTGGGGGTACGAGGAAGAATAAACCGGGGGTTGCTTAAAAACCCCTTGACAAACCGATATAACTATAATATCATATCAATATCACATTACGGAAAGGACGGTGCCCCTATGTCTCAAAACCCCCCGCCCGCCAAAGCCGAGAGGAGCGCGCGCGAGGAAAAACTGCTCTCGCCCCCTTCCGGGTTTCTCATGCTCATCATCTCCATCCTGCTCATGTGCGCGGCGCTCGCGGCCATCATCGCAATGGGCGTATCCATCGAAAACGCCTCCTACCCCGCGGAGGACGGGTCTCCCGTGGCCGTGCCGGCCTACAAGTACATCGTTTTGGTTGCGTCAATCCTATGGTTGTCCCTTCTCGGTTGGATTCCCATGCTGGGGCTGAAAATCATAAAGCCCAACGAGGCGGCCGTGTACACCCTCTTCGGCGCCTATTACGGCACCATCGCCCGCCCCGGCTACTTCTTCATCAACCCCTTCTGCGCGGCCATTGTGCCGCCCCTGCCGTCGGCGGCCCCCGCCGATAAGCTCTCCGCCGCGCAGATACAAACCGCCGCGCGGCGCAAGGTCTCGCTCAAAGCCATCACCTTAGACAACCCCAAGCAGAAAATCAACGACCGCGACGGCAACCCCATAGACATAGGCGTAGTGGTCATCTGGCGCGTTGTCAACGCCACCAAGGCCGTGTTTGAGGTGGATAATTACAGAGAGTTCATTTCCACCCAGGCCGACGCCGCCATCCGCCACATCGCGCGACAATACCCCTACGACATTTCCGAGGAGGGCGACGAGACTTCCCTGCGCGGCAGCGCCGTGGCCGTGGCCGAGGAGATGAAGAAAGACTTGCAGTCGCGCGTGGAGCTCGCGGGCATAGAGGTCATCGAAACGCGCATATCGCACCTTGCCTACGCCCAGGAAATCGCCGCCGCCATGCTCCAGCGCCAGCAGGCCGCCGCCCTGATAGACGCGCGGCAGAAGATTGTGGAGGGCGCGGTGAGCATGGTGGAAATGGCGTTGCACAAGCTCTCCGAGCAGCAGGTCGTGCAGCTCGACGAGGAACGCAAGGCGGCTATGGTTTCCAACCTGTTGGTGGTGCTGTGCGGCAGCAGGGAGGCCCAGCCCGTGGTAAACAGCGGCAGCCTGTATTGACAGTCGAACCCATGAGCGAAAAGAAACAGTTCCCGCTACGGCTCTCGCCGGAGCTGTGGGCGGAGCTGAACCGCTGGGCGCAGGACGACTTCCGTTCCGTGAACGCCCAAATAGAGTATATCCTGCGCGAGGCCGTGCGCGGGCGCGGAAGACCCTCGCCGAAAGAGGGCAAGGGTTAGTCGCTCCGCCGAATACCCGGCCCCTTCGCCCTCCCCGCGTCTCGCGGCATAGCGGAAGCCTCCCCTGCTTTGGTTCAGCCTAAGTCCAACCACATCGCGGGGCGAACGCCGAGCACGTCGTTATGCACAGGGTTGCCCTCAACGTCGAGCTCGCCGTCGCGGTGCGCGAAGGTAGCACCGCTGCTGTGGTAGCCGGGGGAACGCAGCCACCAAGTCCAAGCCGAGCCCGGAGGGTAATCCGATTCGGGCACCGCTTTTGCCGTGCGCGCAATCCTCGCGCTGTTGTATTGGTCGTCTATGTACCAGTCGCTGTTCGGGTTGCCGTTCGCCAGCTGCCCGCTGTCTCCGAAGTATTTGACCGCTTCCTCAAGGGACAGCAGGAAGATTTTGTCCGTGGTATCCGCTCCGCCGGATGTGCCGAACCATTGGTTATCCTTATTCACATTGCGCGTCTCAACAATCCGCGCCCTGTCCGCTGCGGAGAAACTGTTATAAAACTCGCCGTTGAGGTAGGCGCGAAGGTCGCAGTCCGCCCAGGTGATGTCTTCCCATTCGCTGTGATAAGACCTGAAATCTATGATTTTGTCTGTGATAATCAGCGCCTTGCCATTTTGCACATCAAGCACGCGCCATTCGTATGCGCCGAAGGTAATGATGTCGCCGATTTGTGCGGCGGGCGAGGGGTCGGGCGATGGCGACGGGGACGGGGAAATGACGTACGGCGAAGGCGAGGGGCTTTGCCGTTCGTTCTGCGAGGGCGAGGGCGAGTCGCCGGAACAGGCGGCAAGCGCGAGGGTTAGGGCAAGGGTCAGGGCTATCGAGGTTACCCGGCGTGTCATAGGTTGGCATCTCCTTTTTCCCGTAATCCGGCGAGTTTCTTTCCCGCAGCGTGTATTATACCACCAAACGCCCCGCCCGCGCAATACGCGCCGCGCTAACGGGAAATCCCTATTTGCGACTCCGCGCAACCGTGATACAATGGGCGTGGCGGCAAACCCCCGCAAGCGTCCGAGCCGCGTCGCGGCGGTCTTGCGTCGCGCCGGCGGGCGCGCAACGGGCGGGGCGGGAGTATATATGCCGAATAGATTGGAGGTGAAAAAATGAGAACTTGTTTCCGTTGCCAAAACGAGATGAAGGAAGGTTTTGAGGTCAAGGTTGAAGGCGGAGGGTTCGGAATTAAAATTTTCGGCGGCAAAGGTGTCTTTGCGAAAAGAATTGAGAAACCGAGAGTCGCAATTTGCCCCAAATGCGGCGAAATATCGCTGTATATTGAAAACCCGGACGGGATTGAAAGCAAATAAGCAAACTCCCGCCCGCCTCGCGGCAAGGCCATATCCCCGGATAACCCGGACTGTCGCATCTGCGGAGGGAGCTTAACCGCCCTCCGCCATTGCGGTTCGCAGCTCCGAGCGCGCGTTTTTTGCGGCGGCGGCGCGGCGCGAAAGCCCTCTCCGCTCCCCGGGGGGATACGGAAGAAACTTCCCGCCGGAGCGCGGGAGGACGCGGCGAAGCCGAAACCGGGCGCGTGATGAGAAGGCAATTAAACTCGCGGTTTTCCGGTCGGGAAGAGCTCTCAAAAATTGCTTGACAAGCGCGCGGCAATGCGTTAGAATACCGCCAACCATTTTATGCAGGAGGTTGCCCGTTATGTTTGCTCCCGACCTTATCAACACGCTTCGCGGCAAGAGCGCCGAGGAACTTGTGGAGTGGCTTAAAACCGGAGCTATCAACCTTGACACACCCATCCAGCGCGGCTATGTTTGGGATGTCAAGAAGCGCGGTTTGCTTATCAATTCTATCTTGACGTCCGTTCCCACGGGCAGTATATGGTTCAACAAAACGTCGGCCGGCGTATATGAGGCGCTTGACGGCAAGCAGCGTCTCGACACCGTTAGGGCGTACATGAACAACGAATTTGCCATATGGGCGGGCGTGGAACCCAAAAGTATTTCCGTAAACGGCGAAGATTTGCCGATTATCGGAAAGTTGTTTAGGCAATTAGACAAAGAATTGCAACGCAAAATCAAAGGGCACATTTTCGACATATATTGGCTGAATAACGCAACCAACGAAGAAAAGAAGATAATATTCTCGCGCATAAACAGCGGTGTGCCCATCAAGCCCGCCGATCTCAACCGTATCGACATTCTCAGTCGCGCGGCCTTTACGTCACTCGCCAAGCATCCGATACTCGGCTTGTGGTTGGGCGACAGAAAGGTGCGGAAGTTTGTGGACGAAGACGTTTTGCAGGATGTTTTCTGCATGCTCTGCGCGCCGAAGCCAAACCTAATGAGCAAACCGCGTTCCGAGTTCCTGAAAACGACCGCCTTGACCGCCGGGCAGGAAGACGAGCTGCGTTCCGCCCTTGACTGCCTCAAGGCCTTCCACGCGGGTGTCTCGCTTAACATACCGCTATTCTCAAAGCTGAGAGCCAAAGTGCATACCGAGGCGCTCGTATATGCCGCTGTTTTGGCCGTGCGCAGAGGAATGACGCGGGAGGGGTACGTTAGGCGTATGAAGAAATTTTTCAGCGGCGCGGAGCATATCGTTTCCGTCAGCGAACCGTATAATACGGCTTGCCGGTCCGGTTCGTCCAAAGAGCCGCAAGTGCGAGCCAGAATGGACGCGATAACGCGGGCTCTCGATGTTTCCGACAGCGATATCGGCGGCATCGGCGTCGAGTCGGAAGTAGTCAAGGGTAAACCCAGAGGCAGAAAAGCTAAACCTAAAACAGATGCCGTTATCGGAGCCGCGTCCGCGCGGCCCCCTGTCAAGCGCGGCAGGGGCGCGGGCAGACCCGCTAACGCCGCCGAATAGCCTCGATTGACGTCGCCGGGTTCGGGTTTGAGGTACAACCCGCAATCTGCCGCGTATTAAGGACTGTTGCGCGGCACGCGTCGCCCGGCGCTTCCGTTCACGTTACTTCGCTCTTTATGGCCTCCGCGATGCTCAGACCTCGCAATCTGCGTTTGCCTGCGGCCGTTATGGCAAACGTCATCAGCCCCGCCGCCCCCGCGGCTATGGCGAGCGGCGCGAGCGGCGGAGCGTATGGCGGCACATAGGCGCTCACGCCTGCCGGCCTTGTGATAATCGCGTGGAGCGCGTATGACACGGCTATGCCGAGCGGCATCCCGAAGGCGATGGAATTGAGCGTGTAAAACAGGCTCTCTAAGTTCAGCATCTTGTTAAGCCCCCCGCCTGTCATGCCCGCCGCGTACAGCACGGCAAACTCCCGCCGCCGCAGCGCCATGCCCGTGGATAACGTGGCGGCCGCGCTTGTGGCGGCAATCAGCGAGAGCAGCGCCGCGAACCCGTAGCCGGCAAGCGAGACTATGAGTATAATGGCCGCGTCCTGACGGCGCTGTTGCCCCAAGTTCCTGATTGAAAAATAGGCGGAGTCCACCCCTGCCGCCGATAAAGCCTTTTCCGCCTCCTCGCAGAATATGTCGGCATCGGCGGCGGTAACAAGGAAATCGCCTCTCGCCACATAGACGGGGCTGCCGGCATATATACCCGTGAGCAGACGGTAATCGGAATCGCGGATTAAGACGGACGGGGTGCCGTTCCAACTGTAGGGCGCTCCGGCGGGCGGCCGCGCGGTCTCCGCCACGAGCGTGACGCTCACGTATTCGTCATATCCGGCATATTCCCCGGTCACGGGGTCCCAAGTCACGGAGCCCCATTCATCCGGCACGATATTCTCATATAAGCGCAAAACTTCCCCGGGTGTCATGTTATACGGCGTGAAAGAGGTATATCTGCCCTTGCTCCAAATATCGCCCGTGGTGTTGATAAGCACCGCCGGAATCCCGCCGATGCCGGCGCTTTCCGGGGCGAGCAGGGCAAAGTCGGCGTCGGGCACGGCGTTAAGCCGCACGGAGCCGAAAGACACATAGCCGAGGCTGCCGTTCCATTCGTTGTACTCCTCGGTGTAAAAACTCGGCGGCATGTAATCCGCCTGCAAGAGGTAGATATATTTCCAAAACACGAAACCGATGTCGCCACGCTCCGAAAGCGCGGCGTTGACGGCATCCTGCCTATCCGCGCCGCCGTATACCGTCAGCGCCGCGTTGTACTTTTCGTCGTAGTAAGACATAACGGATTGTTTCATCAGTCTGACGAACGAATATACCGACACAAACAGCACAATGCCCACCGTGAGCGACACCACGGCCGCGCGGTGCTTGCCCTTGCCGCGTTTGAGCGATTTGACCGCCAGCACCCCCTCGAAGCCGAAGAGCCTCTGGGTGAGCGGCGAGGTTTTCGTTTCGTGTTTGCGTATGTATATATCCCTCGTCTGCCTTATGGCCTCAATGGCGGGCATTTTGGCCGCGCGGCGCGCGGGTCGCCACGCCGACAGAAACACCGTGAGGAGCGCCACGGCCGCGGTTACGGCGAGAACGGCCGGATGCCACGCCATACGCAGCACAACGCCGTTTTTGCCGATGAGGCCCACGCCCGTCATTATACGGTTGAGCGCGATAACCGAGCCGGCCTGCAAACCCATGCCCGCCGCCGCGCCGAGCGGAATGGCGGCAAGCGACAAGGCGAGCGCCTCAAACAGCACGGCACGCATGATTTGCCGCCCCGTGCCGCCCACGCTTTTCAATATGCCGAACTGCCGCACCCTATCCGCGGCGGAGATGTTGAAAGCGTTTGCGATGACAACCGCGGAGCTGCCCGCAATCACCGCGATGAGCGCGGCCGCCAGGGCATAAACCGACTTCCTCAGGCCGAAATCGTCATAACTTATGCCGTCTAACGCCATTAGCACACCGTTGTAATCGGCGATATGCCTTTCCGTACCTTCATATATGTCCTGTTCCAACGCGTAGGCTTCCCCCGCGTCCGTACCGGGTATGAGGCGGATATACACGTCAAACGCCTCGCCCTCGCCGAAGAAAGAATATTCGCTCGGCTCCGCGCGCGCGCTTTCCACAATGCCGCTTTTCGTCAGGCGGTTCGCGGCTTCTTCCGATAAGCCGCAAAACCGGATATGCCAATCGCCGTATTGCGCCTGCGCGTTGCGGTAGGCGTAGTCTATGTAGGCGTGCATATACCCCGCCACGGCGCAGACCGTGGCCACCGACAGCACGATGCCAAGCAGGGTGACGAGCGTGCGCGCCCGGTTCATGAGCAGATGGCGCAGCGTGAGCTTATATATGATATTCATCACCGCACCGCCTCGTCACGCACAATCACGCCGTCGCTGATTACGATGACGCGGTCGGCCTCAAGCGCGATGGCCTCGTCATGGGTAATAATCAGCAGCGTTTGGTTATACCGTTTGTTTGAGAGCTTGAGCAGGTCCACAATCTCGCGGCTGCCGCGGCTGTCTAAGTTGCCCGTGGGTTCGTCCGCGAGGATAAGGGCGGGGTCGTTGACGAGCGCCCTGCCTATGGACACGCGCTGCTGCTGCCCGCCGGAAAGCTCGCTCGGCAAATGGCGGGCGCGGTCGGTAAGCCCCGTGGTTTCCAATATCGCCCGCAGTTTGCTCTCGTCCGCCTTGCGGTTATCAAGCAAGCGCGGCAGCATAATGTTTTCCTCGGCGGTGAGCGTGGGAATCAGGTTGTAGAACTGGTAAACCAAGCCTATGTGGCGGCGGCGGAAGATGGCAAGCTCGCTCTCGTTCAGAGCGTAAATCTCGTTGCCGTCCACGGTCACGCTCCCGGCCGTGGGGCGGTCCACGCCGCCGATAAGGTGCATGAGGGTGGACTTCCCGGAGCCGGACGCGCCCATTATGGCCAAAAACTCGCCCTTTTCCACGGAAAAACTCACGCCGCCCAGCGCCGTGACCTGCGCGTCGCCCTTGCCGTAGGTCTTTGTCAGCCCTTTGACTTGCAAAATAGCCATCGCTTTTCCCTCCGTTTTGTATTGGATGGGATTATCATACCAAGCCAAAGTGACTGCCCGGTGACCGCCGGGGCGGAATTGCGTGACAGTTTTGTCATTTATAAAACTTCAAGGTAAACGTCGCGCCCGCGCCGTTGCCGCCGCCGCTCACCTCAATATCGCCGTTTTGGGCGCGCATTATCGCCAGCGCGAGCGGCAGGCCGACACCGTGGCCCTTGCCGCTCCGCGAACCCTCAAAGCGCTTGAACAGGCGGGCAATGTCCGCCTTGGCTATTCCCTCGCCGCTGTCTGTCACGGCAATCCACGCGCAAATAGGGTTCGCGCCGGATTCTATGCGTATCACGCCGCCTTCCGGGGAATATTCCGAGGCGTTTTTCAGCGCGTTGGTCAGCGCCTCCGCCGTCCAACGCCTGTCGCATCGCAGTTCCGTGTCTCCGCAAACCTCTATGCTTTGGTTTTTTATATCGAGCAAAACCCGCAGCGGTTCCGCCGCCACGCGGACAAGTTCGGCGGATGTCACGGCCTGTGGGGAAAACTCCGCCGCGCCCGCGTCTAATTTCGCCATTTTCAGCAACGCGGCCACAAGCCAGTCCATGCGGGTCAGCCCCGTGATGATATTGGCGAGAAACTCCGTTTGCCTGTCGGTGTCGGGGGTTTCCGAGGTAAGCTCGCTTTCGAGCAAGTCCGCCATTATCATCATCGATGTGAGCGGTGTTTTGAGCTGATGGGATATGTTGGTCAGGTTATCCCTCATCACGTCGCGCTCGCGGCCGAGCGCGACGACCTGCTCGTTTTTCAGCCCGGCGAGCGTATGAATATCGCTTTTGAGTATATTCCACACGCCCTCGCGGTTATCGCGCAAATCCACTTCCCGCCCGTCAATAATCCCGCGGATGTCGCCGGACAGGTTCACAATGGCGCGCTTGCTAATCCACACGGTAGCCGAGCCCCCGCGCCGTCTCGATATTCAGCGCGCCGCCGAGCTTTTCGCGCAGGCGCTTTATATACACGGTGAGAGTGTTGTCCTCCACATAATTGCCCGCCGCGTCCCACACGCGGTCTAAGATTTGCCCGCGGGTGAGCGTTTGCCCCCTGTTGGAGACAAACAGCAGCAACAGGCGGTATTCAAGCGCGGTGAGCTCAAGCGGCGCGCCGTTAATGTAAGCCTTCCCCGCCGCCGTGTCCACCGTCACGCCGCCGAGGGTAACCGCGGGCGAAGCGCCGCCGCGCGTATTCAGCGCGCGTTTGATTCTGGCGAGCAGCTCGCGCAGGCGAAACGGCTTGGTAACGTAGTCGTCCGCGCCGGTGTCAAACGCGCGGACTATATTGCCCTCGTCGTCCGCCACGGTGAGGAAAATCACGGCCGCGCCGCCGGCTTTGAGCGTTCGCGCGACCTCAAAGCCCGTGCCGTCGGGCAGCTGCATATCCAAGAGCGCGAGGTCAAACCTCCGCCGCGCCGCCGCGCCGGCCGCCTCTTTCACGCTTTGCGCGCGCGCAACGGAATAGCCCTCCTGCGTGAGCGCGTACTCAAGCCCGGAAGCGATGATTGCGTCGTCTTCCACAATCAGAATCTCGGTCTTTTTGTCCATACCGCGCAACCCCTATCTTCGCGCGCCGCGATTTACGCGGCAAGCCGAACGGCAAGGAGGCGTCCGCAGAGCCCCGTGGCGCATTATACCGCAGAACGCCGCCCGGCGCAAGGTTCTTTGCCTTGCCGCGGGCGTTGACTTGCAAGGCGGGGGTCTGTTATAATGCCCTCGGGTTACACGGTCACGCTTTTGCTTACCGCGGGGGGGATATGCGGACGGTGAATAATTACGACAACGAATCCATTACCGCGCTGAAAGGCGCGGACAGGGTGCGCAAGCGCCCGGGTGTCATCTTCGGCTCGGATGGGCTTGAGGGCTGTTGCCACGCCTTTTTTGAGATTCTTTCCAACGCCATAGACGAAGCGCGCGAAGGCTACGGCAGGAAAATCGCCGTGCGCGTGCTGCCGGGCAATGTGTTTGAGGTGGCCGACGAGGGGCGGGGTTGCCCCGTGGACTGGAACGAAAAAGAGAAAATGTATAACTGGGAATTGGTGTTTTGCGAGCTTTACGCGGGCGGGAAATACCACGAGGGCGATGCCAATTACGAGTTTTCGCTGGGACTGAACGGCTTGGGCTCGTGCGCCACGCAATACAGCTCAGAGTTTATGGACGTGAAGGTTACGCGCGACGGATACGAATACAATCTGCGTTTCGAGAAGGGCAAGATAGCGGGCTCCCTGCAAAAGACAGCCGCCGCCGCCAAGAAAACAGGCTCCGTGATACGTTGGAAACCGGACTTGGAGGTGTTTACCGACATAGACGTGCCGAAGGCGTATTTCGACGGCACGCTGCGGCGGCAGGCCGTGGTGAACCCCGGCGTTACGTTTTTGCTGGATTATCTCGGCGAAAAGAGCGAGTATTATTACGAACACGGCATAGCGGATTATGTGGCGGAATGTGTGAACGCGAGCGAGGGCGGCAACGGGCTCTTGCCGTTTCTCACAAAGCCCGTGCTTTGGGAAACGCAGCGGCGCGGGCGCGACCGCGAGGACAAACCGGAGTATAAGCTCAGGCTCAACATCGCCTTCTGTTTTTCGCAGACCGCCTCGCTCATCGAGCACTACCACAACTCGTCGTATTTGGAGCACGGCGGTTCGCCCGCCGCCGCCGCCAAGGCCGCCTTCGTATCCTCGATAGACGCGTATCTCAAAAGCGGCGGCAAATACGGCAAAGCCGAGGCAAAGGTTACCTGGCAGGATATTTGCGACTGCCTTGTGCTGGTGACGAGCAATTTCTCCACGGCAACGAGCTTTGAGAACCAAACGAAGAAAAGCATAAACAACAGGTTTATCCAAGAGGCGATGACAGACTTCCTGCGTTCGCGCTTAGAGGTATACTTCATCGAAAACAGGGCGGACGCGGAGGCCGTGGCCGCTCAGGTGCTCGTCAACAAACGCAGCCGGGAGGCGGCGGAGAGAACGCGGAGCGGCCTTAGGAAGAAGCTGTCCGGCGGGCAGGATATTACCACGAGGGTGGATAAGTTTCACGACTGCCGCAGCCGCGACCCGGAGCGCCGCGAGCTGTATATCGTGGAGGGCGACTCCGCTATGGGCGCGTGCATACAGGCGCGCGACGGCGAGTTTCAGGCTATAATGCCCGTGCGGGGCAAGATATTAAACTGCCTGAAACCGGACTACGACAAAATCTTTAAGAACGAAATCATCACCGATTTGCTCAAAGTGCTCGGCTGCGGGGTGGAGTTCGGCGGGAAGGCCGCGAAGGACGCGGGGGCGTTTGACCTTTCGGCTTTGCGCTACAGGCGCGTCATTATCTGCACCGACGCGGACGAAGACGGGTTCCATATCCGCACGCTCATACTCACCATGCTCTATCGGCTGACCCCCACGCTAATCCGCGAGGGCTATGTGTGCATAGCCGAAAGCCCGCTCTTCGAGATAACGCACAAAGACAAGACGGCGTTTGCCTATTCCGAAGCCGAAAAAGAGGCCGTATTGGAAAAATGGGGCAGACCAAAGGGCGCCCATGTGGCAAGGAGCAAGGGATTGGGCGAAAACGAGCCGGATATGATGTGGAACACCACCATGAACCCGCGCACCAGGCGGCTGATACAGATTGTGCCGGAAGACGCGGCAAAGACCGCCGAATACTTCGATATGCTGCTCGGGGACAACCTGCAAGGCCGCAAAGACTTTATTATGACTCGCGGGGCCGATTACCTCGGCCTGGCGGATATAGGTTAGCCGCCCGCAGGCGTGTTTGCCGCGCCGCCGCGGGCGGCAAGAGTAAGCGTGAGCGAGGGAGCCGAAACCGGCGCGGCGCGTCAGTAGTGGCCGCCGTCGCGCCTTTGCCATTCTATGTCGAACGGCTCCGGCATCTCCGGTTTCCTTGCCTTGCCCCAGAAAGCCTCGTCCATATGCGCCATGGCGCGTATGCCGGAGCGTTCTATGACCTTGCCCGCCTCCCTTTGCGCCGAGAGCAGGATTTCCTTCTCGTCTGAGTTTGTTTTTCTGTTATGCATAAGCACATCGCCCGCGATAACCACGTTGTCTATATCCGCGCCGGAGGCGTTTTGCACAAGCGCGTGCAGCAGGTTGAAGCAAGGCGTGAGCTTGGGGGTGAGCATATCCACGGTGATGAGGTCGGCTTGTTTGCCCGGCTCAATCGAGCCGACGAGGTTTTGCAGGCCGAGCGCCCTCGCCGCGTCCACCGTGACCATCTCCAAGGCTTTCGCGTCGGGTATGAGCGAAGGGTCGCCGCAGGCGCTCCTGCAATTCTGCTGAAACTGCCTCATGCAGCCGAATATGTCGAAGCCGGGGTAGAGCTTTGTGCCGTCGGTGGTGAGCGCCATATTGATATTCGCGTCGAGCATTAAGTCCACGGGCGCGCCGGAGGTCGGGCAGACACCCGCCGATGTGCCGGAGTCGGCGAGGATTTTCACCTCGTCTTCGCTCAGGCGTGTGCAGTGCTGCAAATGCACGTCCGGGCCGACGAGGGCGCAGCTCATGTCTTCTTTGAGCAGCTCCGGCATGCCCCCGAAGCAGTCCGAATGGATTCTTGTGCCGTATTCGCGCGCTATGCGCCGCATCTCCTTGGCTTGAAACTTGTCGTGCTCGGTGAGGGCGGTGAGTTTTTCCTTCGGCGTTACGCCGGAGGGGTTGACCGAGGTGACCACGGTAAACGGCGTGACAAAGGCGAAGGTTTTGCCGCCATTGGTGCCGTTGAGCGTCTTTATAACGGTCTCCAAGCTGTCTGTGACCTCGCGGAACGAGACCTCGCGCACGGTGCGGGTGCAGCCGCTCCAGCGGCTGAAATTGTGCGGCCAGGGCGGGTGGCACGGGCCGGTGCACACGATGTCGCGCACGCCGACCTCCGCGTAGGCCTTTGCGTTGTATTGCGCGAACACGGGGCTGTCGCAGCGCGGCTGCGAGCCGAGCACGCACACACCCGTGGTGATGCCGCCGCGAAGGCGTTCCAACGCCGAAACGCGCCCTTCGTAGTACCAAAAGTCGTCGTCAATATAGTGGAAATATGTGTGCGTCATGGCGGGCATCCAATAGCGCGTGTCTTTGACCGCGAAGCGGAAAAATGAGTGCCCGCCGTGGCCGTGGGCATCCACAAAACCGGGCAGCACCACATGGTCGGCGCAGTCGAGCGTGCGCTTTGCCTCATATCTGTTTCGCACGTCGCCCGAAGCGCCCACATAGAGGATTTTGCCGCAGTCCACGGCCACGGACGCGTCCGTGAGCACACGCCGCTTTTTGTCCATGGTAACCACCGTGCCGCCGGCAAGGATTAGGTCAATCATGCCGCAAACCGCCTTCGCCCGTGAGGTTTTTCACGCCGGCAAATCGGGAGGCCTTCCCGCGCCTGTCCCCCGAAGGGGGAAAGGCGCATCTCCCCGCCGATGAGAGCGCCGGTTTTGCGGGCAAGCGGCAGAGCGGGTCAATCATACCGCAAACCGCCTTCGCCCGTGAGGAACTTTGCCATGTCGCAGGCGGAGAGGCTCATATAGTTTATCGGTTTTGTCACGCCCGGCCCGCCGCCGCGCCTTTTCGCCTGCGTAACAAAGCGCGTGGCGCTCATGTAGCAGTCCTCCGTCCGAGCCGTGGGGGGCGGGCGGAAAAAACTCAGCCTTATGTAGTCGCCGCCGTCCGTTTTGCCCTTTGCCGCGAGCGCCGCCGCGAGCGCCATGTCGCCGCGCTCCATTTGGCTTTTCAGGGAGGAAAAGTCCAAGGGCGTGTCTAATTCCGGTTTTTCTTTCACGGCCTCATACCAATCGTTGGCCGTCTCGGAAAACGGAAACCCCGACGCGTTGCGCGAAGTGAGCGCGGAGCCCGCCGCCATGAACGCGAACTCGCCGAGCCACACCGCGAGGAGCGCGGTTCCCGTGACATTGTCGCCGGCATGGCGGTCGGCGCGGCCGGGAGTAAGCCCCCACACGCCGAACTCATTGACCGAGAGCGCGCCTTTGTATACCTCCCCGGGGCGGGGCAAGTAACGGAGCGCTTCGGAGAGCCGCTGCCCGAACGAGAGGGAGTAGCCCTCATAACGCTCGTAAAGCCCGTAAGACTCGTCGTAAACCAACGGGATATAGAAACACCACTGCACATACTTCATCACCGCCACCGCCGCCACGGCGCAGAGCGCGACGACCGCGGGGCTCCTTGCCTTGCCGAGCCTCGCCGCCCGGTCCGTGACCGCGCCGAGCGCCGCGCCGCAAACCACGGCCGCGATGATGTTGAGGTATATCCACGGCGTGTAATAAACGAAGTAGACATACGCGGCGCTCAGCACGGGCACAAAGAAGGCGCACAGCAGCGAAAGCATGAGGAAGAATCCGCCGGTTACCTTGCCGGAGGGTGTGTAGTAACACTCACGCACGGCGACAACCCCCAAAAGAATATCTCCGCGAAAAAGACCGCCGGTTTTCGCCCCGTGAGCGGGGCGGTAGTTGTTAGTGGTTAGTGGTTAGTGGTTAGGGGACGGGGGGACGGGGGCGGGAGGTCAGCGGATTACAGGGTCACCCACATGGCGGGGCGGAGGCCATCGTCGGAAAGGTCGACGGTGTCGCCGTAGACGCTCATGCTGCCGTCACCGACGCAGGCGGCGTAGTTCGCACCACCGCCGGGGGAACGCAGCCACCAGACCCAAGGTGTGCCTGCGGGTATTGGGGAGCCATAATAGTCAGTGCCTGCCTTTGCTGTATACGCAATCCTCGCGCTGTTGTATTGGTCGTCTAT
>JAIRWH010000091.1 GCA_031253545.1 Oscillospiraceae bacterium
CCGCGCTGACGGTGCTTTATTGCCGGGGCAACTACTTCCCCGATAAATCCGCCATCATCGGCCTTGACGAGGGCAGGACAACAAACTTGGACTACGACCCGCAGCACGCGGGCTGAGGGTGAAAGCGCCCTACCCCGCAAAACGCCCCCGCAGCCCTTCGGGTACATTCCAAGCGCGCGGTCAACCGCAGAAGACCCGCCCGAAACACGCGCGCTCGGAGGGGAACCCCGAACCGTTTGCGCGCGGCAGGGCCGTGACCGTGTATATTGATACGGAAATTTACTCTGTGTATTACATGGACATTGACTCCCTGTTGCCCGATAAACGAGCCCGCGCGGGGCGCTCGATGGTGATTTCCCTGCCGCCGCCGGCAAAGCCTATACGCACGGTAAAGCCCCCCTCCGGCGGCGGGGCGAGTTTCTGCGCCCATTCCACGGCGCACACGCCCCCCGCGCTCAGGTAATCCTCCCAACCGATGTCGAACAAATCCTCCCACCCGCTTACGCGGTAGAGGTCAAAGTGATACAGCGTCAAAGCGCCGCGGTATTCGCGCGCAAGCACATAGCCGGGGCTTTCGGCCCGCTCCGCCGCGCCGAGGCCGCGCGCGAGACCCCGGCAAAACGCCGTCTTGCCCGCGCCGTAGTCGCCGTGCAGCCACACCGCGTCGCCCGGCAGCAGTTCGCGCGCCAGCGCCTCCCCCGCCGCCTCCGTGTCTTCCTCGCTCGCGCAGTACATACCCGTCACGGGCGACCGGCGGCGGACTGTTTTCTTGTCATTGCCTCGCGCCTTCCCTTGCGTTGTTGGTGTACCGTCAAGCGTAAAAGGAGGCCGGCTTGCCCCCTCCGGCCGCTACGCGGCGCGGTTAGTCTTCCTCTTCCTCGGCCGCGGCTTTGTATTCGTTGATGACCTTTTGCTGCACGGGGGCGGGCGCTTCCTCGTAGCGGGCGAAGGTGAAGTCGAACGAGCCGCGCCCGGAGGTCATGGAGCGCAGGTCTATGGCGTATGTGGCCATTTCCGCCATAGGCACCTCGGCCTCCACCACCTGCCCCTCCGCGCCCGGGTTCATGCCCATCACGCGCCCCCTGCGCTTATTGAGGTCGCCTATGATGTCGCCCATGTGGCTGTCGGGGATATTGACCCTTAATGTGCCCACGGGTTCGAGCAGCACGGGCGAGGCCTGCGGCAGCCCCGCCTTGTAGGCAAGGCGCGCGGCGAGCTTGAAGGCCATTTCCGACGAGTCCACGTCGTGGTATGAGCCGTCTACCAGCGTGGCTTTGAGGCATACCACGGGAAAGCCCGCGAGCACGCCTTTTTGTATGCAGTCGCGCAAGCCTTTTTCCACGGCGGGGATATATTGCTTGGGCACGGCTCCGCCGAAGATTTTTTCCTCGAACGTAAGGTCGTCGGAATCGGACGGCTCAAACTCCATAATCACGCGCCCGAATTGGCCGTGGCCGCCCGTTTGCTTTTTGTGCTTGCCTTCGACGCCCGTGACCTTTTTGCGGATTTTTTCCCTGTACGGCACACGCGGCGCTTCTGTGTCCACCTCCACGCCAAAGCGGTTTTTCAGGCGGGAACACAGCACGTCTATGTGGATGTCGCCTTGCCCCGTGACCACCATCTGGCGGATTTCCGGGTCGTTTTTCATGGTGAACGTCATGTCTTCCTCGCTCATGCGCAGAAGGCCGGAGGAGATTTTTTCCTCGCCGCCCTTTACCTTCGGGAACACCGCGAGGCTGTAACAGGGCTTGGGGAAGGCGATGGGCGGCAGGGCCTCCGCCGCCGCCGCGGGGGCGCAGAGCGTGTCGCATGTTTTTGTGTCCGTGAGTTTGGACACGGCTCCTATGTCGCCGCAGGCTATGGTCTTGACCTCCGTGTTTTTCTTGCCGCGCACCATGTAGATATGGGCGAGTTTCTCCGTGTCGCCCGTGCGGGCGTTGGTGAGCTGCGTGTCGGAAGCCAATGTGCCGCCGCAAACCTTGAAGAAGGAAAACTTGCCGAATTGGTCGGACACCGTCTTGAACACGAAGAGGCGCAGCGGGTCGGAGGGCGAGGCCGACGGGGAGGGGGCGAGGGCGGCGAGGGAATCGAGCAGCTCCTTTGTGCCCACGCCCGTGACGGCGCTGCCGCAGAAAACGGGGCAGAGCGCGCCGCTCTTCAAGCCTTCGCGTATGCCCGCGTTTTGCTCGTCCGGCGTAAACGGCTCGTCGGAAAAGAACTTTTCCATGAGCGCCTCGCTTGTTTCGGCAATCGCCTCGCGCAGCATCGCGCCGTATTCGGGCGAATCGGCGGCGCTTGCCACCCCCGTCAGTTTGCCGTCTGTGAAGACGGGCATATTGACCGGGCAGACCGAATGGCCGAACAGTTCGCGCAGGCGCGCGAGCGCGGCGGCGAAGTCGGCGTTTTCCTCGTCCATTTTGGAGATGTAGAAAAACTTTGCCATTTTGCGCTCCGCGAGCATTTTGTAGGCCTTTTCCGTGCCCACGCCGGGGCCGCTCTTGCCCGACAGGCAGATAAGCCCGGTGTCTGTGACGGAGAGGGCTTGCAGCTGTTCGCCGATGAAGTCGAAGTAGCCCGGCGTGTCTAAGAGGTTCAGCTTCACGCCGCCGTGTTCCACCGGCAAAACCGAGGCCGCTATGGAAATCTGCCGCCGCGTTTCCTCCGGGTCGAAGTCGCTCACGGTGTTGCCGTCGGCCACCTTGCCTTGCCTGTCCGCGCTTTTGGTGAGGAAGAGAATGTTTTCGCAGAGGGTGGTCTTGCCGTCGCCGCCGTGCCCAAGCACGCTGATGTTTTTAATCTCGCCTGTCATAACTTGCCTTTCTCCTTCTGTTGCGTATTCTCGCGGCCTGTTTCCGCCGCCGGAGCGTCCGCGGCAGGTTTTTTCGCCGCGGGCAGCCTCCCGTATATTTGGGTCACGCGCCTGAGCATGGCCGCCACGGTGTCGTTGAGCGCCTCGGCGCGTATGCGCCAGCGCCAGTTGCGGCCGCCGAGGGTGGAGGGCGTGTTCATGCGCGCGTCCGCGCCGAGGCCCAGCACGTCTTGCATTTGCGCCACGGCGATGCACGCGGGGCTGCCCCACACGCTCTTGACCACGCCCCAACCTATGCCTTCCTCGATGCGCAGGCGCATATAGTCGAAGGCGAACGCCCGCTCGCCGTCGCCGGCTTCCTGGGAGAGCCATTCCACGAATGTGGGGGAATCGTGCGTGGAGGTGTACGCCGCGCGGGCGGGGGTGATGTTGTGGGGCAGATAGGGGCTTGACGCGTCGGGGTTGAAGGCGTAGACCGCCACGGCCATGCCGGGGAAGCCCGTGCTGTGGATAAACGCCACGGTTTCTTTATCCATGTCGCCCAAGTCCTCGGCTATGAAGCGCGCGTGGGGCAACTCTTGCCGTATGGCGTGGATAAACGCCATGCCCGGCCCCGGCTCCCAATGCCCGTCTTCCGCCGTGGTTTCGCCGTGGGGCACGGCCCAGTAATTGTGTACGGCGCGGAAGTGGTCTATGCGTATGACATCGTAGAGCTCGGCGGCGGCTTTAAGCCTGCCGAGCCACCATGCGTAGCCCGTTTTTTTGTGGTGCTCCCAGTCGTAGACGGGGTTGCCCCAAAGCTGACCCGTGGCCGAGTAGAAGTCCGGCGGCACGCCGGCGCACACGGACGGCACACCCGGCTCTTTGAGCCGGAACAGCTCCGGGTGCGCCCAGACCTCCACGCTGTCTTCCGCCACATAGATGGGCAAATCGCCGATGATGCCCACGCCTTTCTTTTCCGCGTAGGCCTTTAATCTGCTCCATTGCCAGAAGAACAGCCATTGGAGGAAACGCTGAAACTCCATTTCCTCGGCAAGGAGGTTGGTGTAGGTGATAAGCGCGGATTGCTCGCGGCGGCGTATGCCCTCGTCCGGCCACTCGGAGAGCGCCGCCATGCCGAAGCGCTGCTTTATGGCCATGAACAGGGCGTAGTCGTCTAACCAATAGGCGTTTTCGGCGCAGAAAGCCTTGTATTCCCCGGCAAAGGCCACCCTGCCGCGCTCGTAGGCGCGGCGCAGCACGGGGAAACGGTGTTCGTAGACCTTGCCGTAGTCCACGGAGTCGGGGTCTTGGCCGAAGTCCGCGAACGCGTAGTCTTCCTTGGCGAGTATGCCCACGGCGCAGAGCATATCGAAGTCTATGAAGTAGGGGTTGCCCGCGCGCGCCGAGCAGCTTTGGTAGGGCGAATCCCCGAAGCCCGTGGGGGAGAGGGGGAGTATTTGCCAGTAACTCTGCCCCGCTTTTTCCAAAAAGTCCACAAAGCGGTAGGCGCTTTCGCCGAATGTGCCTATGCCATATTGGTTCGGCAGGGCGGAGATGGGCAGTATCAGGCCGCTGCCCCTCGGAAACGCCGCCGCGCTCACGGCGTGAGCCTCCCGGGGCCGCGGAAGAGGAACATGGCTTCTTTGATGGTGACACCCAACAGCAGCATGGTGAGCCTGTCTAAGCCTAAGCCGAAACCGCCGTGCGGCGGGCAGCCGTAGCGGAAAAAGTCGAGATAAAACTTCACGTCTTCGCCGAGCCCCCTTTCGTTTGCCTGCGCCGCGAGGCGCTCGTATCGGTGTTCGCGCTGCGCGCCCGTGGTAATCTCCACGCCGCGCCACACGAGGTCGAAGCCGAGCGGGTTGCCGCGCTCGTCGCGCATATGGTAGAACGCGCGCCCCTCCGGCGCGAAATCCGTGAGAAACAGAAACTCGTGACCGTATTCGTCCATGCTCAGCTTCCCCGCCAGGCGCTCGGCCTCCGTGGTGAGGTCGCCGCGCTGCTCGGGCGGCGTTTGCAGGCCGTAAATGACTTCGAGCTTTTCGTATAGCTCGCGCAACGTCAGCTCCGGGAACGGCAGCAGGGGCACAACGGTCTTAATACCGAACAAGCGTTCTATATCCGCCCCGTGCTTTTCCGCCACGGCGCGCAAGCCCGCTTGCAACAGCTCCGCCTCTAAGGCCATGACATCGCGGAAGGAGTCTATGTAGGCAAACTCCAAGTCGAAGCCCGTGAACTCCGTGGCGTGGCGGTTGGTGTGGGACTTTTCCGCGCGGAACACCGGCCCTTGCTCGAACACGGCGTCGAAGCCCGCCGCCATTGCCATCTGCTTGTAAAACTGCGGGCTTTGCGAGAGATAGGCCTTGCCGCCGAAGTAACCGAGCTCGAATACGTCCGCGCCGCTCTCGCTGGCCGCGCCGATGAGCTTGGGCGAGTGCAGCTCTAAGAAACCGCGCTCGAGCAGGAACGAGCGCATGGCTTCCGAGAGGGTGGTCTGCGCCTTGAAGATGAGCAGGTTTTTATCTTCGCGCAGGTCAAGCCAACGGTGGTCAAGCCGCGTGTCTATGTGCGCGTCCGGCTGCAACGGCAACGGCTCGGCCTTTGAGAGGACCTCTATGCTTTCCGGCACCATTTCCCTGCCGCCGAGCTTCACATAGGTGTTTTCGTTGATTACTCCCCGGACGCGTACCACGAACTCCGGCGAGAGCTCCGCGCACATGGCGGATAGCGCGGGCATGGAGCTTTTTTCTACCGTGACCTGCAGCTTTCCCGACGCGTCGCGCAGCACAAGAAAGAACATCCTGCCCGTCTCGCGCAGGTTTTCGACAAATCCGCAGACTTCACACGGCTTGCCTGTCGGGGCTTTGTCTATCCTCGTCCGCATTACGCCTGTTCACCCCTTTCTTTAAGTAAATCACGGATTTCTGTCAGCAGCTTTACCTCCGGGGCGGGGGCGGGAGGAGCGGGGGTGGGTTTGCCCTTGAGCCTGTTTACGGCCTTCACCAAGAGGAATGTGAAGAACGCGATAATTACGAAGTCTAATACCGTGCTGATAAAAGCGCCGTAGTTGAGGGAGGCGGGGTCGCCTTCGCCCCAAAACCTCGGCAAAGTGAGCGTCAGCGCCGCGAAGTTTACCCCGCCGAGCGCGAGGCCGATGACGGGCATGAGTATGTCGGACACGAGGGATGTGGTGATTTTTCCGAACGCCGCGCCGATGATGACACCCACGGCAAGGTCAATGACGCTGCCCCTGACGGCAAACGCCTTAAACTCCGCGATAAACCGTTTCACGCCCGCTTCGCCCTTTCGATTTTCTCCATGCCGCCCATGTAGGGGTACAGCGCCTCCGGCAGGCTCACCGAGCCGTCTTCGTTCTGATAATTCTCAAGCAAGGCGGCCACGGCGCGCCCCACCGCCACGCCGGAACCGTTGAGCGTGTGGACGAATTGGGGCTTTTCGCCGGGGGCGGGGCGGTAGCGTATGTTGGCGCGGCGCGCCTGATACGCGCCGAAGTCCGTGCAGGAGGAAATCTCCACATATTTGCCGTATGACGGCATCCACACCTCTATGTCGTATGTCTTGGCGGCGCACACGCCCATGTCGCCGGCGCACAGAACCACCACGCGATAGGGCAGCCCCAAGCGCCGCAACACGCGCTCGGCGTCGGCCGTGAGCAATTCGTGCTGCGCGGGGGAGTCTTCCGGGGCGCAGAAGCGCACGAGCTCCACTTTGTTGAACTGGTGCTGCCGTATGAGGCCGCGAACGTCCCTGCCGGCGCTGCCCGCCTCCGCCCTAAAGCACGCCGTGTAGGCGCAGTAGGCGGCGGGCAGCCGCTCGGCGGGCAGAATGTCGTCTCTGTACATATTGGTCAGCGGCACCTCGGCCGTGGGTATGAGGTAATACCCCGTTTGTTCCACGTGAAACATATCCTCGGCGAACTTCGGCAGCTGCCCTGTGCCCGTCATGGCGGCGGCGTTTGCCATGAACGGCGGGAACACCTCCGTGTAACCGTGGCGCGAATGTGTGTCGAGGAACAGGTTGACCACGGCGCGTTCCAGCCGCGCGCCCGCGCCCATGTAGAAGTGGAAGCGCGCGCCGGCCACCTTGGCCGCCGTGGCGGGGTCGAGTATGCCGAGCGTTTCGCCAAGCTCCCAATGGGGTTTCGGCTCAAAGCCGAACTCCGGCTTTTCGCCGCAAACGCGCAGTTGCCTGTTGCTTTCGCTGTCCGTGCCGTCCGGCACGTCGGGCAGGGGGATATTTGGCAGCAGCAGCAGGATATTTTCAATCTCCCGCTCAATCTCGCGCAGGCGCGTTTCTTTCTGCGGCACGGATTCCGAAAGCCGTTTCATGTCCGCAAGCAATTCGTCGGCGAGCAGGCCGGCGCGTTTTTGCTCGGCGATGAGTTTGGACGCTTCGTTTTGTTTGGCCTTTACGGACTCTATGGCGGTGAGCAGTTCCCTGCGCTCGCCGTCTAAGCGCGCCGCGCTTTGCGTTTGTTCGGCATAGTCGCCGCCGCGCCGCGCAAGTTCTTGCGCCACGGATTCCGGGGAGGCCGCGACGTGCTTCCTGTCTAACATCCTTACAATCCGGCCCTTTCTTCTGAGTTAGTCTGTCAGCGCCGCGATAAGCGCGTCTAAGTCTTCCGCGCCGTAGAACTCCAACTCCACCACGCCGCGCTTTTTGCTTTTGGGGAGTATCCTCACGCGCCTGCCGAGCTTATCGGAAAGTTTGTTCTCATGCTCGGCAAGGTAATTCGGCTTGGGTTTGGCCTTCGCCTCGCCCCTTGCGGATTTGTCTAACATTTTGCGCACATAGCTTTCTGTCTGCCGTACCGTCATGCCGTCTATCTGCGTTTGCACGGCGGCTTTGTGCTGCCCGGCATGGTCGAGCGAGAGCAGGGCGCGGGCGTGACCCTCCGTGAGTTTGCCCTCCACGAGCATGGTGCGCACCGAGGGGGCGAGGGTTAAAAGGCGTAACGCGTTTGCCACGGACGAGCGCGCGCGACCCACCCGCACGGCCACTTCCTCCTGCGTCATGACAAACTCGTCCATGAGCGCTTTGTAGCCTTCGGCAACCTCTAAGGCGTTCAGGTCTTCGCGCTGGAGGTTTTCTATGAGCGCCATCTCCGAGGCCCGCCTGTCGTCCGCGTCGGTGATTACGGCGGGGAGCGTGGAGAGCCCGGCCATGCGCGCGGCGCGCCAGCGCCGCTCCCCCGCGATAATCTGATAGTTTCCCGCCCGGGTGCGGCGCACGATGAGCGGCGTGAGTACGCCGTGGAGCCGAATGGAGTCGGCAAGCTCGGCAATCGCCGCCTCGTTGAAGCTCTTGCGCGGCTGCTTGTTGCTCGGCTCGATTTCCGCAAGCCGCAGCTCGGAATACCTGCTGTCGGTCTGCCTGACGGCTTCGTCGCCGAGCAGCGCGCCGAGACCCCTGCCCAAACCTTTCTTTTGCTGCTGTGCCATAATGCCCGCGCTCCTACTTAGAGTTTTTCCTGAGTATTTCCGCGGCGAGAGCGTTGTAACTCTCGGCGGCCTTGGAGTATCGGTCGTAGTGCTGTATGGGTCTGCCGTGCGAGGGCGCTTCCGAGAGCCTGACGCTCCTTGGGATGACGCAGGCGTACACCTGCCCCGGAAAATGCCGCTTTACTTCCTCCGTGACCTGAAACGTGAGGTTGACGCGCGCGTCGTACATGGTGAGCAGTATGCCCTCGATGTCTAACGGCGGATTGAGGGATTTGCGTACCGCCCGCAACGTGAACATGAGGTCGCTCAACCCTTCTAAGGCGTAATATTCGCACTGCACGGGGATGAGCACGCTGTCCGCCGCGCAGAGGCATTGCACCGTGAGCAGCGTCAGCGTGGGAGGGCTGTCCACCATAATGTAGTCGTAATTCCCTTTTATCGGGGCGAGCGCGCCGCGCAGGCGCAACTCCCTGTCTCGCTCGGCGAGCAGCTCCGGCTCCGCCCCCGAAAGCTGCTTGTTGGACGGCACTATGTCCGCGTAGGGGGTGCCGTATACGGCGTTGCGTATATCCGCGCGCCCGATAATCACGTCGTAAATGTTCGGCGAAGTCTGTTTATCCACACCGAAGCCCGATGTGGCGTTGCCCTGCGGGTCGAAATCCACCATGAGCACCCGTTTTCCCGCCTCTTTCAGCGCCGCGGCCGTATTCACGCAGGTTGTGGTTTTCCCCACCCCGCCTTTTTGGTTGACTATCGCAATTACCTTTCCCACTTTCCGCCTCCCCTGTGTTCGCGCCGACGGGAGAAATTGAAAACCTTCTCCCCGCCAAGCCATCATAACACACCCACGCGGCGGAAAGCAAGCCCTTGTTTCACGTGAAACATTATTTCGTTGTTATGTCTACTTGCCGCCACGGCGCGCTCTACCATGCGTTGCGTGCGCCAAGGCGCGGTACGCAAGGTTTTGTGCCGCCGGGCTGTTTGGTAAATTACCTCGCGGCAAAAACGCAACCGCCGGGGTTGTGGGGGGCCGGCCGGGAGGCAGGGCGCTTTAATCGCGGTATGTGTCTTCGCACTTTGTGTATTCCCCGCGCTTGTAGGCCTCTTCGGCGGCTTCGCGGTTGGTTTAGCCGTAGGTCAAGGGTTTTCCGCGGGAAACACGGGTTTTGTGTTTCCTCTCCCGCTTGCGGGGCGTTTTCGCGTTTTCTCAAAGACCCGTTTTCGCGTGTTTTTCCGCCGCCGCCTTCTCTTTGACAATCCCGCCCGCGTAATGTACAATGGCTTATTACGCTTGAAAGGGGTGCGTTTCCGAAATGACGGAGCAACTGAAAGACATCGGCCTGCGGCTTGCGGGCTTGCGGCAGATTATGAACTTCACGCCGGAGGCTTTCGCCGCCGCCGCCGGG
>JAIRWH010000096.1 GCA_031253545.1 Oscillospiraceae bacterium
CATAGACTGGCCAAATTTAACGGCATTTCAAAGGACGTTTTTGACCTCTATCTCAAAGAGTGCGAGTTTCGTTTTAATCTTCGCGGTGGCGGCGATGTGTATCATGAAATGCTGAAACTCTTCAGAGAAAACCCGCTGTTTCAGACTACTGAAAAAATGTCGAAAAAACCATTGATGGATAGGGCATTGGGTGCTATAATCAGCATATGAAGGGGCAATCAAGGGCGTATCATTTTGTGCCTGTGCTAGTCAAGCCCCTATCATAATCAAGACAATGTAGTTTTTCTATTATATAGTTGTTTTGTTCATCGATCGCAAAATAGAAATTGTACGGCGTGTTATCGAGTTCTGCCAATATTAAAACCCCATCTGAAATATTGGGGTTTCTGTAAGGACGTAATGCTATGTCTTCTGATGCGTATTTTCTTGCTGTTTCTTCTTCATATCCAAGCGATACAATTCTTGCAGTTTCGTACTCTATCAATGCGCTCTTGTCTATCGCATTTATTGCCTTGTCAGTATATGGAAAAGCAGAAATTATGTTAATACTCGGCATTTTTACATTGAATAAGTCAATGTACATGAAACCCGCGCCGCCGTTGTTTAGAGCTTCCATATAATGTTCTCTGTTGTAACTAACGGTATCAAGCGTGGCATTGAAGTCGTTTCTGTTGTTTATAATATAGTCATGTACATAAAGATGAGCATTCAAGGGAATTGAAATACCGTTAAAATAAACTTGGGGACCCAAATATGTAATGCTACCGGGGGATTGCCTGACATACTTGTTGTAGTTATCAAGTACGTCAACCGCGCCCCTTATGTACTCATGTTCAGAGGAATGCATGCCCATGTATTTGTCATATTGGTACTTGTATTTACCGTAAATAATATCATAGAGTTTGTCTTCGTTTAACTCTACTCCGAATGTATTGTATATCTCCGCAAAACTTTTTTCATTGATATTTTTCAATTCTTCCAGACTAATGTCATTAACAAAAAAGGTAGTCCATATTAACGCATCACCAATTATCATTTCTATCTGCGTTGTCCTTGGATCTTCCGTCAATGTAGACTGCGCCCTAAACTTGCCGTCCTTCGAGAGGGCGGGGTCTATGGACGGAGAAGGCTCGGCTTCCGACGGCGACGGAGAGGGTGAGGGCGACGGAGAGGGTGAAGGGGAATCGCTCGGCGATGCCGGGGTGCTCGGCGTGGATTGCGAGGGCGAGGGGGAATTGGCGGGGGCGCTTGGGGACGGCAAACCGCCCGCGCAAGCGGCGAGGGCGAGCAACAAGGAGAGGATAAGGGCGAATATGACGGTCTTTTTCATTACAAGGTACCTTCTTTCGTGCAATTTGAGTATGACCGTACAGAGTGTAACACAAGGGCGAGGGGGTTGTCAAGGGGGAGGGGGGAGGGGCTTCGGGTATTACCCTTTCCACCGCAAGTCCGCCCGCCCCGACGTTATCCGCTCCAGCTCCGTTCGCAGCAGCGGCGCTTTTGCGCCGTCTAACAAAAAAACCATCGCAACAGTCTCTCCGAACTCGCTTTCCGCCGCCGACGCGCCCATGCGCTCCAACAGGCGCGAGACCTGCCCGTAAAATGTGTAGGGAAACGCGGCCTCGCAGCGCGCGGCGGCGATAATTTCCGCAAGGCCGCAGTTTTCCAGCGCGTCTTTGCCGCTTTTTGCGTAAGCGCGCGCGAGCGGACCCGCGCCTAATTTCACGCCGCCGAAATAGCGGGTGACCACGCAGCAGAAGTCATACACGTTGCGCTTGACGAATACGTCGAGCAACGGCAGACCCGCCGTGCCGCGCGGTTCGCCGTCGTCGCAGTGGCGGCAAAACCCGCCGTCTTTCAGGCGGTAGGCGTATACGTTGTGCGAGGCATCGCGGTGGGCCTCGCGCCGCAACCGCAAAAAGCCCAACGCCTCTTGCTCCGACAAAACGGGCGCTATGCGGGCAATAAACCGCGAGCGCTTTTCGGTATATTCCGCCTCGCCTTCGCGCGAAGGGCGGAAAGCAACCCCGGAATCGGCCATGACAGCATTACCTCCGAAGATAACGGCGCGACAGAGCGGGGCGTGTCTCTCCCTCGGAGGGGGAGAGACGCGGGAAAAGCGCCGCCGTGTGGTGCGGATAAGAGGATTCGAACCTCCACGGTCGCCCGCCGGAACCTAAATCCGGTGCGTCTGCCAATTCCGCCATATCCGCGCCGCGCGTACCAATTATACCAACCCCCCTTGCTTTTTGCAAGCATTGCGGTTATAATCGCCGAATGGGGAGGGAGAGTTATGGATACCATGCCGAAAGTGGCGGCTATCCACGATATGTCCGGTTACGGCAAATGTTCGCTCACCGTGGCGCTGCCGGTGCTGTCGGTCATGGGCGCGCAGTGTTGCCCCGTGGCGGCGGCATATCTTTCCGCGAGCACACAGTACCCCGGTTTCACGTTTTGCGACATGACAAGCCAAATGCGCCCCGTGCTCACGCATTGGAAGGCGCTCGGCCTGACTTTCGACGCGATATACAGCGGCTTCCTCGGCTCGGAAGAGCAGATGGACATCGTGCTGTACGCCAAGGAGCTGTTTCCCTCCGCCATGTTGGTGGTGGACCCGGTTATGGGCGACAACGGGCAGGTATACAAGACGTATACGGCGCGCATGTGCGAAAACATGACCCGCCTTGCCCTCGGCGCGGACGTTATTGTGCCCAACCTCACGGAAGCGGCGATTATACTCGGCAAACCCTACTCGGAAGCGCCCGCCGACGGGCAAAGCGCGCTGCGGTGGTTAGACGCCCTCAGCGGCGGCAAGCGCAGAGTTATCCTCACGGGTCTGCGTTTTTCCGAGGGCAACATCGGCTACGGCTGGCAGGACTCCGCCTCGCGCGGCACGGCGCAGCTGCCGTTTTACGGCCACTGTTACCACGGCACGGGCGATATATTCGCGTCCGTGGCGGTGGGCTCGCTGCTACAGGGCGACACCTTGGCCCGCGCCGCCGAGCGCGCCGCGCTGTTTGTGGGTAAATGCGCCGAGGTCACCTTCAAGGCCGGGGACGAACCGCACGGCGGAGTGCGTTTCGAGGAATTGCTCAAACAGCTGTAAACACGGCGCAAATGCCGTTTGCGCGCGGCGCGCGGTTGTGTTATTACTATTCCTGCGACAAACAGCCGCAACGGGAGCGGAAAGATGTCTCTCACCGCCTTTGGGAGAGACATCACACAAAGCGTTACCGTTGATTACCGAAGTAACGCAAAAGGAACGGATTATCTTGGAAAAACCGGTCGCGTTGTGCCTGTGCCTGCTGCTCTTGGCGGGGTGCGCCGCCTCGACGCTCCCCGGCGAGCCTTCGCCGTCCCCGTCCGAACCAACCGCTTCGCCCTCGCCGCCCGACACGCCGGCGCAGCCGTCTCCGTCCCCGTCCGACCCGAAAGACGACGTGAAAGGAGAGGTTGACTTGGACGCTATCTTGCAAAGTTTCGCGGCGAAAACGGCCGAAGGGTTCACGCCGCGCGCGGGGTTTGACAAAAAACAGGAAGGCGTGGCCTACGGCGAAACAGCCGAGCTTGAGTATTACTCAAACACCACGGGAGCCACGCGCAAGTGTATCGTATACACCCCGCCGGGCTACGACCCCTCGCGGACATACCCCGTGCTTTACCTGCTGCATGGCATCGGCGGCATCCACACCGAATGGCTGGGCGGGGAGCCGAACAACATACTGAGCAACCTGCTCGCGGAAGGCGACGCTCCTCCCATGATTGCCGTCCTGCCAAACATAAGAGCCAAGCAAAACGACGGTGTCGGCGGCGACATATTCGGCGCGGAAAGCATCGCGGCGTTTGACAATTTCATCAACGACCTCCGCGACGACCTCATGCCGTTTATCCGGGAAAACTATTCCGTCTCGGACAAGCGGGAGGAAACCGCCGTGGCCGGGCTGTCCATGGGAGGCAGAGAGGCGCTGTTTATCGCGGTCTCAATGCCGGAAACCTTCGGGTTCGCGGGGGCTTTCTGCCCCGCGCCGGGGCTGATGTCGTCCAACCTCGGTATTCCGGGTCAGCTCGACCCCTCCGATATGACGCTCCCGGAAAAGTATAAGCGCGATATGTTTATACTCATCAACGCGGGCAACCAAGACACCGTCGTCGGCGACAGCCCCTTGAATTACAGCGGCGCTTTTGCGGCAAACGGCGTTGAGCACGCCTATTACTCCATTGACGGCGGCCACGGTTTCGACGTCTGGAAAAACGGCCTGTACTGGTTTGCCGGGTGCATCTTCAAGCGCGCGGAAAGCGGTAATTAGCGGGCGGCGCGGTCAGCGCCCGGCAGGCGGCGCGGCGAACGGTGGGCTGCCCGCCGGGCTGCGAGGGTACCGTATTCCCGGAAGGAGAGAAAGAAAAGGTGCTGATTGATTTTGGCGCTATCCGTGAAACCGTAATAGGCAATTTCTACGGCGGGGAAAAAGAGACTGCGGCAAAAATGTTTTCCGACGGCCTAAACAACCGCGTCATGCTCGGAAGGCTGCCGCCGGGCGCGTCTATCGGGCTGCACTCGCACGAAAAAAGCAGCGAGGCCGTTTATATTTTACAGGGGACAGGCAAGGCGCTGTACGACGGCGAGGAGGAAGCGCTTTCGGCGGGGGTGTGCCATTATTGCCCCAAACACCATTCGCACAGCTTAATCAACAACGGCGGCGAGGACCTGCTCTTCTTCGCGGTCGTTGCGGAGCAGTAAGGCGGCGGCGCGGCGCGGCGCTCACTCGTCCGCGTGCCTTGACATCAGCCTGTACAGCGAGGACAAGCCTATGCCCAGTTCGGCGGCGGGTTGTTTCGCGGAGAGCGAACGTGAGCGGCGGGGAAACCGCGCAAGCATATCGCGAGGCGGAGGGGGATGCCCCTGCCCGGGCGGCGACATAATCCCGGCGGCATACGCGCACTACAAAGAGTTATGCACATTTTCCACTATTTTTTCCACATGGGCGAACGCCTACGCGCAGGCCCATTTCCGCGCGAGCGGCCGTTTATTGCACCGCCTTGAAACGGAAAGACGGAGCCTCAGATAACGCGAGCGGTTTTACATAACGAAAGGCAGGATTCGCCGACGGGAAGGCTTGCCGAGGCGTTGAGGTCAAAGCCGGCAAGGTTTCCCGCCTTGTATTCGTAGAAAGCCTGCGCCGCTATCATCGCGGCGTTGTCGCCGCAGAGGTATACAGAGGGTATAATCGCCCCGTCAAGCGCGGCCCGCAGCCTTCGGTTGGCCGCCACCCCGCCGCACAGCACAATCGGTCCGTTTGCGGCCCGGCGCGCCCGCGAGGCGAGCGCCCGCACCACGGCTTCCTCAAACGAGGCGGCAAAGTCGCGCCTGTCTATGTGTTCGCCCGTTTGCGCGGCGCGGCGCAGGATATTGGCGGCGGCGGTCTTCAAGCCGGAAAAGCTCATGTCCAAAGGGTTATCGCCGCCCTTGCATTGGGGGAATGCATACGCCGAGCAGTCGCCGCCTTCCGCGTCCGCGCTCATTGCCGCGGCCCCCGGGTACGGGTAGCCGAGCATACGCGCCACTTTGTCTAAGGCCTCGCCCGCCGCGTCGTCGCGCGTCGCGCCCAGTACGCGGAAGCGCGTGTGGGTGTCCGCCGCTATTATCTGCGTGTGGCCGCCGGACACGACCGCGGCGGTAAACGGCGGGGCGAGAGCGGGGTGCTCCAAATAAGCCGCCGCGATATGCCCGCGCAGGTGGTGTACGGGGATGAGCGGCAGGGAGCGAGCCAAGGCCAGCCCCTTGGCGAAGTTGACCCCCACAAGCAGCGCCCCGATGAGACCCGGCGCGGCCGTGACCGCCACGGCGTGTATATCGTCCATCGTCAGCCCCGCGGCGCGCAGAGCGTCCGCGCAGAGCGGGTAAATGCGCTCGATGTGCGCGCGGGCGGCAATCTCCGGCACCACGCCGCCGTATGCCGCGTGGTATTCCGCCTGGCTGCTCACGAGATTTGAGAGCAGTTCACGCCCGTCGCGCACCACGGCCGCGCATGTTTCGTCGCAGGAGGTCTCGAAGGCGAGTATATTCACAACGTCGCCTCCATAACCAAAGCGTCTTCCGTCGGTTTGCGGTAGTACCCTTTCCTGCGCCCTATGGCGGAAAAGCCGAGCTTCGCGTATAAACCCCTTGCCGCTTCGTTGCCTTCGCGCACTTCAAGCACCATGCGCGCCGCGCCGCGCCGCGCCGCTTGCAGCATAAGCTCCCGCAGCATGGCCTCGCCCGCGCCGAGCCGCCGATAATCCGGCGCGGTGGCTATGGTGGTCAGTTCGGCGGTGTCGAAAAACACCCGTATGCCGCCGTAACCGACAAGCGCGCCGCCGTCTTCCCGCGCCGCCACGCAAAGGGCAAACGGGTGCGCCGCCTCGGCGGCGAGGGTCTCCTCCGACCACGGCACGGAAAAACAAAGCCGTTCGAGCTTTGCGGCGGCGGGAATATCCTGCGGCATAAGGAGGCGCAGCGTCATTTTGCCGCAAGCCAGCTTTTGCCCGCGTGGGCTTGAGCCACGAGGGGCACGTCTAACGGGCAGGCGTTTTCCATCTCTTCGCGCAGCATGGCGGCCACGGCCTCGCTCTCGCTCTCCGGACATTCGGCTATCAGTTCGTCGTGTACCTGCAATATCAGCCGCGCCTGTGTGTTGCCGCTTTTTAGGCGGCGATGGAACGCCACCATGGCCTTCTTGATGATGTCCGCCGCCGTGCCCTGTATGGGGGCGTTGAGCGCGGCGCGCTCGCCGAAAGCGCGTATATTGTGGTTTTGCGAATACAGTTCGGGCAGGTAGCGCCTGCGCCCGAAGAGGGTGGTCACATAGCCGCTCTCGCGCGCGGCGGCCACCACGTTGGCCATATACGCGCGCACCCCGGCAAACTTTTCCAAGTAACTTTCCATATAGCGCTTGGCCTCGGACACGGGCACGCCTATGTCTTCCGCCAGCGAAAAAGGGGATATGCCGTATACAATGCCGAAGTTCACGGCCTTGGCGTGGCGGCGCAGGGTGGGGTTGCTCTCGCCGAAGACTTGCGTCGCCGTGGCGGCGTGGATGTCCTCGCCCCGCCGGAACGCCTCTTTCATGGCCCCGTCGCCGGCGATATGCGCCAGCACACGCAGCTCGATTTGCGAATAGTCCGCGTCTATGAGCACCCAATCCGGGCGCGAGGGTATGAACATACCGCGCAGGAGCCTGCCCGTTTCCGTGCGCACGGGTATATTCTGCAGGTTCGGCTCCGAAGACGAAAGCCGTCCCGTGACCGTGGCCGTCATATGGAAGGTGCTCCGCACCCGCCCGTCGGTATCCATGACGCGCAACAGGCCGTCGGCGTAGGTGGATTTCAGCTTGGCGAGCGCCCTGTAATCGAGCACGGCGGGTATTATGGGGTGGAAGCGCCTGAGCTTTTGCAGGGTATCCGCGTCCGTGACCCAGCCGATTTTGTTCTTTTTGCCTCCGGGCAGCATGAGCGTTTCATACAGCAGCTCGCCCAACTGTTTGGAGGAATTGATGTTGAAGCGCGCGCCGGCCAAGGCGTAAATCTCCTCTTCCAACGCGGCCATGCCGCGCGAGAGTGTGTCGCCGTATTCGGTCAGCTTTTGCCCGTCCACCGCCACGCCGTGGTGCTCCATAGAGGCCAAAACCTCGCACAGGGGCATTTCGATGTCCGCGAACACGCCCCAAAGCCCTAAGTCCGCAAGCTCTTGCTTCATTTGCTCCCAAGGACCCTCCGGCTTTTGCAGTAGCCAGGCGGCGAGCGATATATCCGCCTCGCAGGGCGTGAGCGGTCTGCCCGCGTCCATGTCCGCCTTCCAGAGCGCCTTCACATGGCGGTAAACGCCTTGCGGCAGCGGGCGTTCCTCAAGCGCCGCCGCGAAAGGGGAGTCTTTTTGCCCCGTTGACTCGCGCAGGCGGCGCGAGAACTGCGAACCAAACTCCAAGCGCGAGAGGAGCAGGTTCAGCGCGGCATCGTCCGGCTCCCGGCGCGCCGCGTCGTCGGGGCGGAAAACTATTGGCACGGCGGTGTTTATTCTGCCCAATTCTTGTGAAAGATAGGCCGAGTCCCTGCCGCTTTCCATCTTTTCGCGCAGCTTGCCCGTCAGGAGGTGCGTGTTGGCGTATACCGCGTCCAACGAGCCGTATTCGCGCATTAGGGCCGTGGCCGTCTTTTCGCCTACGCCCGGCACCCCGGGGATATTGTCGGAGCTGTCGCCCATTAAGGCTTTGAGGTCCACAAGTTGCGCGGGGGTAAGGCCGTATTTGGCTTCCACGGCCGCCTCGTTGTAAGAAACCGTGTCTTTGCTGCCGATGTAGATTACCCGCGTGTCGGCGCAAATAAGCTGAAAGCTGTCGCGGTCGCCGGTCACCACGGCGCAGCGCCAGCCCTCCCGCCCGCATACGCGCGACACCGCGCCCAGTATGTCGTCCGCCTCATAGCCGGGCATTTGCAGCACGGGCACGCACAACGCCGCAAGCGCTTCGCGCAGCAAGGGCAACTGGGCGGCCAAGTCTTCCGGCATGGGCCGCCGCGTGGCCTTGTAGCCGTCGTACATCTTGTGGCGGAATGTCTTCTCCGGCAGGTCGAACGCGGCGCAAAGCGCGGCGGGCTTATATTTGTCGAGCAAGGAACAGAGTATGGACAAAAAGCCGTATATCGCGCCCGTGGGCAACCCGTCTTTCGTGGAGAGCGGGCGCATGCCGTAAAACGCGCGGTTGAGCAGGCTGAGGGAATCGAGCGCCATTAGTTCTTTTTCCACTTCACGCCCTCTTTCGTGTCTTCAAGCGTTATGCCCATGCCTTGCAAAAGTTCGCGCAGCCCGTCGGCCCGCGCGTAGTCTTTGTTTGCCCTCGCCTCCTGCCGCAGCGCGAGCAGACGCTCCGCCTCCGCGTCCAAATGCTCCGCATTCGCGTCCGGCGCGTCGGCGGGCGGTTCGCGCAACGCTTCCCTAAGCCCCAAGCCGAGCGTATTGTCCATCTCCAAAGCGGCCGCGTATACATCGCGGCTTTTGTCTTCCCGGCGCAGCATGCCCCAAAACACGCCGAGCGCCTTCGGTATGTTCAGGTCGTCTCGCGCCGCTTCCGCGAACGCGGCCATGCGCGGCGCGGTGTCCGAGCGCGCCGCGCCGTCGGCGTGGGAGCGCAGCAGGGCGAGCAGCCTTTGGTAAGACGCCTTCGCGCCTTCCAAGGCTTCAAACGTGAAGTTGAGCTTGCTTCTGTAATGCGCCTGCGCGCAGAGCAGGCGGAAGTGGAGCGGCGAATAGCCTTTTGCCGAAAGGTCACGCAGCAAATATGTGTTGCCCTCGCTTTTGGCCATCTTCCCGCCGTTTACCAGCATAAACTCGCCGTGGAGCCAATAGCGGGCGGGGCGGCGGCCGAGCAGGGCCTCGCTTTGCGCGATTTCGTTCTCGTGGTGCACGGGTATATGGTCCACCCCGCCCGTGTGTATGTCGAACACATCGCCTAAGTATTCCCGCGCCATGGCCGAACATTCGATGTGCCAGCCGGGATAGCCCATGCCCCACGGCGAGGGCCATTGCATGATATGCTCGGGCGCGGCGAACTTCCAGAGCGCAAAGTCCGCCGGGTGGCGCTTTTCGCTGTTTACCTCCACGCGCGCGCCCGCCTGCTGCCGCTCGATGTCGGTGCCGCTCAGCGCGCCGTAGGCGGGAAAGCGCGATATGTCGAAATACACGCCGTCGCCGATGATGTAGCCGTAGCCCTTGTCGAGCAGCCCCTGCGTGAAGGCGAGCATTTGCGGTATATGCTCCGTGGCCTTAGGCGTTATCTCCGGGCGCGTGATATTGAGCGCGTCTATGTCCGCGAAGAACGCCGCCGTGTATTCGTCGGCAATCTCGCGCGGCGTTTTTCGCGCCTTGCGGGCGGAGGCGGCCATTTTGTCTTCGCCTTCGTCCGCGTCGCTCACAAGGTGGCCCACGTCGGTTATGTTCATCACGGTATACGGCGTGTAACCGCAAAGGCGCAGGCAGCGGCGCAGCCAGTCCATGAAGAGGTATGTGCGCATATTGCCGATGTGCGCGAAGCCGTATACGGTGGGGCCGCAGCAATACATCTTCGCTTTGCCCGGCTCGCCGGGGGCGAAAACCTCCTTGCGCCGCGTGAGAGTGTTATACAGCAGCATCCGTATCCCCCTTCCCCGCCCTCGCCACTTGCCCTTTCTCCAACGCGAATACGCGCATCCTCAGTTCGCAAAGCTCCTGCGCCACGGGGTCGGGCATATGCACCTGGTCGAGGTCGTCTATCCTTTGCCCGCGGAGGCGCACCACGCGCGCGGGCACGCCCACGCAGGTGCAGTGCGGCGGCACTTCGCTCAGCACCACGGCGCCCGCCGCGATTTTGGAGTATTCGCCCACGGTAAACGGGCCGAGCACCCGCGCGCCCGCGCCCACCATCACGTTGTTTTTCAGCGTGGGGTGGCGTTTGCCCGTATCTTTGCCCGTGCCGCCCAGCGTGACACCTTGGTAGATTGTGCAATAATCGCCCACCACGGCCGTCTCGCCTATGACCACGCCCTGCCCGTGGTCTATAATCACGCCTTTGCCCAGCACGGCGCCGGGGTGTATCTCAATGCCCGTCTTGCGGCGCGAGAGCTCGGAGATGAGGCGCGCGCGGAAATAGTGCCCCTTTTCATAATGCCTGTGCGCTTTGCGGTGAGCCCGCAGCGCCTTGAAGCCGGGGTAGAGGAAGAATACCTCCCACGCGCTTTTTGCGGCGGGGTCGCGCTCCAGATACGCCGCTATGTCTTCTTTGATGCCCTTAAACACGTATGTTTATTACCGCTCGGTTTTTATACAGGTAATCCGCGCACGACCAGGCGGACACGGCGGCCATGGCGGAGGCGGAGGCGGTGTTGATGGTTGGCAGCGGCCAGGAGGAGAAGAAGCGCGGCTGCAAGAGGAAAAACATGAGGAAGAAGGTGTTCAGCAATGTGCGCAGCTTGCCGGAAAAGTGCGCGCTCACCACCTTGCCCGCCTCGATGGCCACAAGCCTGAGCGAGGTGACGATGAAGTCGCGGGCGAGTATTATCATGGCGACCCACACGGGCAACACGCCCTCGCGCGTGAACCACAGCACGGCCGAGCATATCAGCAGCTTATCGGCAAGCGGGTCTATCAGCTTGCCGAATGTGGTAATCTGGTTATACTTGCGGGCTATGAAGCCGTCTAAGCTGTCTGTGAGGCTTGCCGCCAAAAACAGCGCGGGCGCGGCGAGAGAACCGCCCCAATCATACGACAGCGACACCAAAAAGAACGGTATGAGCGCGATACGCGCTAAGGTGAGGATATTGGCAACCGACATAGAATCATTCCCCTTTGCCGCGTTTTTGCCGCGCGGCGACCTCGCCGAGCAGCCCCGCGCGCGTTTCCCCCGTAATCATAACATATGCGTAGTCGCCTACGCAAACGGGCTTGCGCGAGCTAAACCGGATAACGCCGTCCACATCGGGCGATTCGGCGTAACTCCTGCCGGTTTGCAGCCCGCGCCCGTCCGGTTCGCTTTCGCAGAGCACCTCGACGACGTTGCCGCGCATGGACGCGTGGTATTCGGCCAGCACGGCGTTTTGCACGGCCAAAAGCTGCCGGTAACGCCGCCGTTTTTCCTTTTGCGTGACCTGCCCGCTCATGGCGGCGGCGGCGGTGCCCTCCTCGCGGGAATACATGAATATGCCGGCGCGGGGCAGGCGATGACGGGCAAGGAAGGCGCACAGCTCTTCGTGCCGAGCTTCCGTCTCCTGCGGAAAGCCCGTGATGACCGTGGTGCGGAGAGCCACGCCGGGCACGGCGGCCTTTATCCGAGCAAAGAGCGCGTCGGGCGTTTCCGCGCAGGCGCGACCCATGGCGGCGAGGATTTGCGCGTTGCAATGCTGCACGGGCACGTCGAGGTACTTCACGATTTTCTCCTCGCTTGCCACAAGGCGCAGCAGCTCGTCGGTAATGCCGCCGGGGTGCAGGTAATGCAGCCGCACACGGCGCAGACCCTCTATTGCGACCATTTGCCGCAGCAACGGGAGCAAGCCGGGGTGCGCGGTAATATCCTGCGCGATTACGATAAGCTCCGAAACGCCCATGTCCGCCAGGGTGGCCGCCTCGCGCAATATGTCGCCCGGCGGCCTCGGCGTAAAATCGCCGCGCAGCGAGGGTATGCGGCAGTAGGCGCAACGGTGAGAACAACCCTCGGCGATTTTCAGATACGCCGCCGGCCCGCGGGTTATACGCGGTATCTCCCGCTCCGGCGCGCCCAAAGGGGCAAACAGGGCGGGCCTTTGACCCGCCAAGGCGCCGCGCGCGGCTTGCGCGATGTCGGCAAAGCTGCCGCAACCCACCAAGCCCGCCACTTCCGGCAATTCGCGGTATATTTCGTCTTTGTACATCTGCGCGAGGCACCCTGTGACCACAACCTTGCCGCGCAGGGCGCAAAGCTCGACGACACGGTCTATGGATTCCGCGCGGGCGCTTTCGGTGAACGCGCAGGTATTGACGACGTTGAGGTCGCTTTCCGCCACGTCGCCGGTCAGCTCGTAGCCCGCCTCACGCAAAGACCAAAGCATCTGCTCCGAGCAGCATTGGTTTTTCGCGCAACCCAGCGTGACCACCGCCGCTTTCATTCGTACTCCCCCGCGCCGAGGGCCGCGAGTATATCGTCGTGGTCGAAGCCCCGGCGCAGCAGGGCGGCGGATACGGCCCTATGGCTTTTGCCGCGCATCTTGGCAAGCAGGGCGGCGATGGCGGCCTTGGCATCGCCTTCCGCCCCCGCGTCTTCAATGTATTCCTCCAAGCCTTCGCGCCGCAAGGCCTCGCGCACACGCCACTGCCCGTAATTGCGGGCGCGCAGCGATTCGGCAAGGTTGCGGGCGCGGCGGGCGTCGTTTATGTAGCCGCGCTCGGTCATTACGGCCACGGCGCGGGTTATTTCCTCGCAATCAAAGCCCTTTGCCGCGAGCTTCTCGCTTAGGGCGAGGGACGAATAGTCCCTGCCCGCGAGGAGCGCGGCGGCGGCGCGCACGGCATCAGTCTTCGTCGTCATCGGCGCTCACGGCCACCCCTTTTCCCGCCGGTTTCGCGGCAAACCTCCCCGGCTTTTTATTGACCGACGAGAGCCTTTCGGCACCGGCCTTTATGGCCTCTTCCAATTTATCGGCGGCGGCGGGGTTATCCTTGAAATATTGCTTGGCGTTTTCCCTGCCTTGCCCCAACCTTATGTCGCCCAGGGAAAACCACGCGCCGCTCTTTTGCACAAGGTCCAAGCGGCTGCCGAGGTCCACAAGCTCGCCTTCGCGCGATATACCCTCGCCGTAGATGATGTCGAACTCCGCCTCGCGGAAGGGCGGGGCGGTTTTGTTTTTCACCACTTTCACGCGCGTGCGGTTGCCGATAACCTCGCCCGCCTCTTTCAGCGCCTCCACGCGCCGCACGTCGAGCCTGACGGACGAATAAAACTTCAAGGCGCGGCCGCCTGTGGTGACTTCGGGGTTGCCGTATACCACGCCCACTTTTTCGCGGAGCTGGTTTATGAATATGGCCACGGTGTTGCCCCGGGCAAGCGCCCCCGCCAATTTGCGCATGGCCTGGCTCATGAGGCGCGCGTGCAGGCCCACCACGCTGTCGCCCATGTCGCCTTCGATTTCCGCGCGCGGCACAAGCGCCGCCACGGAGTCTATGACGATGGTGTCTATCGCGCCGGAACGGATGAGCGCCTCGGCGATTTCAAGGGCTTGCTCGCCGTTATCCGGCTGAGCTACGAGCAGGTTGTCTATATCCACCCCCAGCGCCGCCGCGTAACGCGGGTCTAAGGCGTGCTCCGCGTCCACAAAGGCGCACTCGCCGCCGTGCTTCTGCGTTTGCGCGAGCACATGGAGCGCGAGGGTGGTCTTGCCCGACGCTTCCGGCCCGAAGATTTCCACGATTCTCCCTCTGGGCACCCCGCCTATGCCGAGCGCGATGTCTAAGCCAATCGAACCCGTGGGTATGGAACTGACCCGGAGCTTTGTGTTGTCGCCCAGACGCATAACCGAACCTTTGCCGTAGGTTTTCTCTATTTGCTCGATGGCTGTGCCGAGGGCTTTTTGCTTGTCCATTACGCCGTATCCTCCCTTATTACGCCGGTCGCCGCGCCACAACGACCCGCTCGTAGTCTTGCAGGTCCCTGTGCGCGGACACTTCCGCGTAGCCGCTGTTTTGCAGAATCTGCGCCGTTTGCCGCGCTTGGTTGTAGCCCGTCTCCAACATCATATAACCGCCGGGCCTGAGCGCGAAATACCAATGCTCCGCTATGGCTCTTATGACATCCAAACCGTCCGCGCCGCCGCGCAGCGCAAGCTCCGGCTCGTGCTCCCTCACCGACGGCTCCAGCGCCATGTATTCGTCGTCGGAGACATACGGCGGGTTGGCGGCGATGACATTGAACTCCCCCAACGCCGGAGAGGGCGGCTGCTTGGCGCAGGCCTCCGTGATGATGATGATGTTGTGAAGCTCACGCGCGTTGCGCCGCGCCACCTCCAACGCCTTCACCGATGTGTCCGCGAGCACCACTTTCAGCTCCGGCAGCTCGGAGGCCACGGCAAGCCCCACGCACCCGCTGCCGCAGCATAAATCCAAAAAGCGCCCGTCGGGGGCGTGTTCGCGCAGGGTGGATATGGCAAGGTCCGCGAGTACCTCCGTGTCCGGGCGGGGAATGAGTACGTCCGGGGTGACCTCCAATGTAAGCCCGTGGAAGTCCCATTGGCCCAACACATAGGCCAGCGGCATCCCGTGTTCGCGCTTTTGGGCAAGCGAGAGCGCCTTTGCGGCCGTGCGGTCTTCCACGTATTGGTGTATGTCGCGCATGAACGAGCTTACGTCTTTGCCCACGAGCACCCGCAGAATCTCGCGCGCCTCAAACTCCGGCTGCTCGATAAGCGCCTTTTTGAGGTATTTCCGCAGCTCCAAGTATACGTCGTTGAGCGTAGGCATTACCCGCGCCCCCATTCGTCGGCACCTTTTTGCGGCGGCACCACGCGGGAAAGGGCATCTATGCCCACCTCAATCATGGATTCGTCGGGCTCGCGCGTGGTGATACGCTGGAGCCACAGCCCCGGAGCGCGCAACACGAACGTGAGGGCGTTGTCGTGCCGCCCGATTAGTCTGTTGACCTCGTATGCCGCGGCGACCACTATGGGGAGCATTGCCAGCCTAAGCGCCACGCGCACGAAGAGGTTATTGAAGCTGACCCACATAAACGCCAACAGGCTGATGAGCACCACCATGAGCAAAAAACTCGTGCCGCAGCGGGGGTGGAAACGGGAATATTTTTTCACGTTGTCGGCGGTGAGCTCTTCGCCCGCCTCGTAGCAGGCGATGGTTTTGTGTTCCGCGCCGTGGTAGGCGAACACGCGCCGTATGTCTTTCATCCGCGACACGGCGAGCATATACAGGATAAGCACCGAAAGGCGCAAACCCGTCTCCGTGAGGTTGCGGAGCACGCCGTCGCCCGTGCGGGGCGAAAGCAGCCCGCCGATGAACGACGGCAACACGGTGAACAGCCCTATGGCAAGCGCCAATCCTAGCAACACGCCCGCCGCCATGACGAGCTTGGAGCCGGCGCTTTCTTTCTCTTCTTCCTCCACGGCTTGCTCGGCGCTCCATGTGAGCGCCTTCATGCCGTCGTACATGGAAAGCGAAAAGTTTGCCACCCCGCGTATGAGCGGGAAGCCGAGGATTTTGTTTTTTTCTTTGAGCGGCGTATACTCTTTCTCTTCCGCCACAATGCCTGCCGGCGTCCGCGCGACCATGGCCGTCTTGCCCGGCCCGCGCATGAGTATGCCCTCTATCAGCGCCTGGCCGCCGATGGCGGTGCGAAACTTATCTTTGCCTGACACGGGCGACCTCCTTCGCTCATTACCGTTACGGTGATTATAGCAAAAAGCCGCGCCCGCCGTCAAGCCCGCGAGAATATTTACCTTGCCGGCATAGGTAAAGCTATCTTTCCGCGCCCGGATGTGTGTCGTCATCGCGCGGCGGCGCGGGCGCGAAGGCGGCGGAGCCGCCTATGACCTTTACGCCGCGCGCGGGGTCGTCGTCGGTGCTCTTATACTGGTCCACAATGTTTTGCATCACGTCGGTGATTTTGAGCAATTCCTCGCTGGTTTGCTTGGTGATGTCGGCGCTTTGCAGTATCTCGCTCGTTTCCTCGTCAATGAGCTGTATGTTCTTCGATATGTCGGCAAGGCCGAGGTTCATTTCCTTTGTGGCGCTGTCTATCTCGCTGATGTTGTTAGACGCGCGTTCGGAGTTCATGGCTATATCCTGTGTGCCCACCACGAGCTCGGCTGTGGAGCGCGCGATTTCGTTCATGCCCTTAGAGGATTCCACAACCGACTTTGTGACCCCGGCGGCGCTTTCGGTGATAATCTTTATCTCCGCCGTAATCTCGTTCATGTTTTGCGCGGCGGTGGCGGATTCGCCGGCTATCCGGTCGCTTCGGTCGCCTTGCGATTTTATTTCCTCCGTGAGCGAAGCGAGGAAGTCCGCCATGCTGCTGATGATTTGGGTAATCTCCGACACCGCGCCCACGGCTTCCGGCACGTTTTGCTGAATGTCGGCTATTTGCTCGGCTATCTCGTCGGTGGCTTCGGCAGTCTGCTTCGCGAGCTCCTTCTCCTCGTTTGCCACCACCATAAAGCCCTTGCCCGCTTCGCCCGCGCCCGCAGCCTCGATGGCCGCGTTGAGGGCGAGCATATTGGTCTGGTCGGCGATGTCGCTGATGACCGTGACGATTTTGCCGATTTGCCTGCCGGACGACTCTAACCTGCGGATAATGGCGTTGGTGTTGCGGGTCTTTTCGTCCGCGCCGAACATCTTGCTCATGGTGGCCGTGCAATGCTCGCTTACGTTGGAGAGCGACTTGTTGATGTCGTCCACGCTTGAGGCCACTTTGTTAAACGCGCCGGATATGAGAACCACTTGATTGGAGGCCTTTGATATGCTCTGGCGTATGTTGTCCACGAGCGCGCTGGATTGCTCCACTCTCGTGCTTGTCTCCTCGGCTGCCGCCGCCACTGTGCCGATGGTGGTGTTGACCTGCTCGATGGAGGAGGCCACGGCCGAGATATGGGAGCTTGCCGTGGAAAGTGAGGCGGACGACTGTGTCATTCCCGCGTAGAACTCCTCCACGGAGGAGCTGACCGACGAGGTCTGCTTTGTGAGCATTTTGCAGTTGGAGGCCATCTTGGAGGATATGGCGAGCATCTGCCCGGCGGATTGCAAAAGTTTTTTCTGCGTGGCCTTCACGTTGTTTACGTTTTCGTTGTTATAACTGAGCAGTTTGTTGCAGGCGTTGAACAGCTGGCCGATTTCGGAGCTGTTGCCCTCCGGCAACCGCACGGTGAAGTCACCCGCCACGGCTTCGTCTATGAACGCGGAAAGCGTATGCAGAGGGCGGCTGATTGAGCGCGCCACGACCGAGGCGGCGATGATGGCCGCCGCAATGAGCGCTATGGCGATAAACACGCCGCGCAGCACCAAATCGAACACGACTTTGTCTGCCGCTTCCTTGTATATGCCGAGGAACAGCATGCCGATGGGCGTGCCGTCCGGCCCCTTAATGGGCAGATACGACACAAAGGCGTCGCGGTTTAGCACCTTGACCACGCCCACGTATTCGCTGCCCTGCCGGAGCACGTGTTCCTCTATCTCCGGGGCGACCGTGGTGTTTACGGCGCGGAGGCCGTATTCGTCGGTCACGGTGGTGGCAATCCGTTTATCGCCGAGGAATACGGTGACCTCCGTGCCGAGTTTGGCTTTCATGTTGTCTACGAAACCGTCGGTGTCAAGGCGGGTGCCCGTGAATACCGAACCTATAATGCTCCCGTCTTCGGCGCGGAGCGGCACGGACGAGATGACGGAAAGGAGCACAAGCTCACCGGAGTCTATGTCGGAAAAAGTGCGGCCGGCGAGGGCCTCCGCCACGAAGTAGCTGTCGGCAAGCGAGTCGCCGTATACGGAGGGTTCGTGGAAACGGTACAAGACCACGCCGCGCTCGTCGGTAACGGTGCAAAAGTCCGTATCAAACGCGTCCACATAGGACGCGGCGCTCTCGCGGAGCGCGTCTCTGTTCTTTTCCGCTGCGGCCGACACGAATGTCGGGTCGCTTGACATAAGGCGCGAGCAGTGGTTGGCGATGGTCTTCTTTGACTCGATTTCGTCGAGCAGCACCTGGGTGCCCGTAATGAGCTGGTGCCTGTAATTGTCTACGACGGTGGTGGAATAGGCGGTGATGAGCATGGAAAGGATGAGCACAGCCGTGAGCACGGGGATAAGTATCATGGGCACGAGGATACCCGTGCGGATTTTCATGTTCCCGGTCAACAGATACATTCGTTATCGCCTCCTCTCTTCCCATTATAACACATCACCCGGAAAAACACCACCCCGCAGCGGACAGTTTGCCCGCAGGGCGGTTTCCGTCGCAAATTGCCCGGCCGCCGGGGATTTCGCGATTTGCGCAAAAAAGACTTGACCGTGCGCGGGAGCGGGTGTATCCTGTAAAAGTGAGGCTTTTGCGGTTATTGTCCCGGCAGAGAATCGCGGGAAAGCCGAGCCCGGAAGTTTCACTCCCCGGGAAGGGATGGGGCGAAAACTTTCCGCATACGGTTTCCGAAGTAACACAAAGGGGTTTTCGGAGCATGGCGTCTGCAAACTGCTCGGAGCGCGGCAATACCGCGGGCAATATTATTAACCGCGGGCATGCCGCCGCGCAAGGCGACAGAATATATTACCGCGACGCGGGCGACGGCGACAGGCTCTGCTCGGCAAAGCTCGACGGCACAGACAGGCGTGTGCTGAGCGACGATAAGCCGGAGTTTATCAACGTGGCCGGCGACAGGGTCTATTACAGCAACGCCGGCGGGGACTTCCGCCTCTATTCCGTAAAACTCGACGGCTCGGACAGGCAAATGCTGTGCGAAGACGAGTCCTACCATGTCAACGTGGTGGACGGCACCGTTTACTACCAAAGCGGCAACGACGTCATGCGCGCCGTGAATACCGACGGCACGGGAGGCCACAGCATAACGGACGGCCTGCCGGGCGAAGATATGCCGGTATTTGTAAACATAGAGGGCGGCAGGCTCTATTACAGCGACTTCAACAACGACAGCAAACTCTGCTCAGCAAAACTCGACGGCACAGACAAACAGGTTCTCTGCGAAGATGTGTCAATGTTTATAAACGTGTACGGCGGCAGAGCCTACTACTCCAACGGCAGCGACGGTTGGAAGCTCTGTTCGGTGAAGCTCGACGGCACGGACAGGCAAGTGCTTTGCAACGACAACTCGCGATACCTCAATGTGGCGGGCGACAGCGTGTATTACCGAAACGAGGACGACGACGGCAAACTCTATTCCATAAAGCTCGACGGCACCGGCAGACGCCGCCTGAACAACGACGCGTCTATGTTCATAAACGTGGTGGGCGACGTAATTTTTTACAAAAACCGCAACGACGGCTACAAACTTTACAGAATGAAGACCGACGGAAGCGACAACAAGCGGGTGGGGTAACCGTCGCGCGCCGAGGGCAGCCAACGGCCCGCCCGCTCTCAGTCGCCGTATAAAACATACACTACGCACTTGCGTTTGCCGAAGTTTATACATTCATCATAAGTGTCGAAGTAGAGGTCCACATGGTTGCCCCGGAAACCGCCGGAGTCTTCCACGCGCGCCACGCCGTATTCCCACTTGTTGTTGGCCGCCACCACGTAAACCATGCTCCTGTATGGGATAACCTTAGGGTCTGTGGCAATCGTGCCGACCCTGGCTATATTGCCGAGGGCGTTGGTTTTCTTGGTCCAACGCTCCGTGGTGTAGGCCGTGGCGGTACATTCGAGCCTGCGCGAGTAGGCGAGAACGGTGCCGTCGAAGGTTTTTACCGTGCCGCGGGTACCCACTTCCACAATTTCGCTCACCGGCTCCACATAGCTTGTGCTCACGAGCTCGCGCAACACGACTTTGTTATCCACGGTAATAACCTCGTAAACGCTGATGACACTGCCCGGCTCACCTTTTTGCAATACCACGCTTGTGCCGGCGTTCATGTTGTGGTTTTCGCGGGTGATTGTGTCGTAGTCAATGGATTCGGTAACGGTGTCGAAGGCGGATATGCTCCGAAGCACGGTGATTTCCATATCGGCGTAGGTCGCCGTGTCGGGTCGGGGCGCGATTCTGTCGCCCACGCGGGACTCAAAACCCGTGCGGGCGAGGACGGAAGCCACGGTCTCGCCCGCGGTGGAAACGGAAAAGTGCCTGCCGTCGTAACGCACGGTGACATCGTAGACTCTGTCTATGATAATCTCGGCGAGCGAACCGCGTATGGGCGCGAGCGAGCCTTGGAGGTAATCGAGGCCGCCGATGTATATACCGGCTTCTTTCATGGCTTCAAGCGGGGAAGTGGCGTAAGTTTCGTGTACAATCATTCGCCCGTCGTCGTAAAAAACAAAGAAGTTGAGTTGCGTGATATATTTGCCGTAGAAAACGCACAAGAGCGCCGCAAGGCACAGGAGGGACACGGCGCGGCTGCCGACCACGCTGCGGGCATAGCGAACAGCGCGCCCTCCCCGCCGACACACAGCGGCAAAGAAAAGACGCGACTTCTGCGCGAAACGCCGCACTCGAAACAAGTAACGCCCACCCGAGTGAACGATATATGGCAGCGAAAAGCGCAGCTGCGCGAGATAACCCCGCATATCGGTCACCTTCCCGCCTGCGGTCACCACCGCGGGTATATTATACGGTAAAGCGCGGGGTTTGTCAAGTGTTTTGCGCGGGGGCGCGTCCACACAACGCAGATTACAAAAAATCCGATACCGGGAACGGCAACCCATGAGATTTCGGGTCACGCCCGCGCCGAAGAGTTTGCCCTCCTCTCTTCGTCCCCGTAAGGGTGGTTGTCCTCAACCGCCGGCGTAATCCCACGCCTCTCCGTCCCCGCCTCTCCGTCCGCTAACCACTAACCACTAACCACTAACCACTAACCACTAACCACTAACCACTACCACTAACTAACTAACAACTGTATTCCCGCTCACGCGGCATGCTATTGCGCTTCGCGTAATAGATTCCCCCGTCCACTAACTACTGACGACTAACAACTAATCGCTGACAACTAACCTTGACATGCGGGCGCGTTTCTGCCACAATTACCGCATAGGCCGCTCGAATCCCGCGGCGCGAAAGGCGGTGACCCGCGTGGCGCTGACGTTCAAGAGGGGCATACACCCGAAAGAGCAGAAGCAGTATACGGAGGATGTGCCCATCAACCTGCTTTCCCACGGGGAAGGCAGCGAAATGGTCTACCCCATGGCGCAGCACCTCGGCGTACCCTGCGAACCCGTGGTGTCGGTGGGTTCGCGGGTGCTGCAGGGGCAGAAGATAGGCGACAGCCTCGCCTTTGTGTGCGCGCCAATACATTCGAGCGTGTCCGGCACGGTGAAGGACATACGCCGCCACATGACGGCCTCGGGCAACATGGTAAAGTCCGTAATCATAGAAGACGACGGCAAATTGGAGCAGCACCCCGACATCAGGCCGAGGAGCGGCTTCGACGACCTCTCGCGCGAGGTGCTGCTCACAGTCATACGCGAAGCGGGCATCGTGGGCCTCGGCGGGGCGGGGTTCCCCACCCACGTGAAGCTCTCGCCGCCGCCGGACAAACCCGTGGACACCATCATCGTAAACGGCTGCGAGTGCGAGCCTTACCTCACCACAGACAACAGGGTAATGATAGAGGAACCGGACCGCATAGTCCTCGGCCTGCGCATAATGCTGAAAATCATACCCGGCGCGCGCGGCGTGGTGGCCGTGGAAGACAATAAGCCCGAAGCCATACGCGCGCTGCGGCCGTTTTGCGCGGAAACGCCGGGCGTGGAGCTTGCCGTGGTAAAGACCAAGTACCCGCAAGGCGCGGAGCGGCAGCTTATTTACGCCGTCACAAAGCGGGAGGTGCCGTCGGGCGGGCTGCCAATGGATGCCGGTTGCATCGTAAACAACGTGGATACCGTCATCGCCATACACCGCGCCGTGTTTCGCGGCAGGCCGCTCATGCGCAAGGTGGTCACCCTCACGGGCGGCGCGGTGAAAAACCCGGGCAATTATAAGGTGCGGCTCGGCACCAAGGTGGGCGACCTCGTGGAAATGGCGGGCGGCTTTTGCGCCGAGGCCGCCAAGGTGGTGGTGGGCGGCCCCATGATGGGAGTGGCGATTTTCGACATAGACGTGCCGGTGGTAAAGACCACCTCCGGCGTGCTGTTTCTCACAAGTGAGGAGGCGCGCATACCGCCGGAGCGCGCCTGCATACGCTGCGGCCAATGCGTGACGCATTGCCCGGCGGGGCTTGTGCCCATCGAGCTGTACACGGACGTGCTGCGCGAAGACGGCGCGCGCTTTGTGCGGCACCACGGTCTTGACTGTATCGAGTGCGGTAGCTGCTCGTATATCTGCCCGGCAAAGCGGCGGCTGGCGCAGGCTATCCGCACCGTGCGGCGCGTGGAGCTGGCAAAGAAAGCGGAGGCGGCGAAGGGCAGGGAATAGGGCGCGGCAAGGCTCGCGAGGGAGGATACCCATATGGACGAAGTGAGACTCGGCGTTATCGGGGTGGGCAATATAGGCTCCATGCATTGCCGCAATATAGCGCAAGGCAAGGTGCCGGGCATGACGCTCACCTGCGCGGCGGATACAAACGCCGAACGGCGGGGTTGGTGCGAGGAAACCCTGCCGCGCGGCGTGAAGGTCTTCGGAAGCGGCGGCGAGCTGTGCGCGTCCGGCTGCTGTGACGCCGTGCTGATTGCCACGCCGCATTACTCGCACCCGGAGCTGGCCGTCAAGGCGTTTTGGCAAGGGCTGCATGTACTCTGCGAAAAACCGGCGGGGGTATATTCGCTGCAAGCGCGCGATATGAACGCGGCGGCGGAAAAGAGCGGCAAGGTGTTTGGCATGATGTTTAACCAGCGCACGAACTGCATATACAGGAAAATGCGCGAAATTGCCCGAAGCGGGCAAATGGGCGCGATTAAGCGCGTGAACTGGATAATCACCGACTGGTACCGCACACAGCGCTATTACGACCAGGGCGCGTGGCGCGCCACATGGCGCGGCGAGGGCGGAGGCGTGTTGCTCAACCAAGCGCCGCACCAATTGGACCTGCTGCAATGGATATGCGGCAAGCCTTCCGCCGTCAGGGCGTTTTGCCATGTGGGCAAATGGCACGCCATTGAGGTGGAAGACGACGTGACCGCCTACTTAGAATACCCCAACGGAGCCACGGGCGTATTCGTCACCACCACGGGCGACGCGCCCGGCACCAACCGTTTTGAGATAACCTTCGACATGGGCAAGTTGGTGTGCGAAAACGATAAGCTCACGGCGTGGAAGCTCGACACGAGCGAGCGGGAGTTTTGCAAAACGTCGCAGGGCACCCCGGCGCACACGGTCTATGACGTGGAGACCGACGGCGAAAACGGGCAGCACATAGGTGTGCTGAAAGCGTTCGCGGGCGCGGTGCTGCGCGGCGAAGAGCTTGTGGCCGAGGGCGCGGAAGGCTTAGACAGCCTGCTGCTCGCTAACGCCATGTACCTGTCCGCGTGGTTGGGCGAGACCGTGGCAATGCCCTTCGACGAGCAACTGTTCCTGCGCGAGCTTGACGCGCGCAGAAGCTGACCCTGCCGATACCGAAAACCCCTCGCCCGTCACGTTATATTCAGCTCTTGCCTCATCTTTTCCATAAACTCGCAGCACTTCATGGCGCCGAGGTCGCCCCCGGAGCGCGAACGCACGGCCACAGTACCGTTTTCTTCCTCTTTGTCGCCGAGCACGAGCATATAGGGTATCTTCTGCACTTGCGCCTGCCGTATCTTGTAGCCGATTTTCTCGCTCCGCGCGTCAAGCTCCGCGCGGAATCCCGCGTCTTGCAACGCGGCAAAGACATCGCGCGCGTATTCGGCGTGCCTGTCCGTGAGGGGCAGCACGATTGCCTGCACGGGCGAGAACCGAAGCGGAAACGCCCCGGCGTAATGCTCCGTGAGTATGCCGATGAAGCGCTCAAGTGAGCCGAGTACCGTGCGGTGAATCATCACGGGGCGGTGCGCCGCGCCGTCCGGGCCGATATATTCCAACTCGAAACATTCCGGCATCTGGAAGTCCAACTGCAAAGTGGCGCATTGCCAGGAACGGCCGAGGCTGTCCACAAGGTGGAAGTCTATCTTCGGGCCGTAAAACGCGCCGTCGCCGGGGTTCACGCGATAGTTGACGCTCTTTGCGATAAGGGCGTCTTCAAGTATTCGCTCGGCTTTATCCCATGTGGCAATCTCGCCCATGTAGCTTTCCGGGCGCGTGGAAAGCTCCACGCGGTACTCAAAGCCGAACACCTTGTATATGCGGTCCACAAGCTCGATAACGCCCACAATCTCCGAGGGTATCTGCTCCGGCGTCATATACAGGTGCGCGTCGTCTTGCGTGAAGCTCCTCACGCGCATTAAGCCGTGGAGCGCGCCGGACAGCTCATGCCTATGCACCACGCCCAGCTCCGCCATGCGCACGGGCAGCTCGCGGTAGCTCCACATACGCCGCTTATAGGCGAGCATACCGCCGGGGCAGTTCATGGGTTTGATTACAAAGCCCGAATCATCTATGTTTGTGAAGTACATATTGTCTTTGTAATGCTCCCAATGGCCGGAGCGGTGCCACAATTCCTCGCGCAGTATGAGCGGGGTGCTGATTTCCTCATAGCCCGCCCTTTTGTGCTCCTGCCGCCAGAAGGCCAACAGTTCGTTGCGCAGTATCATGCCTTTCGGGAAAAAGAAGGGGAAGCCCGGCCCTTCGTCGTACAGCGCGAACAGGTCCAGTTCGCGGCCGAGCTTGCGGTGGTCGCGCTTTGCCGCTTCCTCCAGGGCGGTAAGGTGCGCTTGCAGCTCCTCTTTGGTGAAAAACGCCGTGCCGTATACGCGGCAGAGCGTTTGGTTGCGCGCGTCGCCGCGCCAGTAGGCGGCCGTGGCGCTTGTGAGCTTAAACACCTTAACCCTGCCCGTGTGGTCCACATGCGGCCCGGCGCACAAGTCGGTAAACTCGCCCTGCTTATAGAAGCTGATGGGTTCGCCCTCCGGCAGGGCGCAAATCAGCTCCCGCTTATACGGTTGGGAACGCACGGTCTCCAAGGCCTGCTCGCGTGGCAGCTCAAAGCGTTCGATGCGGTACCTTTCACGCGCGATTACCTTCATCTCGGCCTCGATGGCTTCGAGGTCCTCCGGCGTAAACGGCTTTTCCACGTCGAAGTCGTAATAGAAGCCCTGCTCTATGGCGGGCCCTATGGCGAGCTTCGCGTCCGGGTAAAGGCGCGTCACGGCTTGCGCGAGGATATGGGACGCGCTGTGGCGCAACGCGCGCAGTTGGTCGTCCATTGTAATCGGTTACCCCTTTTCTTCCCGGCTTTCGGCGCGGCTTACGCCTTGCCCTTCATCTCGGTAATTACGCCTTTGAGCCGCTCTATGAGTTTCCTTTGATTGATAAACTGAAACTCGCGGCTTACCCTGTGCCGCAGTATATGCTCGTTCACGGGTTTTGCCATAAAATCGTCGGCTCGCAGCGCGAACCCCTTCTCTATGTCTTCGCCGCCGTCTAAACCCGACATGAAGACAACGGGTATATCCGCAGTGGCATCGGATTCTTTCAGCGCGGCGAGTACCTGAAAGCCGTCTATGCCGGGCAGCACGATGTCGAGCAATATCAAGTCCGGGAGCAGGCGGGCCGCTTGCTCCAAGGCGCTCTCGCCGTCGTCGCAGATGTGCAGCGTGTAATCCTCGCCCAGTATATGGCTTATAATCCGCTGGTTCAACCTGTCGTCCTCGCAGATAAGCACGGCGCCTTTTTTGTCAGTGTCCATATCATCCTCCCGAATAAGCGCGCGGCGGTATTCACAAACGCCGCGACCCCGCGCGCGGCCAAGGGTCAATGATGCCCGCGCCCGTGGTGGCCGCCGTCGCGCGCGTGGCCGTGCGCGTGGCTCGCGGCAATGTCGCAGCCGCTCACGCCGCAGGTGTGGTACGCATGGCCGTCGCCGCCGCGGTGGCCGTAATAATAGGTGCCGCCGTGCCCATGACCGTTCGTCACGGCGCAACCCGGCAACGCGCACAGCGCGTGGCCGTGCTCTTGGGCGATGGGGCAGGCATCAATGTCACACACATACGCGGGCGATACGGCGGAGGGTATACCTTCCGGCGAAGGCGAAAGCGAGGGCGAGGGTGAAGACGAAAGCGAAAGCGAAGGCGAAAGCGAGGGCGAGGTTGGCGGCGGAGGCGGCGCGGCGGATACCGTAGGCGCGGCGATGTGGTAGTAATGACCGTCGAGGGCAAAGTGGGCAAAGTAGATAACGCCGCCGTGCCTGTGGTAATCGGGCAACGCGCAACCTTCAAGGGCGCAGACATCGTGCGTGTGGCTCGCGGGTTTTTCGCAGGAGGGAACCTCGCAGGCATAGGCGGTCAGACTGCCTTGCGGCGCGAAGAGCAGGAGCGAACCGCCGATTGCGAGAACCGGCGCGCACACCGCCACGCCCAAAAACAGTTTTTTCATCGCTTGCACCATCCCTTTTCGTTTATGTGCCGGGCGCGCACCCGGCACGGAACAGAACGCCGCGCGCTTTGCCGGGAGTATCGCGCGTTCACCTGTTTGAGTATAACACACCTCTTCGGGTGTTTCAAGGTTTTTGACCCTATGTCGAATCCGATTTATCGCCCCTCGTCCCCCGTCCGGCCGTGGACCGTTTAGCGCCAATTCTTTGCAATCCGTCGGAACACTTGCTTTAGATGCCGTTCTCTGCTATGCTGTAATCGCTCTCTCGGAGCGGGGGGTTGATTGTTTGGTTGTCCGCTGTATATCACTAATTGTTATATTAACGGCGCTCACGGGGTGCGGGCGCTCGCCTTCCGGCGGCACCGCTTCTTCGCCTTCGCTAGGCGCGCACACCGTCACCCCACCCGTCTCCACTTCCGCGCCGCCGGTTTCCCCGCCCGTGTCTCCGCCCGTGTCTCCGCCCGCGAGCGCAGACGAACCCGCCCCCGGAGCTTCGTCGGACGGCGTGCCGCCGCCTGCGGAGACAGGCGAAACGCTGACATTCGGGGCTTATGTGTGGCGTGTCATTGACAAAAACGACAACATGACACTCATCATCACGGACGAGGTAATTGAGTTTCGTCCTTACCACGATGTGTTTGACTTTGTGACATGGGAACAAAGCGACCTGCGAACCTGGCTCAACGGAGAGTTTTACATGAGCTTTTCCGAAACGGACAGGGGGAGAATACGCGAAACGAATATTGAAAACAAAAATAACCCGTGGTATTACGCCGAATACGAGGGGAGCGAATGGGCGCCGCGAGGCGGCAATGACACGCGCGACCGTATCTTCCTGCTTTCGATAGAAGAGGCGTTGCGCTACTTCGGCAACGGCGGGCAACTGCCCGCGCCCTCGCCGGAGATGTATGTGACCGGCGGTTTTTCCGACGCGTATGACCGCGCGCGCGTGGCGTACTCGGCGCGCCCGACACCCTGGGGCGCGCCGGAGGGCACACCGTGTACATGGTGGCTGCGCTCGCCCGGCGGCAACGCCGACTACGCCGCCATAGTCTACGGCGACGGCGACGTGCAGGTCTACGGCGACGGCGTATACCGGGGCGGGCGCGGTGTGCGCCCGGCCATGTGGATAATCGGCGGTTAGCCGCGACCGCGCCCGTCAACCTTTCGCGGTATTCGCGGTATTGACCTTCCTCTTCGTGGTGGAGGTGTATAGGTACTTGTCGTCGGAATTGCGCAGCTTGAAACCGCCCGGGGGTATGTAGTTATCCGCCGCCCTCGCGGTCACCGCCGTCTTCATCTGCCCCCTCCATATAAGGCACAGTATGAGCGCGAACAGCAACGCGAACACCATGCCGCCGATAATGAAAAACATATCGCCCGCGAGCAGGTACAACACGGGGGCGAGCACGGCGGAAACGATGAGGAACAGGGCGAAGAACCAGGCCCAGAACTTGCCCCTTGACACAGGCAGGTCGCCGGCCAATTTGCCCGTCTGCCCGTTTACGGCAAAGAGGTAGTTTGCGCCTTTCCACCTTGAGGTGAGCAACCAGATGGGCATGAGCGAATAGTAGACGGCGTTCTCTTGCAGATTGATAGTGGAGTGCTCCACGCTGAAAGAGGTGTAGCCCTTCACCGTCTCGGCGAACTTCCTTTCCGTGCTGGTTTTGATGCGCGTGTTCACGCGCGGCGCCACGGCGGCGGCATCTTCGTCGTATTTTTCCGCCATGAAGCCGGGCAGGTACGCCGTGGAGAAGGGCTTCAATTCTTCGTATTTGAAGGGTTCCACGGAATCCATGTGCGCGTCGGGGATATTCTTGGAGCCGTCGGCCGGCACCTTTTGGAACGCCACCGAGCCTTCGCGCGTGACGCGGTAATGCTTTGTTTCGGTAATCTCGTAGTCGCCCTGGCGATATGTGCGCTCTTGCTTGGCCTTGTAGCGTATATACGCGTCGGTGTTCGCGTCGAAGAGCCAAAACGGCGTGTAGACCCCCTTGACCTCCTCGATGTGCGATGTGCTCGCAAAGCCGCGCGGCAGGAACTTTTTACCCTTGTAATACCCCGCGAGCGCCTTTTCGGCGGCTGTTTTGTCGTGCTTAAATGGTATGACGTAATCGGGCTTCAGTTCGCCGGAGAGCTGCCCGGGCACCACCGTGGGGTTGCCGCAGTAGGGGCAGGAGGTGGCCGCCGTGGTGCTGTGGCAGATGAGGGCGGCAAGGCACGACGGGCAGGTGTAGCCCTTCATGGTTTGCGCTTCCTCCTCGGTGAAGCCCTCCGTGTGGGTGAGGTCCCAGCGCGGCTCCGTGCCGGCCGAGGCGGCGGCCTCCTCCTTGTCGGCATAGAGCTGCTCTATGACGGAAAGTTCGAAGGTTGTGCCGCAATGGTCGCACTCTATCTTGCCCGAACCGCTGCCGAATCGCAATGTGCCCAAGCAGTTGGGGCAGGTGTAGTTAGTAACTTGAGCGTTCATAGGTCACACGGTGTCTTTGTCGTCGAACGCGTCGCCGCATTCGGGGCAGAACTTCGGCGGAGAGAGCGGGTCCGGCGGCACAAAACCGCATTTGTCGCAACGGTAGAGCGGCGCGCCCTTCGGCTTGGGCTTGGCGCACTCCGAGCAAAACTTGCCTTGGTTGAGAGCGCCGCAGGCGCATTGCCAGCCCGCCGCCGCGGGGGCTGCGGGAGCGGGCGGTGCGGCGGGGGCCGCGGCTTGCTGCGGCGGGGGCACGGGCTGACCCATTTGGAAGAGGCTTTGGGCGTTCATGCCGCCCGCCGCCTGCGCCATGCCCAGACCCATGAAACCCATCATCGCGCCGCCTTCGTTGTTGGCCGCGGCGAGCATCGCGTCGGCCTGAGCGCCCACAAGGGTGGCGGCCGCCATTGCGGGGTTGGTGAGCATGGCCTTCTCCTGCCATTTTGTAATCCTTTGGAGGTCCTCGTCGGAGATGGCGGCGTTGGGCATGGTGAAGGAAACCATCTCTATGCCGCGCAGGTTGCGCCACTTTTCGCTCATCAGCTCGTTGAGCGTGTCGCGCAGCTGCTCCTCGTGGAGCGGCAGCTCCGAATAGCGTATGCCGAGGGCGGAGATTTTGGCGAGCGCGGGGCGCAGGGCGGAGATAAGCTCGGACTTAATCTGGCTGTCTATCTTGTCGCGCGTGTAGTCGGCTTCCACGTTGCCGCATACGTTGGTATAGAAGAGTATGGGGTTTTGCAGCTGGTAGCTGTATTCGCCGGAGCAACGGATTGAGATGTCGAGGTCAAGGCCGATGCGAGTATCCACCACGCGGAACGGCACGGGGGAGGGGGTGCCGTATTTGTTGCCCGGCACCTCTTTTGTGTTGAAGTAATACACGCGCGTGTCTTTGCCGGGGCTGCCGCCGAACTTGAAACGGTCCCAGGCGCTTTTGAGCGAGCCGAGCGCCCCCGCGCCGAGACCCGCGCCGGCGAACAGCGACGGCTCGCCCCCCGCGCTGAATGTGAAAGCGCCGGGTTCGGCGCACACGTCGAGCACCCTGCCCTGCTCCACCACAATCATGCACTGACCGTCCGCCACGGCGATGACCGAGCCGGTGGTGATGATGTTTTCCTCGCCCTTGGTGTTGCTCGAACGGCCGGAAACGCGCTTTGCGCCTTTCGACACCAACACGTTGGCGCTCAGAGCCTCGCAGTAAAAGTATTCCTTCCACTGGTCGGCGAGCACTCCGCCCACGGCGCCGGCGGCGGCCTTAATCAATCCCATTACGACATACCCCTTTCGCGGTTTTTTGCGATTATATCACAAACGCGGCGCGCGCGCAAGAGAAAACCGCCCGCGCCATTGACGCGCCGTACAAGCGCGGGCGGGGCGTTTGCTTATACCGCCGCGGCAGGCTGATTGTCAGGAAAACGCTTGGCGGCAGACGGCAAATATCCCTGCCGCCATGAACAGGATGTCTATCAGGAAAAATGCCTTGACCGAATCGGGCAATACAATCTTCCGGGGGTTTTTGATATAGCAGTATATGCGGCAAACGCTCCCCGGCTCATAGGTTTTTCTCATATTGGCCGTCATCGAGCCTCCGAGAAAGACCCTCTTCTCGTATTGGCGCCCGCCCACGGCATACCGAAGGACGACATGATATTCATCCCCCTCCCCGAAGCCCATGTACTCTTCCTCAACCCTCAGCACGTCCGCGTCAACCTCTATGCTGTTGTTCATCTTGTGGCGACGGGAAAAATAATCCGACAGCGATATTACGACGCAGGCGCAACCAACGATATACCAGTACATATTATTACACCCCAATGAAACAGTCATGGTTATTCTGTCGCTACCGGCAGACGGCGAATCCGCGCATATCCGCCGAGAATCTCATCACGCGCCCTCACAGGCAAGCGTTTGCTCGCTTGCCGTCCACGACGCATACTTGAGAGCCCTCCTGATGTCCTCCTCCGCCCGGCACCGCCGTTCCGGGCAGCCCGCGCCCATTGTATCACGCCTGCGCGGAGTCGCAAATAGGGATTTCCCGTTAGCGCGGCGCGTATTGCGCGGGCGGGGCGTTTGGTGGTGTAATACGCGCTGCGGGTAAAGAAACCCGCCGGATTACGGGAAAAAGGGGCGCGTTATTCTTCCCCGGTGAGCATATCCTCCATATCCCCCTCGTCCAAGCCGTATGTTTCCGCGGACTTGTCCCCACGCGGCTCTATGTGTACCATTATGTCGTATACATGCTCTAACCGTTTCTTTATCTCGGCTTCCACGCGGCAGGCTATGGCGTGGGCTTCCGACACGGCAAGCCCGGGGTCTACCTCTATGTCAAGGTCAATGTCCCAAAACCCCGCGATTTTCCTCATCCGCGCCCTGTGCGGGTTATCCGCGCCCTCTGTGGCTTCCACGGCCTCCAAGATTACGCGGTATTGCGCCATGCCACCGCCGCCGTCCATGAGCTCCATATTTGCCTCGCGAAATATCCCCACGGCGGTTCCGGTTATCCATAGGCCGATTGCAACCTCCACCGCCGCGTCCGCGTGAGCCGAGCCCGTGAGCGCCGACACGCCGAGACCGGCGAGTACCCCCACAGACACCATCACGTCGCCTGCCATGTTTTTTGCGTTTGCCTTCAGCAACGGCGAGTCGGCCTTTTTTCCCAAGAAGTACTGGTTGAGCGCCAACAGCAGCTTGCAGGCGACAGACACCCCGGCCGCCGCCGCGGCGGCCGCTCCCGGTGTGTCGAGGTTCTCGCCGCTCATCAGCGCCCTTACCGCGCTGATGATGATTTCCGCGCCCATGAAGAATATGAGGAACGACAAAAACGCCGTGGCCACGGTCTCCGCCCGCCCGTGACCCCACGGGTGCTCCGCGTCGGCGGGCTTTGATATTACGCCCACCACAAACAGTGTGACCGCGGAAATCAGCACATCCCCAACGGAATCAATGCCATCGCCCACGAGCGCCCCGCTGCCCGCATACAATCCCGTCGTGATTTTTAACGCGGCGAGAACGGCGTTGACCGAGGCGGCCGTCACGGCGGCGCGGCGAATGGTTCTTGTTTTGTCCGCCGCAGTCGCGGCTCCGCTCGCGGGCGCGCCGACAGCCTTCACCCCGTTGCGTTTCATTTCCCCGCCTCCGTTTCTTTCCCCGTCATCACCCTTTTCAGCCCCGTAAACAGCAGGCCCGCGGCAAAGCCCCCCGCGCACAGCGCCGCCGCCGCAAGGGGCGAAAAACCGCCGCCGCCGGGCATATTTAGGGCCTGTATCGTCACGGTCGCGAGCGAACCGACGATAAACCCGAGCACCACGGCGTAGGCGTAAGCCGGGCACTTGGCAAAAACAAGGCGCAGCAACGCGGACACGGCCATAAGCCCGACCACGGCGCACAAGGTAAACAGCGCGAACAGCGGCAAATAGGTGAACCGCATACGCATTATTTCGTTCGCTATGTGCAGTAGCTGGCCATACAGCTTCATGAGCATAAGCACCAACGAAACGCTCATACCCGGCACGAGCGCGCTCACCCCGCCGGCAAAACCGCCCAACGCAAACAGCGGCGCGGGCGAAAATACGCCCGTTTCGCCTACGGGTTGCGCCGGCACGAGCAACCCAAAGGCCGCCACCGCCAACCCCACCGCCGCCGCCGTGAGCAAATGGCGCTTTGCGGGTTTGCTTGCCCCCATCTCCCCGAATACCGCCGGGAGGTTGCCGGCTATCAGGCCTATAAACAAAAACGAAGTGAGCTTTTCGTGCGCCTCAAACAGATAGCCGAAAGACAATGCGAACAGCACGGCGGCGACGGCCGCGCCCACGAGCAGCGGGGCGCAAAACACCGCGTTTTTGCGAAAATCCCTGAAAGGGTTCGCGATAACGCGCAACAAGTCTTGGTACACGCCCATGCCAATGGCCACCACGCTCCCGCTCAAGCCCGGGGCGAACACGCTCAGGCCTAAGAAGAAGCCGCAGAATACGCGGTAGAGGAAGCGAAACAGAATCTTACGCATAACGGTAACAGTATACACCAACCGGCGCGGGCAAGTCAATCTTGATTGCGCGGCGAAGCTCCGCGCACCCCGTCCTCGTAAGGGCGGTTGTCCTCAACCGCCCGCCGTAACTCCCCCCTCCCCCCTTGACAATCCCCACGCCCTTATGCTACACTCTTTACAGTCATACCCAAATTGTATGAAAGAAGGTACCTTACAATGAAAAAGACCGTCATATTCGCCCTTATCCTCTCCTTGTTGCTTGCCCTCGCCGCCTGCGCGGGCGGTTCCTCCCCGTCCCCAAGCGCCCCCGCCGCTTCCCCCTCGCCCTCGCAATCCACGCCGAGCAACCCGGCATCGCCAAGCGATTCCCCCTCGCCCTCCCCCTCACCGTCGCCGTCGGAAGCCGAGCCTTCTCCGTCCATAGACCCCGCCCTCTCGAAGGACGGCAAGTTTAGGGCGCAGTCTACATTGACGGAAGACCCAAGGAGCAGAAAAATCGGCTACGGTGATGCTCTAATAGATAGTTTTATGCTTAACGAAAAAAGTTTCGAACAATTAAAAGAGTTTAACGAAAGAAACTTTGCGGAATTATACGACGTATATGGCATTGAACTGAACGAAGATATATTGTATGATATTCTCTATAATAAGTTTGAATACCAATATGATAAATATATGGGTATGTTTGCCTCCAAGCATAAGCACGTCAGGGATATAGCCACATTGTTTGATAACCTTGATTGGGAAAGCTACTTTGCAAGTGACTACCGATACAAAATTAACGGACATAGTATAGGCAGTACAAAGAGTAGTGCACTAATACGGGATTACATTAATAATGATAGGGATGATTTCGATTTCAGTATATTGGGAGACCCAAGTAGCTTTGATGTTAGAGCGTGGGCTGAAAAACAGACAGGCAGAAACTTTATGTATATTAATCTTCTAAACGTAAAAATGCCAACGATTGAAATAATTACTGCCCGTGCATATACGGCTGAACTTCTTGCAATGTTTCCTTTTCTAAGATATAACGAGGAAGAACAAATACTTATTATAGCAGAATTGAACAGCATACCTTATTGCTATACATTTACAATAGATGAACACAACGATTTTGTTGTACAACGTGCTAGATTACTTAGCGAAGAAATCAACCCCGGCGAATCAGAATTCATGACAGAATTTTCGATATCCGGAAATCAAATAATCTAACTAAAGCAAAAAGTATCATAACACAACAACTCCCTTATGTCTTAGACATAAGGGAGTTGTTGTGCGTTCTCTTGCAAGGTATCACAAACATCAAAAACAAAGGAGGGCAAAACAATGTTGGCAAAAATAGTGAAAAAAGCGGCAAGCATAGCGTTGACCGCTATAATGCTCATAAATGTTATGGGCATAGTATTTAATGCGGAAACATCGGCGAATCCATTTACAATAACGGGACATACGGGATATACCCCTCCCCCGTCGCGCACGGGGCAATACCATTGTTGGAAGATGGACAATACTTGGGCTTCCTCGTTGCCAAATAGTGAATTGCACTTGTCTAGTGCCAAACTAACAAAAAGAAGTACGGGCATTGTCAGTTGGCCGGATGTCGTTAGCCCGGTAGGTAGATACACTTGGTATGTTACGGGCTGGGTAGAAGATTATGAAAGAATGCCGGATGTAGCCACAATCGCAGAGATAGAGGCATACGGGAATTCTACCATAAAGTTCAATAGCCCTTACTATAAATTTACCATATCATATACTTTCACATATTCCGGTACTGCGGGGAAAATTAAATATACTATTAATTATACGGGCTTAGATGGTGTAACTGGAGTTGCAGGCGAAGGGGAGTATAATGGCTATTATAGAGACGGTTCTTTTTGGGAAAAAATAGATGAAATCGACGGTCCCAATGGCGCACAAAGCCCGCTTCCTGCGTTTACAGGCAGCGCCTCGCTCAGTAACTGGAGTTATGACAGCACAGTCGCGCAGATTCTTGCTAATCAATCACAGTACAGCACCGCTATCACTACCGCTAACAATAATATAAGCTCGCTAATCAAACAGTATAAAGACAATCCCTCAACACCTTGTTCGATAGATTTAGCGGCGGTGTTAAACGGTGTTACGTTAGTATCGCAAAAACCCAAAATTACAGTATCGTATTCATGCAATAATTGCAATCTCGCCCAAAACAATATTGACTGCGGTTCGCCAAGTTCCACACCCGGCCTGTCGTTCGAAAGGGGGAGCGGGGCAAATCCGTCATATAGCGCCGAAGCGAACAACGGCACATACACAATCAACGCTCCGAGCGCCCCGTCGGGGCATGAATGGGTAGGCGGCACAAACAAATCAGTAACCATAAGCAACAATCAATCAAACGGTGTTACATTCGTCTTGAAACATACTACCACCACCACAGCCACAATCAATGTCACAATAAATCATTGCACAAGCTGTACCGTAAAGGGCGGTGCGCCAAGTGGAGCGAATTTCACACAAACAAGCAGCTACGCAAACAGTACATCATATACGGCAACGGTTGCTTCCGGCTATTACACGGTATCCCCTTCCAATCCGAGTAATCCCCCGCAATACCACGCTTAGCCACCCGCAAGCACACCCGCTCCTCCGCGCTCTCGTCCGCTGACAACTCACCACTACCCCCGAGCCCCCCCGCGGCCCGGCGCGCCGCCCCGGCGCCGGGGGGCGGGC
>JAIRWH010000079.1 GCA_031253545.1 Oscillospiraceae bacterium
GCCCGCTGCGAGCCGGAGGCGGCGTAAGTGTATTCGGGCGAGGGCGAAATGTCGGCGGCGCCGGCGCTCGTGTCGAACACGGCGGTATACAGCACAAAGTTTTTCCATCGCAGCGTGCCCTCCACGCGGAGCGTGTATATGCCGGGCGGCGCGTCTTCCCACACATAGATGAGCGCGCCCGTTTGCGGGGTGGCCCCGGAAATCGCGTCTACCTCCGAGCGGGGCATGGACGCAAGACCGGAGCGCGCCACCCAGAGGGCTAAGGAGTCGGGCCTTGCCCTGTAGCCGCCGCCGGCCGTGTAGCGCGTGGCGTAGAGCGTCTTTACGTGGTTGCCGCCCGAATCCTCAAACCATACGGCAAACTGATTGCTCGCGCTCCCGCTTTGCTTTACGTAATCGAACGTCACGGTAAAAGCGCCGCCCGCAGGCGCGGCGGGCAGGCCGCTTTGGGACGGCGTGACGGGCGAGGGCGAGGGCGTGAGCGGCGAGACGGGCGAGGGCGACGCGGGGCGGGCGCAGGCGCAGAGCAACGCGAGCGCCGTGAGCGGGAGCAGTAAGCGTCTTTTCGGCGGTTTCATGCCAACGGTCCCCTCCTTAATTTACACATAATTATCGGGCAGGTCGTTTTCAAGCAGCACATACAGCGGTTTGTCCCCCTCCAGCGCGCACACCCACGTCATGGCCTCGCCGAGGGTGTCAAACGCCGCCACCCTGCCGCCGGGAAGGCTTTGCAGCCCTTCGGCAATCGGGGCGGTGCGCCGTTTGCCCACCAGGGCCGCGTATTGGCACACGCGAGAGGCGTGAAGGCCGAAGGCTTTGTTCAGCTCGTATTCGCGCTCGCCCAGCTCCACCATGCCCGGCGTTACGAGCACCTTCACGCCGGGGAACATGGCAAGCACGTCAAGGGCGGCTTCGGCTCCGGCGGGGTTGGAGTTGTAGGCATCGTCAATTATGGTGAGCCTGCCGCCCGCAATGAGCTGCAAGCGGTGCGGCACGGGTTGCAGGCCGCGCACCGCCCCCGCGAGCTTGGCGAGCGGCAGCCCCATGGTGTGCGCCACGGCGATTGCCGCCAGTATGTTGCCCACTTGGTGCCGCCCAAGCAGCGACGTGCGGTATTGTTGCGTTTGGCCGTCCCTCGCGCGCACCGTGAAGCGCGTGCCGCCGGAGTCGGCCTCTATGTCCGAGGCTAAGTAATCGGGCGAATATTCCGCCATAAGCCCGAATGTGACGGCGGAGGCCGGGGCGCGGGCCCTGATGTGCTCATAGTCGGCGCACAGGAACGCCCTGCCCCCTTCGCCCAACGCCCGGACAAGCTCAAACTTGGTGTCGGCAATATTCTCAACGGTGCGAAAAGTCTCCAAGTGTTGCGGGGCCACGGAGGTAATGACACCGAAACGCGGGCGCGCTATGTCCGTTATTTTCCTGATGTCGCCGATATGCCGCGCGCCCATTTCGCACACGAAGACCTCGTGCTCGGCCCTCAGCCCTTCGCGTATTGCCCTCACCACACCCAACGCGGTGTTGTAGCTGCCCGGCGTGGCAAAGACGTTGTGGCGCACCGACAGCAACTTCGCCAGTATGTGTTTTACGGAGGTTTTGCCGTAACTGCCCGTAACGCCGATGACGAGAAGGTTCGGCAGCGAGCGCAGTATTTTTTTCGCGCTGCGGATGTAGCGGGCGTTCACGGCGCTTTGCAAAGGCAGCGTGACGATGTTGGCAAAGGCGGCGGGAAGGGGCGAGCAGGCGACGAGCGCCGCCGCGGGGGCGGTGAGCCACAGGGCATACGGCAGCCAAACGGCAAACGAGAGGCAGCAGGTCAGCAGAATGTGCGCGCACAGCAGGCGCACGGCGCGGGCGGTGTATTTCAGCGGCTTCTTCGCCTTACCCCTCCGTTTGGCAAATACGGTGAACAGGCCGCCCTCGCGCAAACGGCGGAAGTAGCCGTTTGCCTGATAGGAGGAAAGCTGCAGCATGTGGATATAGCGCGGCGCGGAAAGCGCCGAAACGGCGACGACGGCCGCCTGCGCCGCGATAACCCAAAGGTTCACGGCTCCGCCTCCCCGAAAAACGAGCGCAATACCCTTTCGGTGAGGGCGAGCTGCTCTAAGAAAGCCCAATGGCCGCCGTCGAGCGTCACAAGCCCCGCGTCGGGTATGCGCCTTTGCATGGTCAGCACCGCGCCGCGTGGCACGGCCGTGTCGCCTTTGCCCCAAATGAGCAAAGTGGGCGCGGCGATGTGTTTGAGGCAGCCCGAAACGTCGCTTTTGAGCAGCTTGCTCAAAACGCCGCGCATGAGGGGCGAGGCGTTTTTATAGTCGGCGGAGCCGCGAGAAGCCGTGAACGATTCCCACGCGCGGGGAAACGGGCGCAACAGCGCCTTCGCCAATTTGTAGGCGTATATTTTCGCGTATACTTGCGGCTTTTTGCGCGTCTTCACGCCGGCGGGGTGCAAGAGCGCCATGCGGCGCGGCGCGAAACTTTGGCCGAGTTTGCCCGCCATATACAGCAAAACGCGCCCGCCGTTGGAGTGGCCGAGCGCGAATACCGGCGCTTCGCCCGCTTCGCGTATGAACGCGAGCACAAACGCCCCGTATTCCTCCAAGCCCCACACCCGCGGCGGCTCCGGCGTTTTGCCGAACCCCGGCAGGTCGGGCGCTATGACCGTGTAGCGCGTGGCAAGGCGCTCGAGCAGCGGGGCATACGCTTCCGCGCCCACTCCCCAACCGTGCAGGAAGAGCACGCACGGGCCGGCACCCGTTTTGACATAGTGCGTGTCTATGCCGGCCACCGTCATGCGTTGGTCTCCCCGCGCAACAGGTCTTTCATGGCGTAAAGCCCCGGCGCTTTGCGCGCGATGAAGGCGGCCGCTTTAAGCGCGCCCTCGGCGAACACCTCGCGCGAGGCGGCCGCGTGGGAGATGGTGAGCGTCTCGCGCCGCCCCGCGAAGATAATGTCGTGCTGCCCCACCACGGAGCCCCCGCGCAGGGCGTGGATGCCGATGTCGCGCGGCGAGCGCGGGCAGTCCGGCCCGTGCCTGCCGTATACGGGCAAGGGTTCGTAGGGCAGGGCGGACGACACGGCCTCAAGCAGGGTCAGGGCTGTGCCGCTTGGGGCGTCGCGTTTGGCGTTATGGTGGCGTTCCACGATTTCTATGTCGTAACCTTCGCCCAGCACCTTCGCCGCCTTTGCCGCAAGCTCCGTGAGCAGGCTCACGCCGAGCGAGAAATTGCTGGACTGAAATACCGCCACGCGCTGCGCCGTGACGCGCACATAGTTTTGCAGCGACTCGGACAGCCCCGTGGTGGCGAGCACAAGGGGCGTGTCGCGGCGTATGCAGAAGTCGAGCATTTCGTCGAGTTTGCGGGGGGTGGAAAAATCCACCGCCACATCCGCCGTGCCCGGAAAGTCTAGCGGGTCGGCGTATACGGGGTAGCCGAACCGCTCCTGCCTGTCTATGTCTATACCCGCCACAACGGAAACGTCGCGGCGGGAAAGGCACAGCTCCGACACGGCGCTGCCCATGCGGCCGTTGCAGCCGCGCAGCACGATGTTCAGCATGGGCTGTCTTGCGCGGGCAACAGCCCGGCACCTCTGAGGGCGGCTTTGAGCTTCTCCGTCTGCGGCGGCTCCATGTCTATGAGCGGCATACGCAACACGCCCACGTCGTAACCCAGGATATTCATGGCCGTCTTCACCGGTATGGGGTTTACGTCCATAAACAGCGCGTTGCAAAGCTCGAAGTAGCGGATTTGCAAATCCGCCGCCTCCCGCACGCGGCCGGCGAGGTAATGCTCCGTCATATCCGCCATGACGCGCGGGATAATGTTGGCCGCCACGGAGATAACGCCCTTGCCGCCGAGCGACATGATGGGCACGGTCTGGTCGTCGTTGCCGGACCAAACGCAGAAATCCTCCGGGCAGACCGAGCGCGTCTTGGCAATGAGCGTGAAGTCGCCCGACGCTTCCTTCACGCCGACTATGTTGGGGTGTGTGGAAAGCCGCGCGTAGGTGTCTGCGGTAAAGCCCAGCCCCGTGCGCGAGGGGACGTTGTACAGTATGACGGGAATATTTACCTTGTCCGCGATTTCCGTGAAGTGCGCCACAAGACCCTTCTGCGAGGTTTTGTTGTAATACGGGGTCACCAAGAGCAGCGCGTCCGCGCCGAAACGCTCGGCATGCACGCTCATTGTCACGGCATCTTTTGTGTCGTTGGAGCCTGTGCCGGCTATGACCGGCACCCTCCCCGCCACGCAATGAACCACATGCTCGATGTTTGCCAAGTGTTCGGGGATAGATTGCGTGGAAGTCTCGCCCGTGGTGCCGTTGACCACAATGGCGGCCGTCTTGTGGGCGATTTGGTGCTCGATGAGCTCCGCCATTTTGTCGAAGTCAATGCGTTCCTTCCTGTACGGGGTGACGATGGCCACCGCCGAGCCGACAAATACGGGTTTTTTCACGGCATATCATATCCTTTCCGGCAGGTTTATCGGGGCTCCAAATAACCCTGCGCGCGCAGCAACTCGGCAAGCAGTATCGCGCCGCCGGCCGCGCCGCGCACCGTGTTGTGCGAGAGGCACACAAACTTCACGTCGTATTGGCTGTCGGGGCGCAGCCTGCCCACGGACACGGCCATGCCGCCCTCAAGGCCGCGCTCGGTCTTGACTTGCGGCCTGTCGTCTTGCGAAAAGTAGTGCAGCAGTTTCTTCGGGGCGGACGGGAGCGCGAGCTTTTGGGGCACACCCCGGTATTCCTCCCAATGCCCGATTATGTCTTCGACGGCGGGTTTACGCTCAAACGAGGCGAACACGGCCGCGAGGTGACCGTCCGTGACGGGTACGCGTATGCACTGGGTGGTGAAACCGATGCCCTCGGCGGGGATTATTTTGCCGTCGGCCAAGGTGCCCCAGAGCTTGAGCGGCTCATTTTCGGATTTTTCCTCCTCGCCGGCGATGTACGGTATAATGTTGTCCGCCATATCCGGCCATGTGCCGAAGGTCTTGCCCGCGCCGGAGATGGCCTGATAGGTGCAGGCCAGGATTCGCTCCGGCCCGTATTCCCTGAGCGGCTGTAAGGCGGGGACATAGCTTTGCAGGGAACAGTTCGGCTTCACGGCGATAAACCCGCGCGAGATACCGAGGCGTTTGCGGAAGTGCTCCACCACGGCGCAATGCTCCGCGTTGACCTCCGGCAGCACCATGGGCACATCCGGGGTGGAGCGGTGGGCGGAGTTATTGGACACCACGGGGCATTCCAGTATCGCGTAGGCTTCCTCCAATTTCCGCGTTTCGTCTTTGCTCATATCCACGGCGCAAAACACGAAGTCCACCTCCGCGGCCACGGCGGCGGTGTCGGAGGCGTTGAGCACCGTGAGGTTTTTCACGTCGGGCGGCACGGGCGCGGACATAGCCCAACGGCTCTCCACGGCTTCCTCATACGTCATGCCGGCGCTTTTCGCGCTCGCCGCCACCACAGTCACCTTAAACCAGGGGTGACCGGCAAGCAGGGAGACGAAACGCTGACCCACCATGCCCGTGGCGCCGAGCACACCCACGTTGAAGTCCATAGCGGTATTCCTCCCGGAGTTATTTTTCGGTTTGCGGCGTTGCTTTTTCGGCAACGCCCTATTGCAAAAGCCGCGAATATGGTTTACAATAATCCATATCGCCGTGTTATTGTACCACGCGCGAGCCGCGTTGTCAATCACGGGAACGCCGCAAAATCTTCGCCCCGCGTTTCATTCAACGCTTCCGGCATCACGGAGGGCAATATGAAAACATCGAAGAATACCCGCGTCCGCGCGGCGCGCGCCCTCAGAATCGCTTTGGCCGCCGCGTTTGTGCTTGTCGCGGGTTTTTCGCACTCGCCCGTGCGCGCCGCGCCGAAAGCCAACCCGCTCATGAGTATCGGCCTGTATTACGGCGACACCGCGCTCAACGCCGCCAATCTGCTGAACGCCGTCGGCTCCGGCTACCGCTTCGGTTATATGACGGGCGACGAGTTCACGGAGGTGGCCCGCACGTCCGCTACGGCGATTACCGTGTTCAAGAACCGCAACGTGTGCGTTACCCCGTCGGGTAACTATGTGGACGGCACCTCCGGCGGCATACTCGTGGGCGCGTGGCACGACAATACCGGCAAGAGTTTTTCCGACGCGGCGGAGGCGGCGGCGGCGGCGGCCGGGCTGCGGGCCGAGGGCAAAATGGCCTTCGTGAGCTACGACAGGGTAAAAAACCTTTGGTATATCCGCATGAACAGCTACGGCAGCTCCTCCGGCGGTAAAATCTCCGGCACGCAATATTGCGTTACCGTGGCGCTTACCGGCACCAACGACATTATCTTCCAATACGACTCCGCCTCCGCCGACAATTCGCTCGTCATAGCCCCCGACATCACGGGGCAGGTTCGCCCCTCCGCGGTATTCAAGGGCGAGACATATTGCGGGTATTTCCGCTACGCGCGCATGGAAGGCAACGACATCACGGTCTGCAATTTGGTCAGCATGCAGGATTATTGCAAGGGCGTGATTCCTTACGAGATGAGCGCGAGCTGGCATGTGGAGGCGCTGAAAGCGCAGACGCTTGCCGCGAAAAGCTACCTCTCGGCCAACACGGGCCGCCACAAGGCTTCCGGGTTTGACCTGTGCAACAATTCCCACTGCCAGGTATACCGGGGCACACGCAGAGCCACGGAGAACTCCGACAGGGCCGTGGACGAAACATACGGGATGTATGTGACTTACGACGGGGCCGTGTGCCATACATATTACTCGTCGAGCAACGGCGGCGCGAGCGAAGACGTGGAAAACGTCTGGACGGCGTATATGCCTTATCTGCGCGGCGTGCGCGACGATTACGAAAACCTCTCCTCCGCCACAAACGGCATATGGCAGCTCACGCTCACCAACGCCTCGCTTTCGCAGCTGCTCACGTCTAAGGGCTACCCCAATTCGGGGGTGGTCAACTTCTATGTCTCCAAGTTTACCAACATGGGCAACGCCTATGAGATTACCTTCACGGATTCCTCCGGCAAGAAGACGGTGATTACCCGCTGCGACAGGGTTCGCTCGTTTTTGAGCCTGAACAGCGTGCGTTTCCGTATAACGTCCGGCCTTGTTTCCTTAGACGCGCGCTCGGCGGACTCCGCCTCCCGCCTCACCGGCGGTTTCGGCGTGTGGGTAATCGGCGAGGGCGGCAGTATTTACGAGGCGGTGCTCGGCGACGCTTTCCGCGTGATTAACGGCGACGGCCTTGTCATGGGGCTGCCGGCCACGCCATCCGAAGACGGGGTGTATACCGTGGAAGGGCGCGGCTGGGGCCACAGCGTGGGCATGAGCCAATGGGGCGCGCGCGGCATGGCCGAGCTGGGCTTTACCTTCGATGAGATTATCCGTTTTTATTACAAAGGCGCAAACGTCACCGCGGGCGAAGCGTGAATGAAGACCTCCGCTTTCCGTTATGACCTGCCGCGCGAACTCATAGCGCAGACCCCCGCGCCCGCGCGCGCCCACAGCAGGCTGCTCGTGGCGCGAAGGTCGGGCGGCGGGGCGTTTGAGCACAGGCGTTTTTACGATTTACCCGAATACATTATGCCGGGCGATTGCCTTGTGGTGAACAATACCCGCGTGCTGCCGGCGCGTTTGCGCGGACGCAGATTATCCGGCGGCGAGGCGGAGTTTCTGCTGCTGCGCGAGCGCGAAGGCGACATGTGGGAAGTGCTGGCAAAGCCGGGAAGGCGCTTGAAAACCGGCGGCACGGTCTGCTTCGGCGGCGGATTGACGGCGATAATATGCGAAGACATGGGCAAAAACGGAAAACTGGTGCGTTTCGAGTGCGAGAGCGGCGTGAGCGAGGCGTTGGAGCGGCAGGGCGACACTCCCCTGCCGCCGTATATCACCGAAAAGCTCGACGACCCGCAGCGTTACCAGACGGTCTACGCCAAGGAGCGCGGCTCGGCCGCCGCCCCCACGGCGGGGCTGCACTTCACGCAAGAGCTGTTGGACGCGCTCCGGCAAAGCGGCGTCGCCGTGTGCGAGATAACGCTCCATATCGGCACGGACACGTTTCGCCCCGTGACGGAGGAGGATATAGGAAACCACCGAATGCACGGCGAATATTACTCCGTCCCCGCCGATACGCTCTCGCGCGCGGCCGCCGCGCGCGAGAGCGGCGGGCGGGTATTCGCGGCGGGCACCACCGTGTGCAGGGCGCTGGAATCATACGCCGCGAGCGGGCGCGCGAGCGGCGAGACCACTCTCTTTATCACCCCGGGGTATACTTTCCGCCTTGTGGACGCTCTTATCACCAATTTCCATCTGCCGGAAAGCACCCTGCTCATGCTCGTGTGCGCCTTTGCCGGATATGACGGCGCGATGGCGGCGTATGGCGAGGCGGTTCGGGAAAAATACAGGTTTTACAGCTTCGGCGACGCGATGCTGATTTGTTGACGGCGCGGCTTTGTCCGTTGGTCACAGCGCGAATTTCCACGCTCTTGCGCCAACCGGCACCGCTCCGCACGTACCGTTATTATCCGCGATAACGGCGGAGGCTTCAAGAGTCGTGGGTT
>JAIRWH010000011.1 GCA_031253545.1 Oscillospiraceae bacterium
AAGAACGGCTCGTATGAATCTTTTCGCGATTACCCGATTGAGCCGAAACCGTGCGTTTTCAAGGGAGGAATATAAACAGCGATGGATATTTTTGAAACACTCCGCGCGGCGGCAAACCCCGAACAAGCCGTTAAAATGAGTGCGTATATGCGCGACCAATTCGCGTTTCTCGGAATACCAACGCCGCAACGGAAAAAACTCTCCCGCGACTTCCTGAAAGCGCAAAAATCCATTGACTGGGAGTTTATTTTCAAGTGCTGGAGTCAGCCGGAACGGGAATTTCAATATCTGGCTATGGACTGCCTTTCTTTGGTCTCTTCGATGTTTACACCATCGGAAATACCGAAACTCCGTGAATTGGCCATTACAAAATCGTGGTGGGATACTGTGGACGGGCTTGACGTGATTGTCGGTGCTGTTGCGTTGCGGTATCCCGAAGTGAACGATACGCTCTTGGAATGGAGTGCTGACGACAATTTCTGGCTTCGCAGATTAGCTATTGACCACCAGCTTCTCCGCAAAGAAAAGACAGACACACAGTTGCTCGAAAAAATCCTTGTTAATAATTTCGGTCAGACCGAATTTTTCATAAACAAGGCTATCGGCTGGGCGTTGCGCGATTACAGCAAAACAAATCCCGATTGGGCACGGGAGTTTATCGGAAAACACAAAGACATCATGTCGCCATTAAGCGTCCGCGAGGGCAGTAAGTATTTATGAGAAAACTCGCAGACCTCTGCGAGTTTCGAACCTTTTCACGATTACCCGATTAAGCCGCGAGGGGGCGCGCATTTCCGCTCGGCGGATGCCATAAGCGCCAGCGCGGGCAGAAAAGACAGCGCCTTCATAAATCGCTTCGCTTTCATGGGTTCATACCTCCGTTATCATTCTTGCATACACTATAACACCCCCGGCCTTTTGCCGTCAAGCGCGAAAGGCGGGGCGGGCACAAAACCCCGCCGTCGCGCCCCGACCGCGAAGTCAATATATATTCCTACCCTTTTGCCAGCATTGTTTTGCCCTCCTCTTGTTTTTTGATTGGTATGCCTTTTAGCAAAAACCAACACACCCTGCGCTTTTCAAATGCAGGGTGTGTTGGTTTTTTGTATGATTTTGTGCTTAGTTGAAATTAAGCTATTATAATATTTGGTCGGCTGTTGTTGGGAACTCAATGCGAGAAAAGTCTTCGAGCTGTTGGATATTATCTATCACAAAATCATTGTTATCGTCTAATACAAACATATAGCTATATGGTATGTCGTTTAATTCCGCCACAATCAGTATCTCGTCTTCTTCCGGACTTCTCAAGAAAGGAAACTTCGCGAGAAGTTCCGATGTGTAGGCGAAAGCGGTGATTATCTCAACCGTTGGCAGTTTCACGTCTCGAAGATTAATATACATAAAGTTCTTGCCTAATTGGTTTTTTCTCCACGGTTCAACAATAAAACTGCTGCCTTCGATTAGGCTGAAATCGAAGTCGTCTCTGTCGTTATTGATGTAATCACGTATCAGTACGCTGCTGAACCCTATATCTATTCTGTTTGTAACTCCATCAACTTTATACCAATAGCTGTTTGTAAGATAATTCGACCAGTCAAAGGTACTGTACAGCGTGGCTATATCCCTGACGTGCTTATGCTTGGAGGTGAACATGCTCATGTATTTGTCGTATTGGTATTTGTATTTGCCGTAGAGCATATCATACAGCTTATCCTCATTTAATTCCAATCCGAATATATCATATATTTCCGCGAAGTTTTTCTCATTGAGTTCTTTTAATTCTTCAAAGCTCTTTGCGTTAATATTAAAGCTGTCTACTGCTAAATTACGATAACTTATGATTTCGTTTGTCCTTGGGTCTTCCGTCAATGTAGACCGCGCCCTAAACTTGCCGTCCTTCGAGAGGGCGGGGTCTATGGACGGAGAAGGTTCGGCTTCCGATGGCGAGGGCGACGGTGACGGCGAGGTTGAATCGCTTGGCGATGCCGGGGTGCTTGGCGTGGGTTGCGAGGGCGAGAGGGAATTGGCGGGGGCGCTTGGGGACGGCGAACCGCCCGCGCAGGCGGCGAGGGCGAGCAACAAGGAGAGGATAGGGGCGAATATGACGGTCTTTCTCGTAGACTTTTTCATAGAATGGCGCCTGCTTTCATATAAAGTGGGAGTAACCGTAGAGAGTGTAACACAGAATTGCAAACGTGTCAAGGGGAATTTGCCGAGGGCGCGTATGGCTGCCGCCCCGCACTTTCGGCGGGGAGGGGGTCGGTTGTCGGCGGACGGGAAGGGCGGGAAACCCCTTGCGCTTAATATGGATTTTGGAGCCCCGCGCCTAACCTACGAAAACGCTTGACAAGTCTTGCGCCGGGTGATACAGTTACACAGCGCGCACACGCGCGGAAGGGAAGGTGTGGCTGTTTGCTCAAGGTCTTTCGGTATCTGAACGCGAAAGAGTGGTGCATGGCGGCCGTCAGCCTGATATTCGTGGTCGGGCAGGTGTGGCTTGACCTGAAAATGCCGGATTACATGGAGGAGATTACCACCCTTGTGCGCACAGAGGGCAGCGCTATGGGCGAGATTCTGAAAGTGGGCGGCTACATGATGCTGTGCGCGTTGGGGAGTTTCGCCGGGGCCGTGGTAGTGGGATACATCGCCTCGCGCATATCCGCGTCGTTTTCGCAACGCCTCCGCAGCATGCTGTTTAATAAGGTCGTCTCGTTTTCCATGGAGGAAATCAACCGCTTTTCCACGCCGAGCCTCATCACTCGCTCCACCAACGACATCACGCAGGTGCAGATGTTCATAGTCATCAGCTTGCAGCTTGTGTTGAAAGCGCCGCTCACGGCGGCGTGGGCCATCACCAAAATATCGGGCAAGGGCTACGAGTGGTCTGTGGCCACGGGCGCGGGCGTGTTGCTCGTGTTGCTCACGGTCACATCGCTCATGCTTTTCGTGGTGCCCAAGTTCCGCAAAATGCAGCTGCTCACCGACAATATCACCCGCGTCACAAGGGAAAACCTCACGGGTCTGCGCGTGGTGCGGGCCTATAACGCCGAGCGTTACCAAGACGCGAAGTTCGAGAGGGCAAACCGCGAGCTGACGGACACACAGCTCTTCACAAGCCGCGCCATGGTGGTGATGATGCCGGTCATGTCCGTTGTCATGAGCGGGCTGCCGCTTGCCATCTACTGGGTCGGCGCGCATATGATTGACGCGGCGGGGCTTACCCTCACCGCCGCCGGCGTGCCGGAGAAGCTGGGGGTCTTTGCCGATATGGTGGTCTTTTCGCAATACGCCATGCTGGTCATCATGTCCTTCATGATGTTGATTATGATGTTTTTCATGTTGCCGCGAGCCGCGGTTTCCGCGAAGCGCATCAATGATGTGCTCGACACAAAGCCCGTCATCACGGACGGCGCTCTCACGGAAGGCAAGCCGGGCGTTGCGGGCGAGCTCACGTTTAACAACGTGAGCTTCAAGTACCCCGGCGCGGCCGATTATGTGCGTGAAAACATATCCTTCACGGCGCGGCGCGGCGAAACCGTGGCGTTCATAGGCGCCACGGGCAGCGGAAAGACCACCTTGGTAAACCTCATCCCCCGTTTCTACGACGCCACGGAGGGGGAGGTGCTGGTAGACGGCGTGAACGTGAAGGATTATACATTGGAAGCCCTGCGCGGCAAAATCGGCTATGTGCCGCAACAGGCGGTATTGTTTAAGGGCACGGTGGAAACCAACGTGGCTTTCGGCGAACGTTCGGGCGGCTCTTTTGCCGCGGGCGAGGCGGAAAGAGCCGTGCGCATAGCGCAGGGCACGGAGTTTGTGGAGAAGATGGAAGGCGGCCTCGGCGCGGCCATCGCGCAGGGCGGCGCGAATATATCCGGCGGGCAGAAGCAGCGGCTCGCCATCGCCAGAGCCGTATGCCGCAAGCCGGAAATCTACATATTCGACGATTCCTTCTCGGCGCTTGACTACAAAACGGACCGCGCCCTGCGCAGCGCGCTGAAAAAGGAAACGGCCGGCGTGACCGCGCTCATAGTGGCGCAGCGCATAGGCACAATCATGGACGCGGACCTCATCATAGTTATTGACGACGGGCAAATCGCGGGCAAGGGCACACATTCCCAATTACTCAAAGACTGCGCCGTATATAGGGAAATCGCCATGTCGCAGCTGAGCGAAGAGGAGTTGGTGTCATGAGTCAGGCGCAGCCGCGCAGGCCGCAAAGGCGCTTCGGCCCTCCCGGCGGCGGCCCCCCGGGCGCGCTCGGAGCGGGGGAGAAGGCCAAAGACTTCAAGGGCGCTTGGCTTAAACTGATTATATATTGCAAACGCTATATGCCCGTCATCATAGTCGCCTTGGCCCTGGCCGTGGCGGGCACGATATTGCAGTTCATCGGCCCGGATAAACTGCGCGACATGACCGACGAGATTACGAAGGGCTTGCCCGCGCTCATAGACGGCCGCCCCGTGCTCGGCGAGATAGACCTATCCGCCGTGGCCGCCATCGGCATGACGCTCGTGTATATGTATTCGGCTTCGGCGCTGCTCAGTTTCGCGGAAAACTTCATTATGGCCACGGTGAGCGCGGCAATATCAAAAAGCATGAGGACGGGCGTGTCGCAAAAAATCAACAGAATACCGCTCAAATACTTCGACAAAACAAGCTACGGAGACGTTATCAGCCGCGTGACCAACGACGTGGACGCCATCGGCGTGACGCTCAACCAAAGCCTTGATAACTTAGTCCGCGCCGCGACCATGTTCATAGGCTCAATGAGCATGATGTTCTACACGAACCACCATATGGCGCTCACGGCGATTGCCGCCTCGTTTATCGGCTTCGCGCTCATGGCGCTCATCATGTCAAAATCCCAAAAGCACTTCACGGCGCAGCAGCAGGGCTTGGGCGACATAAACGGGCATATCGAGGAGGTCTACTCCGGGCACAATGTGGTGAAGGCCTACAACGGAGAGAAAGGCGCGAGCAAGGTGTTTGAGGGCATCAACACCACGCTGTACGAAAGCGGCTGGAAGTCGCAGTTTTTGTCCGGGCTTATGATGCCTCTCATGGGCTTTATCGGCAACTTCGGCTATGTGGCGGTATGCGTGGTCGGCGCGCTGCTCGCAATGAGCGGCACGATTACCTTCGGCGTTATCGTGGCGTTTATGATATATGTGCGTATGTTCACCCAACCGCTCTCTCAGCTGGCGCAGTCCATGCAGTCGCTACAGCGCACGGCGGCGGCAAGCGAGCGCGTGTTTGAGTTTTTCGGCGAAGAGGAGCTTGCCGACGAGAGCGGGAAACGGCGCAGGTTGGAAAACGTGCGGGGAGACGTGGACTTTTCACGTGTGCGCTTCGGTTACGAGAAGGATAAAACCATCATACATGGTTTTTCCGCCAAGGTGAAAGCGGGGCAGAAGATTGCCATAGTGGGCCCCACGGGGGCGGGAAAGACCACCATGGTAAACCTGCTCATGCGTTTTTACGAATTAGACGGCGGCGAGATTGCCATAGACGGCGTACCCACTTGCGAGGTCACGCGCGAGAATGTGCACGAGCAGTTTTGCATGGTGCTGCAAGACACATGGCTCTTCGAGGGCACGATAAAGGAGAATATCGTTTACAGCAAGCAGGGCGTGACCGACGCGGACGTGGAGGCAGCCTGCAAGGCCGTGGGGCTTCACCGTTTCATACGCGCGCTGCCCGACGGCTACAACACGGTGCTCGGCGACTCCACGAGCATATCGGCGGGGCAGAGGCAACTACTCACCATCGCCCGCGCCATGATACAAGACGCGCCGCTCCTGATACTCGACGAGGCTACAAGCTCCGTGGACACCCGCACGGAAAGGCTTGTGCAGGGCGCGATGGACAAACTCACGCAAGACCGCACCTCGTTTGTCATAGCGCACAGGCTCTCCACCATAAAAAACGCCGACTTGATATTGGTAATGCGCGACGGCGACATCGCCGAGAGCGGCACCCACGCCGAGCTGCTCTCGCAGGGCGGATTTTACGCGGAGCTGTATAACAGCCAGTTCGAGATAGCGTGAGCCCGGGAACGGCACCGGCCCGCCGACTTCCTTCCCCGTCCGGGCGTGAGAAGCTCTTCGGCGCGCCCCATCTCCGGTTTGTCGCGTAACAATAACAACGCGGCGCGGCGGCCTCCGCGCTTGCTTGCGCCCGCCGCTTTTTCGGAACGGCATCTTGCATTTTGCCGCCAAATGCCGTATACTGAGAAAATAGACCCCTGCCGAGGGAAGTCTGCGTTTGTAATGGAGGCGGCATGATTATGAAAAAGAAGACAATATCGTTATTGCTCGCGGTGGGGTTGCTTTGCGCTTTCCTGCCCTCTTTCGCCTCGGCGGAAGAGCCGGAGCCTTCGGAGGAAACCGAAACGCCGCCGGAGCCGGTTACTGCCGATGTGTTCGTGAAGTCCGATACGCCCGGAGCCGAGATTAACCTCACCTCCGAAACGCTTATCCTGCCGGAGGACTACACGCCGGAGGCATACAGCTTGGACGGCGGCTCGAAGTGGAAGGTCGGAGCGCCGCCCGCCGGCGACGAGTTTGCCAAGCTGTTTCGCAAGGAGCTTATACTGTGGGTCACCGACACCTACAACCAAAAGAGCAAAGAGTCCGCCGAAGGGGCGCGGCTTGTCAAGTTCCCGCGTATCAACGCGCGGCCCAAGGCCAATGTGGACAAACTCAAGCCCTACTATGTGCCGGACATCGCCGGCGGCGGCGGCGACTATTGGGTGCTTGCCGAGAATAAATCCTCCGTGGCCGTGTACGAAGGCTACGAATACGCCGAAACCATTGACAGGAAAACCCCCGACGACAAAGGCTGGATACCCGTGCCGAGCGGCGGGTTTCCCATGTCGGACAAAAAGACCATGTATCTCGCGCGCACGGCGGCATCCTCTTTGTCGGGCATGTACACTCCCGCGAGCAAACCCTTTAAGGTAAAGCCGCTTGCGTACAGCAAGCCCACTAAATACAAAATCAGCTACAAGACGGAGACTATCAGGCTCAAAGCGGGTGAAATCTATTCCTTCAACGGCGGGAAAACATGGAAGTCCGTCACCGAGCGCACGGTAATTGAGGTATCGGAAAACATCGGCAAAGGCCGCGATATATTGGTGAGAAAAGCGGCCACGGGCAAATCCCCGCGCACGGCCGACCAAACGCTCACGCCCCTGCCGCGCCAGACGCTCACCACGGGTCCGCTTTCTTGCGTGAACGGCAAGATTACCAACGATATGCGGCTTTACGAGGTGTATAACGACACCACAAAGAAATGGGGCAGGATGCCGAAACCGCCCGGCTCGTCCGTGACATATACGGTGCGCCTGAAAGCCATACCCACCCACGCCGCCAGCGAAGCCGGGGAGCTGAAGCTCACCGTGGGCTTATACGACACGGTAAAAAACAAAGGCGGCATAATCGCCGCCGCGCTCGCCGGGCCGCCCTACCCCTCCGAGCTGCGCCCCCTGTTTGTCCCCGCGCCCGTGGTGCTGGCTTCCGCCGCCGCAAAGCCCGCCGACACCGCGCACTTCACTGTGGACACATGGGCGTGGACAGACGAGAGCGAAGCCGCCGTAACCGCGTACCCGGACGCGGGCAAGATATACCTTGCCATAGAACTCACGGCAAAAGACACCGATGTGTACGCCTTTGAGAACGTGACCGCCGCCGCCATATCCAACCTCTTCCCAAGCAGCGACGGGGCGGACTGGACGGTTGAGGCAGGCGCGGAAACCGGCGCGGTCACACTCACAATTGACGTGACCTACACTATGGACGATAGGCGCACAATCATCGCTCCCACCGACATTAAGTGGATACGCACTTCCCACAGCGGACCGGGCGGATTGTTGCTTTTCGTGAATCTGGAGACAACCGACGTCGGGGTTGGCAGCAACGTGCTTTCCTTAACGTCCGTGTCGGGAGATTCCGGGTCGGGTGTCTTGAGACTCTCCGTTGCCACCGCCCATAACGCCACATACAGGTTTGACGTTGACGGTAATTACAACACATCGGTGACGGGCTATACCATCACCGCTACGGCGATAACAAAAGACAGCATAACTTTCCAGGTAACGTATACTTCATAAACGGCGGCAGGCGGGAGGACGCAAGCTGTGCCTACGTTGAAAGATATACTCGCGGGCGCGAAAAACGCCGTGTTCTTCGGCGGCGCGGGCGTGTCTACCGAGAGCGGGATACCCGACTTCCGCAGTGTGGACGGGCTGTATAACACACGCTACGATTACCCGCCGGAAACTATGCTCTCGCGCTCGTTTTTCGACGCGCACACCGCCGACTTCTTCCGCTTTTACCGCGACAAAATGCTCTACCCTGCGGCCGCCCCCAACGCGGCGCACCTCGCGCTTGCCGAACTGGAGCGGCGCGGCTGCCTCAAAGCGGTAATCACGCAGAATATAGACGGGCTGCACAGCGCGGCGGGCAGCCGCAATGTATTGGAACTGCACGGCTCTGTGGCGCGCAATTACTGTATGCGCTGCCGCGGGGCATACCCCACGGACTTTGTGACGCGGGCGGAGGGTGTGCCGCTGTGCGAGTGCGGCGGGGTGGTCAAACCCGACGTGGTGCTCTATGAGGAGTCTTTGGACGAAACGGTGCTGCGCGAGGCCGCCGCCGCCGTGCGGAGCGCCGATGTGCTCATCGTGGGCGGCACGTCGCTCAACGTATATCCCGCCGCGGGGCTGCTGCGTTACTACCGGGGCGACTCCTTGGTCTTAATCAACAAGAGCCCCACATCTTTCGATTCGAGCGCGAACCTGCTCATACGCGGCAGTATCGGCCAAACGCTGCACGAGGCCGTGTTTGGATGAGGGTGGTGCTGCAAAGGGTGCTCTCCGCGTCCGTGGAAGCGGAGGGCAAGGTTACGGGCAGTATCGGTAAAGGTTATGTGGCTTTGCTTGGCGTGGGTAAAGGCGACACGCGGGAGACGGCCGTGAAGATGGCGGAGAAAATCGCCCGGCTGCGCCTGTTTGCCGACAGCGGCGGCAAAACCAACCTCAGCGCCGCCGACGTGGGCGGCGCGCTGCTCGCGGTTTCGCAATTCACGCTCTACGCGGATTGCTCAAAAGGCCACAGGCCGAGCTTTACGGGCGCGGCGGAGCCCGCGGAGGCGAGGGCGCTGTATGAGGCGTTCATCGCCGAGTGCAAACGTCTGTTCGGCAAGGTGGAAAGCGGGGTGTTCGGCGCGGACATGAAATTGTCTTTGGTCAACGACGGGCCGTTTACCATGTGCTTGGAGATGTGA
>JAIRWH010000049.1 GCA_031253545.1 Oscillospiraceae bacterium
AGGCGTTCATCGCCGAGTGCAAACGTCTGTTCGGCAAGGTGGAAAGCGGGGTGTTCGGCGCGGACATGAAATTGTCTTTGGTCAACGACGGGCCGTTTACCATGTGCTTGGAGATGTGAGAGCGCACAACGGTTTTTATTTGCGGGTGCTTTCGGTGTTTTGCATTTTGAGCCGTCGCAGGGCGCGGAAAATCCACCCTACACGGCGCTCGCCTTACCGTCAATTATCGCCATCAGTTCACGCTCGCTTTCGCAATCGCCGGCGTAGGGGTAAGCAAGGCAGGTTTTGCGGAAGCCTTCAAGCGCCTTCGCGGCGTTGCCCTCGTTGCGGGCGATGAGTTTTTCGTAGGCATAGGTTATCCTGTGTTTGGATAAGTGCGTCTTGCTTTGCCTTATATATTTTTGCAGTTCCGGGGTGCGAAGCCGCTCGACCTCTTCGGCGCGAGGGCGCGGCTCGTTGATTGTTTCCAAGAACAGCAGTTCGCAACGGAGTTCGTTCTTCATCAGTTCGGGCATCTTGCCGCCTTCGCGCAGCGCCCGGGAGGCAAAGTCTTTCGCCTCGGCAAAGGCGCGGGTATCCATCATGCGCCCTAAGCGCAGGGCGGCCATGTTTGCGATAATGGGGTTGTTGAAGTCGTCGTCGCCGCCTTCGGACACAAACCATTCCGGCGGGAGGTCGCGGCACCGCGCCCCGAGCGCGAAGCGGGCGTGCGCCGAGAGCAGCACCCACATGGCGCGGCGCGCCTGCGGGCTCTTTCTGAGTGAAACGGCGTTGTGGCCGTCGGTGGCAAGGCCGTTGATTTTAAGCGGGAGTATATTGGATAGACCCAACAACGCCCCCGCGGCGGCTATGGTGATAAATACTTCGCCCGCATACGCGAACGCCCCCCCGCGTGGCCGCGTAAAGCGCGGCGAAGACGGCGCAGGCGGCAAAGTTCATGAGCGACCCGCCGAGGTTATACAGCAGGAAGGGGTACGAATAACCGTCGCCGACAGGCGGCGACATAAGGCACTGCCCCGCCATGCCCGCCACGCCGAGCCGTTTGAGGCGGAGTTTGCCGTTTTCCCCGACAAACATTACGCCGGCGACACTAAACGAAACGAAACGGTAGCCGCTCACCGCGCCGCAGAGCAGATGCCCCGCTTCGTGGAGCACCGTGTGGAGCGCCGCGCCCGCGTAAACAGAGAGGCCTATGAGCGCAATGGGCAGCAGTCTCGCGCCGGGTGAGGCGGCACGCCCCGCGCCGCCCCCGCGCGCGGCGATGTAACCCCCGGCAAAGCCCGCCGCCACGAAAATGACCGCCAAGGCGAGAAAGGGCAACGCCTTTTTCAGTTTGGAGCCGAGGTTTCTCTCGTCGCCGTCCATCGATTCACCTCACAATCGGCGGGTTATAACCGCGCCGTGTGCGTTCAAATGCAACATTGCGCCGGAGTGCATCGTGGTGTACGGCGAGGGGGATGTGCGGGTGAGGTTCAAGGACAGGAGTGAGGTGCCTTGCAGGGAGGGTTGATGCTATCCCTATTCGTCCGGCTCTTCGCTCAGCAGTTCATCATAGGTAGTCTGCAACACATCGCGTATCCCACGAAGCTGAGAGGATTGAATATGCTGAATACCCCGCTCAATCTTCACGAGCGTCTCGCGAGTCATATTGATGCCCATTTGCTGCAGGCGGGCAACAAGCGTTGTCTGCTTCATTTTCTGCGCTCTGCGAATGGCGCGGATGTTTGCGCCTATGGGTATATTGCCGTCTTGTTTGATTTTTTGCTGCGCCATTCTCACCATCCCCACAGAGCCGAAGTACCTTCGTCTTATATTCTACGAGGGGATGAAAAAAATTGGGACTGAAATCAGTCCACATTGTTGACATCCATATAAAGCTATGCTAAAATCTGAAATCGGATGCGGCAGGTTGCGCTGCGGCTGCCGCTGTGACCGAGCGCGGAACGCTCAATGACTATTATGTGGAGGTTGGCAACAAATGGAAGACAAAATCATTCTCATCATCATCCTTGTCTCGGTAGGAATCATCGCGTTACAGCTTATCCTCAGACGGCTCCTCAACAAAGGCGCAAATGCCGTGGAGCGGGCAATCCGCAAAGACGCCGCGCACAAGGCAGACGACCTGCTCGGCACAGCGGTGATATTCGAAACAACGGCACCGCTTTCTGTGGTACGTCAGGCGATTGCCGCAAATGTCCCCGTTGTAAACAAAATCGGGCACTTGATGAAGGTTCTCCAAGACGGCCCGGACGGGATTTCTTGGTCAATTGGATGGCCGAGTGCGGGCAACGGCGCGGTTACGTTTCTCGCGTATAAAGAGAGGGATGGAGGCACAATCGCGCAGTTTTCCATAACTCAGCACGTCACAAAAGAAGCGATTTCGCCTTTTGTCAATCAACTGACGGAGCTTCGCAACCAAATAATCACCGGCTTTAAGTCCGCCGACCCCGGCGTGAAGATAACCACAGACACCCAAGAAGTCAAGTATAAGACAAGTTGGTTTTAACTGCGGCGGGGTGCAAATATGAAAAACGGAACCGCCAACCGCCGGTTGATAATATCCGGCGCGCTCATTGCCGTTGTCTCATCGGCCTTTTGGATTGCGGGGCAGATAAAGTTCTCCGCTGCGGACGGTGAGCTAAGAGCTTATTACGACTCTCTAAAAGGCGGCAACCCCGTCACCAATCACATGGCCGAGTCTGCCTATAAGAGCGAGCGTTCCATGTACTACCTCCCCGGTGAGCAAATGCGCGGCTACGCCGGATATGGCGTTGTCTTCGGCGTGGCGTTGGCGATTTGGGGTGTTTGCCTCACTCGGCTGCGAAAGAAAGAGGGCGACCCCAAGGCGCAGGTGGTGGATTTGTTGGATGAGCATAATAGGGGCGGCATGCCATGAGGTTGTTACGACTGAGAGTTTTGCAAGCGCACAGATTGGCGGATGTGTCTTTTCTTTTGCTGCTTGCGTTCGCGCCCGCATCCCTTGCGCTTCGCCCCCGCTCACCATTTCGCTGTATCGCGATTTTCTGTTTGTCGCTGTTTAACCTGCGCCCGCCGCAAAAACGTCTACCGTAGGTATATTATGTGATGGTGGGTTAAAAAAACCCACCATCACAACATCGGCATCCGATTTGTTTGTGGTGGAACCAACGCCGCAACCGGAGGGGGCGGTATATGGGAGTATAGCGATAAGGCACGTAATGGGGCACCCCCGCCCCATTACACACATTGAACCGACAAGTCGGTCGTTGCCACAACCGCCGAGGGCTTTATGGAAATTATCCGAGGTCATCGGTCCGTTGAGAACAAGCCGCGTTGGACGCTCGACGCGGTGTTTCGGGAGGATAAGTCAAGGGCGAGAAAAGACAACTCCCCGCTCAACCTCAACATACCGCGCAAAATCTCACTTGCCCTAATAAAGAAAACCCCGCAGGCCGATTGGGAGCGCGCAAGAGGATGATGAAAGCCGCCACACCCCCGTCCCCCGTCCCCCCAAAAAAATCTCCCACACTCCCCCTTGACAACCCCACATCCTTATGCTACACTCTGTATGGTTATGCTCAAATTATACGAACCACATGAACCACATTGAAACGAGGTGCAATAATATGGGGAATCATAAATTTGACGAAGCAGCCTTAATAAAAAACGGAAACTATGTTGAAACAGTAAAACTTGAAGACCTTGCAGAGGCCTATTGGCGCGAAGAAAATCAACAAACATATAATAACACATACTTTGGCAGGATTTATTGTCCCGAATGTCGTTGCGCCAGATTAACCTTAGTCAATAACAAAAGGTGCAGGGACTTGTTTTTGCGCGCCAATGATGCTGCCGAACACAAAGAATGTTCATATCTGCTTGATACCGCTCCTTTTGAGGCATACCGCGAATATATCGAAAACCTTTCTGATGAAGATATACGCAAATTGCTTAAAAACCTAATAAAGAAAATGATTAGAAACGAAACTACAGAATTCAATCCCTTAGTCCTCAGAATGAAAAGCGGAAAATGTACGGACGATAAAATACAAAGCAAGGATATATATAATAACCGCAAGGACCTGAAACGCCAACCCATCAAATTGCTTACAGCACCTCTCGAAGATGACGACTACGGCGTTCTAAAATTATTTTACGGCAGAGTCCACATCAAACTATCTGAATGGGAAAAGTCATCCTCTTACTCATTACGTTTTCGTCACCCCAACACCAATAAACTCATAATAACATTAAATTTCTCAAATGCAGTAAAAGAATATCTCGAACCGACAATAACCGAATACGACAATACCGTCACTAATATAGCCCTTGCATCTCGATTAGAAAAACGTAAAGGCAAAGACGGCAATACATACTCCAACGCCCATATTTGCAATTCACGTTTCTTAGTTATCGGATAATTTCATATCGTTGACAATGTTTTGTGTATGAATGTAGCCCTCGAAAACAAAAGCCCACATATCGCACATCACTTCATACTTCTCCTCTTCGGATAATTTTCGCGGTATATCAATATATACCTGCCCATAGCAATACGTTTGTCCGTCAATGCTGATATGCTTTTTATCACACGCGACCCCAAAAGGACACACCTCTCGACATCTTGAGTCCTTCCGCGCCTCTCTGCTCCACAGCGCTCTGCCGGCATTCGCGACGGCTTTGTCAAACAGTATGCCGCTTTCTATATGACCACGTTTGCAAGCATAGATAAAGGCGTTATCTTCCCATCCCTCTGTTCCGTTACATCTCGTATCACCATTTTCCAAAAGGTATTTCTTAAGTTGCTTTTGCACCTTGATAAACTCACTTTCTGAACTATATATCTGAGACGAATATGAATTATCAAGGTATTTCTCCGCCTCGCATTCCGAAAGCCTAAAACCGGTTTTACGCAATTTCCTCATTGCTTCTGCTCCTTTCTTTTTGAGAACCGGTCAGCCACCAATACAACGGCGGCGCTTTCGCCCTCGCTTTCGCTTTTGTCCTCATGGGTCTTTCCCTCCTTAAAATATCGTTTGCCCTCGCCATCGCCTATGGCCGCAAAAGCAAAGCGCCCCACGGTTTTCCGCAAGGCGCTCATTTCCCTCAAAATCTCGGTTATCTCCTTTTCACCGACCCTTGGCTCCCCTGTCCGTCGTCATCGTCATCGTCGTCAACATTCCTCGTGGTGTCCTGCCCCTCAATCCGCCGCCGCGCCTCATTCCTCATCTCGTCCGACAACTGAAGAAGCTCCGCCACCATATCCATGTTCCCGTATTTATCATACGCCCCAACCGCCAGCTGAAGTATATGCTCCCGCGCCCTTTCCGCCTCCCGCTCCTCGCCTATCCTTTCGCCCTTGAGTATGCCTCTTTTTGCCCCTCGTTTGTCCACGCCTTTCTTCTTGGCGACCGTTTCCTCCGTGTCCCACGCCAGCGCCTGCCAGTTGTCAATCACGACCTTGCCCTGCCGCAGCTTTTCCTCGAGCCCCACGGGTACGACGTTGAACCGGGTGTAGTAGTTGTCGCTACCGCCTATGTGCAACACTTCGAGCCGCCTCCGCACGGTATGTCCGGGCGCAACGATGAAGACATTTTTCGAGAAACGCTTGTCTTGTGGGTACGTGACCTTGTTGCAGACGTGCCACGCGATCAGCATTGCCATGACGGTGGTCTTGCCGCCGCCCGTGCAGAGTTTCGTGCAGAGCAGCTTGAACGCGCCACCATCGCCCTCGACGTGGATGCCCGTCTTGTCTGCGTCGAGAGCTTCCGTGAGCCAAATCGGTGTCTCCATTGCGTCTAATTGACACCAGAAGAAGTGGTAGTGCTGCCTTGCGTCAGCGTCGTTCCAGTAGTCGAGCAGTTTCTTCGTCACGCCCGTGATGCCGGGGTAACCGTTCCCGCGCCACGTTTTCACGCGTCTGCGAATTCTGTTCACGAGTTCTACGGCGTTTCCTCTTTTCTTTCAGTCTTGTCACAGCGTTTTCTTCTGCGCGGTATGCGTATTTACAGCCGCGCCGCTCCGGCATACAGTCCTCCTCACTCAGACAGTCTCT
>JAIRWH010000009.1 GCA_031253545.1 Oscillospiraceae bacterium
GCATCGCTAAAAACTCACAATATATTCACAATACATGTATTGACTTTTATTTGCAGGACTTGAACATTGTTCCCGCCGCTAATAGCGCATTTGATATCCTTACAGATTGAAGCGATAACAGGTGGACAGACTGCATTGGCTAATTGTTTTGCAGCGTCTGTTCGCGAAACCGCACTAAAATCATACCACTCCGGAAATCCCATAATCCTTTTTATCTCGACGATGCTTAAATGCCGTCAGCCATTCAGCGCAAGGGTTTGCCGTCCTCCGCGCCCTCACTCGCACAGCAAGGCCACCTTTCGCGTTTTCTCCAAAGCCGCGTCGCAGTCGAAACCCTTTACGGCTTCCAACGCGCCTTGCAGTTGCAAGGCGATAACACCGCCCCAATCGTGGGCGCACAGCTCCGTCAGTATGGCGATTCCCGCGTCCGTATCCAAATCGTCCGCAGCTGCGGCGAAACGGCGCAAGTTTTCCAAGAGAAAAGCGGCGCTTTTCTTTGGGTGGCCGCCTTCCGCCTCGTTTGGGGCGAAGAGTTTTTTCAGCCGCCGGGTTAAGTCTGCCACCTGCTTTGCAAACGGCGGGTAATGTTCCCGGCAATGGTCCGCGTCGCCCGCCTTGCCCCGCGCCTCCATTTCGTAGGCAAGTACAGACAGCTCCGAAGCGCCCAACGTCAGCAGAGATGTCTTCATGGCGTGTATGGATATGGCAAAGCGGCCGATGTCGCCCTTATCCAAAAATCCGCCCATGGCTTCGCACTCGCCGATAGCCCTGTTTGAGAACAACTCCAGCGTTTCTTTGTACAAATCCTCTTTTCGGAAAAAGTTATTCATGCCTTTTTCGGGGTTTATGGCGGGAATGGCGGCTAAGGCGGTAAGGAAATCGCCGCTCTCGGCCGCCGTTTCCCCTTCGGCGGGGCGCGCCTCAATTTTATCGGCGGGTATCCATCGCCCCAGCACCTCGGCGAGCTTCCTCGCCTCTATGGGTTTGGGCATATAGTCGTTCAGACCGTTGGACAGGAAGACCTCCTCCGAACCCACAAGGGAGTTGGCCGTGAGCGCCACCACGGTCAGCGTCTCGAAGTTCCCGCCGAGGGCGCGGATGGCTTTTGTGGTTTCCACCCCGTCCATACCGGGCATCATGTGGTCCATAAATACCATGTCGTATGCTTTTTCCCGCACCTTTTGCAGGGCTTCCTCCCCGCTTGATGCCGTGTCCGCCGTAATGCCGTACATCTTCAGGAAGCCGCTTGCCACCTTCAGGTTCAGCTCGTTGTCGTCGGTGACGAGCACCGAAGCCGCGGGCGCGTAAAACGGCTCTGTGTCCGATGCCGCCGAGCTCACCTGCGCTTCGTCGCCGCAAACCTTCGGGATAGACACGGTAAACTCGGAGCCTTTCCCCACCGTGCTTTGCACCGATACTTCTCCGCCCATAAGCTCGATAAACTGTTTGCTGATGGGTAGCCCCAGACCCGTGCCCGTAATATGGCGGTTCTTCTTTTTGTCCGCTTGGGTAAACGGGTCGAATATGCCCTCCAACGCTTGTTCGGATATGCCCGAACCCGTATCCGCGACCTTTATGATAACGCTTTCCCCGCTTGAAGACACCTGCAGCTTCACATAGCCGCTTTCCGTGAACTTCACGGCGTTGCCGCACAGGTTGACCACCACCTGCTTCAAGCGGATGTCGTCGCCGTAGAGGTACGCGGGCACACCGTCTTTGATTTCCAAAATGAAATCTATACCTTTTTTCTGCGCCATAATGCGGAAAATGGACTGCACGTTTTCGAGCATAGCGGTAAGGTTGTAATGCACGGGCAGCAGCTCAAACTTGCCCGCCTCAATTTTGGAGATGTCTAATATATCGTTGATAATCGCAAGCAGCGATGTGGCCGAGGACCATATATCGCCCACATACTGCCGCTGGCGCTCGGTGAGTTTTTCCTTGGAAAGCAGCTCCGACATGCCGATTACGGCGTTCATGGGGGTGCGGATTTCGTGGGACATACTCGCGAGGAACGAAGACTTAATGCGGCTGAGTTCCTCGGCGTGGAAAATCTCCGTCTCCATGTCGTTGCGGATGATGGCGTTTGCAAACAGCAGCGCCGCCGAACGCAGAAAACGCGCGTGGTCGCCGGAGAAAACGCGTTCGCCGCGGCAATCCATATAGTTGACAAAGCCCCACAGCGTGTTGTTGATGAATATGGGGGTGGCCAGCAGGGAAACCACGCCGACTTTCTCAAACGCCGCCTTGGACACGGCGCCAAGTTCGCGCACCGGCTTATTGATTACCTCGTTTTTCAGCAGCAGCCCGTGCCATCCGGGGAAGAGCTTATCGTAGGGTATATCCTCGCGTTGTTCTTCCGTCTCTGTCACTTCACCCGCGTCTTTGTCCCACTTGAATATCCGCGTAATGAGCGGTGCGGTGTCGGGTTGCTCCGCAGTATGCCGCCATATCGAAAACTTATCAATATCCGCAATCTTGCTCAGGTTGCGCGCCTCCTCCGTCAGAATATCGTTGAAGGGCCGGTTCGCCTCGGAGAGAAACTTCACGGACATATTGATGAGCGCGCCCGTCAGCCTTTGGAGGTCTTTTTCCATTTTCCGCGTCTTGTTGTGGCTTTGCGCGAGCATGGTTATCAACGCGCAAAGGCCGAGACTACCCGCCACCAGCAGCCATACGTCGTAATTGCTGTACCAGGGGCGCAGGGAGTAGACGCGGAAATACCAGTCGGTGTCGTAGAAGTTCATGCGCTCTTCTATGTAGCGGTTGCTGCTCATGTCCTCTATCGCGCCGCCGTATATAGTCTGCGCCTGCCCGTCGTCCGGGCTGATACGCCAGATTTTGTAGTCGAACCCTTGTGAATTGAAATCGTCGAAGCCCACGCCGTCCAACACGCCCGGGTAAATGATGGATATGGAGACAATCCCCCAAAACTCCCGCTCGCCGCCGATACCCTCGGCAAACACGGGCACGCGCCCGGCCAATATCATGTCGTCCAATTCCGATTGGAAAGGGCCCGTCAGAATGGCGTTGCCGGTCTCAATGGCTTGCAATATTTCGTGGCTGCCCTGACGGCGGTTGATTAAGTCCAAACCCACTAAGGACTCGAAGCCCTCCAAAGGGTAGACATCTTGTATCACGCCTTGCGGGGCGATGGAGATATTGCGGATATACGCATCGTCAAAAAGCATACGCGCCAGCTCGTAAAACTCCTCCGCGCCGTAGCCGTCCGCGGCGAAGATGCCGATGGCCTGAGCCTTGTGCATATAGCGCGCCAGGGTTTCGCCCGTGTAGTGGCTCTTTTCGGTGAGCAGGTTTGTCATGGACATGGTTTCCACGCGCACCTTGTTGTAGACATAAAACACGCAAACGGCGCTCATGAGGGCGAAGGATGCCACGAAAGCGAGCGCCGTATTCCAATAGAATCGCCCTGCCTTTTTCCTTTTCGCGCCCGCGCGCCCGCCTTGCCTCGCGCGGCGCAAAGCAAGGCGCAAAAGTATTGCCGCGAGCGCGAGCGCGAGTGCCGCGCCGAAAGTTCCGCCTATCCGCGCGCCCGCGGAAAACGAATCCGCCGTAATCTCCTCCCAGAGCCGCGCTTGCAGGGCCGTGACATCGTCCGGCAGGCGCAGGAGCATCTCCGTGTTGTCCAACGTATCGGCGGGGGGATAGACTAAGTCGTTGTATTTCAAGTGGTCGGAGAGATACCAATACGCTAAGTCGTTCGGGGTGGAATATCCGGTGTGTTCGCTGTTCACGGCGGCCACCAAAGGGTCGCTCATGAAGTTGATAAACATCTCCGCCGCTTCTTTGCGCGCGCTGCCCGCCGGTATGCACATGGCATCCACAAACAGGTTGCCGCCCTCGCGCGGGTAAACCACGGCAAGGTCGGGGTTGTCGAGCATCATGCGGTAAGCGTCGCCCGCGTAGTAGGGCGCTATATAGGCCTTGCCGCTATTCATTAAGCCGTATATTTCGTCCATGTAATAGCCGGACACAAGCGGGCGCTGCTCGATAAGCAACCGATACGCCCCCATAATCTCGGCCTCGTCGGTGGTGTTCATCGAGTAGCCCAGACGTTTTAACGCTATGCCGAAGGTGTCGCGCGGGCTGTCCATCATGGCAATCTTGCCCTTATATCTCTCGTCCCAGAGTATAGCCCAACTGTCCACGGGTTCCGCAACGTACCTTTTATTGTAAATCAGCGCCACGGTACCCCATTTGTAGGGCACAGAGTAGTCGTTGCCGCTGTCGTAAGGCAGATTGCGGTATTTTTCAGAGATATAGCCAAAATGGGGTATGTTGCCGTAGTCGAGCTTTTCGAGCCTTGCCTCGTCAATCAATCGGTGAACCATATAGTCGGAGGGGAAAACCACGTCGTAGGAAACCTCGCCGCCCACCAATGCGGCATACAGCTCTTCGTTGGTCTTGTATGTGCGGTAATTGACCGTGATACCCGTGAGGCTCTCGAACTCCGAAACGGTGTCAAACCCTCCGCCGGAGCCGTCGGCGATGTAATCTTCCCAGTTATACACGCTTATTGTAACATTCTGCCCCTGAAACCGTTTGTAATAGTCGTCATGGCGTATTTCATCGCTCAGGGCGAAGTGCTTCACGCCCCTCACCGACGCGCCCCACCGACTGCAGCCTTGGAGCAATGCGGCCGCCGCCACGCAAACGCACGCAAGCCGCAAAACATTCCTCTTTCGCATGACTCTCATTCTCCCGTTGTTTCGGCGGGCGCGCGGGCGAAACGCGGCAAGCGCGCACAGCGGCTTCCGAGCGGTTGGGCGGTCATCCCAAACGCTGTTTCAATGTGTTGAAAATCAGGTCTTCATCGGGGGGTTTCACGAAAAAGCCTTGCGCCCCCAATTTAATGGCTTTGGTCACGTGTTCCCTTTGGGAATTGCTCGTGAGGAATATGAGGGGGATGGCAGTATCTATGGCGGAGATGGCGGCCGCCAACTCATAGCCGTTCATTTCGGGCATTTCAATGTCGAGTATGCACAGGGCGGGTCTGTTTTTCTCCAAGTAGCGCAAGGCCGCCTTGCCCGTGGCGGCACCGGCGAACTTATGCCCCACTCCCTCGACGATGACCTTCACCACGTTTAATATAACGGGGTCGTCGTCCACGGCAAGCACGGTTTTTACTTCCCCCGACTCCGCGGGCGGCGCGTGCTTTTCGCCTTCCTTCGGCGCGGCGTGGGAAGGCGGGCTTTGGGCGGCTTGGCCGATTCGGTATTGCGCGAGCTGCAAATCTATGGACAAGGCGGAAAGGCCCGCCACCAACTTGCCTAACTCAATGTCTACCTCCGGCTTGTTTTCGCCGGGGAGCATATCCAGCACCCTGTTGAGCTGCGCGATGGCCTCGCCCGCGCGCAGGCGGGCGAGCACCGCAGACATATCCACCAACTTCTTACGCAGCAGTTCGTAATCGCGCACGACGAACATTTTGGTAAGCTCGTAAGACTTGGCGGGCAGCGTCTCGATAAACTCGTCCATTTCAAGGTTGTAGTCTTTCAGCTGCCGCTCGCTCACGGGCGCGGCAAAGTCTAAGCCCCGAATCGTTCGCAGCGTGGCCGCGTCAATGTTAATCATGCTCGCCGTCTCCTTATTTGCCCGCGAAGTTTGCCGAAAACCCCGCGCACATTGCGCGCGGGGCCGTGCGGCGAAAGGGAAAACGCGATGCCATAGGGTCTTGCCTTTTGGCACGCCTGGCAGGATTCGAACCTGCGACCTACCGGTTCGTAGCCGGGCACTCTATCCACTGAGCTACAGGCGCCTATGGCATCAGTTTACCAAAACACGCGGCGATTGTCAATACTTGCCCCTCACGGTTTGCGGCAGGCGAAGGCGCGTTTCTTCCTCGCCCTTGAGCCGAAACCGGCGCACGTGCTCTTGCAGCATCGCGGCCTGCCCGCTCATTTGCTGCGACGCCGCCGCGCTTTCCTCGGCTGTGGCGCTGTTTTGCTGCACCACCTCGGACACCTGCTCTATGCCGATATTGATTTGCGTAATCGCGTGCGCCTGTTCCTCGGAAGCGGCGGCAATTCTCGCCATCAACTGCGCGCTTTGCTTCACGCCGTCTACGATTTCCCCAAGAGAGAGGGCGGTCTCCGTGGCGATGGATAGGCCTAAGCCCGACTTCACGATGGAATCCTCAATCAATTTGCCCGAATCCTTGGCAGACTCCGCGCTCTTGGCCGAAAGCGCGCGCACTTCCTCCGCCACCACGGCAAAGCCCTTCCCGTGCACCCCCGCGCGCGCCGCCTCCACGGCGGCGTTCAGCGCGAGTATATTCGTCTGAAACGCGATGTCGTCTATGACCTTTATTACCTTGTTGATGGCCCTGCTCGATTCCGTTATCTCCTCCACGGCTTCCATGAGCCTGTTCATGCGCTCGTTGCCTTTCGCCGCCTGCCGCTCGATGGAGTCGGAAAGCTCCGACGCTTGCAGGGCCATCTTGGCGTTGTCTTTCGTCTTGTCGGACACGTCGCCGATTGACGCGGACAGCTGCTCCACGGCGGCGGCCTGCTCGGTGGAGCCCTGCGCCAGCGATTGGCTGCCTTCCGCCACTTGGCTCGCGCCCGTGTTCACCTGGGCGCAGGAGGCGTTGATTTCCGAAAACATGGCGGAAAGGCCGTCTATTGTTTTTTGCAGCGATGCCCCGATAACGTCGTGTTCGGACAGCAGCGGCACCTCAACCGTCAGGTCGCCGTCCGCCACCCTTTCCAACGTCTGCGCCACGTCGGAGATGTGTTTGATAAACGACGCGGAGGCGGCTATGGTTTGCCCGATTTCGTCTTTGTGGCGGCTGTATTTGCCTATAACCGCGGTATCTTCGTCCGTCAGCGATATATCCCCCGTGGTGCCCGCCTTCTTCATAAACAGCATGAGCGGGCGGAGCGGGTCGCTGAAAACCTTCGCCATTGTCAGCGCGATTACCAGGGCAAGCAGCGTGGTGGCGGCGGAGACCGTGTACAGCAGCGTTACGGCCATATCCGCCGCGTTTTGGGCGTACTTTGTGTCAGACTCCATTATCTCGTCCGCTACGGCGATGATTTCCTCAATATCCGCCCTAAGCCCCCCGATTATGTCCGCGCCGGCGGTGATAATCTCGATTGACGCTTTCGGGTCGCCTGCGCGCGCCGTTTGCGCCACCTTGTCGGTCACTTCCGCTTTGTATCTCACGAATACATCCCGAATCTCGCCGCCGCGCCCGGCAAGCTCCGCGCGTTGCGCTTGGCTGATGATGGTGTCTAACCTCAGCTCCGAATCAAACTCGTCAAGCGTCCGCAGACCCTCTCCGTATGCCGCCCGCCCTTCCTCATACAAGCTGTCAATCTTCGCCGGGTCCTCCAGCACGGAGTGCGCCGCCATGGAAACCGTGACGCGGCGCAAGTCACGCACCGAGCTGCGAAACTCCAACATCAGGTCTTTTTCGCCTCCCGTGAAGCGGATTACGTCGGTGTACGTCCCGTTAATCTTCTTGGTTTGGTTTACGCTGAACACGGCTAACGCCAACAGGCACGCGATGACCAAACCGAAGCACAGCAGCATCTTCGTCCTGATTTTCAAGTTGTAGAACTTTTTCATTGCAATAACCTCCTTTGTTCTTTCAGAAACGACAGAAACCGTTTCGGTCCCCCGCCCAAATGCCGCACCTGCGCCGGGCGAACCCCCGCGGCGTCGGACACGTCGAAAAATGAGCCTTCCTTCGTCTTCTGCGTTATCATCTGCGCGTCGCTGCCGAATATACCGCCGCCGATTTCCAAATACTCGTCCCCCCAAAAGCAGCAGTCGCTTGCCTTTATGCCGTATTCACCCTCTAAGTGCGTAAATACGGTGTCCACGCTGTCTGCCTTCGTGCCGAAACCGACTTCCAGATACTTAGCGTCCGTGGTGGCGCACAGCGTGATTTTGTTTTCCTTGGCAAACACAGACACAAGCTCCGTCAGTCCGCGGATGCCGCAAGTGAATCCGTGCCCCAGCAAACGCCTGTGCAGCTCGCGAACCTCCGCCTCCCGCATATAGAGTTTTTCGCCCCGCTCAACGTCGGGCAGCAGGTCAATCTTGCAATAGTTGTCGCGGCAAAACACGATGTCGCTGTTGAGGCTGTGCGTTAAATAGAGAAACTCATGTATCTGGTAACATGTCCTGTGCAGCGCCGCCATGTCCCTTCTGCCCGGCAGCACCCCGCCCAACCCGGTTTCCTTCCCGCTTTTGTCGAAGCAGTAATTATCCGCCCCCCTGCCGAGCCCCATGTAAAGCCTCGAACGCGCCTGCGGCGAAAACCGCTTCGCGAGGCTGTCTGCTGAGATTTTCTCACGCGACGCTCCGCTGATTACGGCCAAGCGCACCCCCGCCTCCAAGAGCGGGCTCATGGCGGCCGCCGCGTCGTCCGCCGGGGCGTTGCGCGAGACCACGGCTGTGCCGTCCCAGTCGAAGAAGATTACGTCATACCCGCGCATATCTGTGCATCCCCTTTCTCTTGCAGCGTGAAGCTGTTGCCGTAAAGCGCCACCCTTACCGGCGCGCCGGCGAGATGCCTCACGTTGCACCCGTTTTTGTCTGTGGTCACCTCGATTTCCGCGCCGCCGTATGAAAAGCGGAAAGAGTAACTGTTCCAATGCGGCGGAAGCATGGGTTGCAGGGTGACTGCGCCGCCGCCCGTCCGCAGCCCGGCGAAGCCGTGCGCCACCATGAGCCACGAGCCCGCCATGTTCGCCGCGTGTATGCCCGCGTGCATATCGCCGTGGGTGTCGTCAATATCCATACGCACCGACCGGGCAAAATAACCGCAGGCTTCCTCCATGCGCCCCGCCGCGCACGCCGCCACGCCGAATACGCACACAGACAGCGAGGAATGGTGGAGCGTGCTCTTGCGGTAATAGTCGTAATGGCGCGCCACGGTTTCGTTGTCGAAGTATTCGTGCCGCAGCAAAAGCGCCAATATCGTATCCGCCTGCTTCGCCATGCGCTGCCGCCACACAAAGAGCGGGTGGCGCTTTTCGTACAGCAGCCGCGTGGCGTCGCTCGCGGCGGCCGCCGGGTGCCAGGGCTTCCTGAGCAGGTACCCGTCGTCTTGCAAATATACGTTGCCGCCTTGGTCATACGGCAGATACATCTTCTCCGCCGTTTCCTCCCACACGCGCGCCTCGTCCGGCTCCAAGGCGATTTTTTCGGAGAGCGCCTTGTAGGCCGCCGGGTCTTCCGCCTGCAAGCGCCTCACGGCCCTTGCGGCATCGCGCAGGTTTTCGCGCGCCATGAGGTTGGTGTAAAAATTGTTGTCTTTCAGCGCCGTGTACTCGTCCGGCCCCGTCACGGAGCATATGCAATACTTGCCGTCTCTGCCCTCGGCAAAGCACCCCACGTCCGCCCACACACGCGCCGTTTCGCAAAGCACTTCCGCCGCTTTTTCCTTCAGGTACCCGAAATCCCCCGAAGCGTCCGCGTACTTCGCGAACGCGTAAGCCACGTCCGCGTTGATGTGGTACGCCGCCGTGCCGAGCGGAAAATACGCCGAACATTCCCGGCCGTTTATTGTGCGCCACGGAAACAAAGCGCCCCGCGAATGGCCCAGTTCCCGCGCCCTTTCCCTTGCCGTGTCCAAAGTCCCGTAACGGTAATCGAGCAGAGCCCTCGCCAATGCCGGATAGGTGTATATGAATACCGGCAGCGCGTATATCTCCGTGTCCCAAAAGTAATGCCCTACGTAGCCTTCGCCCGTCAGACCCTTCGCCCCCATGCCGGTGCGCCCGTTTCTGCCCGCGCCCTGCATGGCGTGAAACATATTGAACCTCAGCCCTTGCTGCGCCTCGTTGTCGCCGTCTATCACGATATCGGCGTGCTCCCAATACCTTTTCATATACGCCCTTTGCCGCGCCGCCAGCAGCTCAAACCCCATGCGCTCCGCGTCCCTCAGCTCCGCCGTTACCGCGTCCAACAAGTCGTCGGCGGTGTCTAAGCTCGTTATGTAGGCGATAAACTTGTCCAAGGTCACCTTGCCGCGCGCCGTGTATTCCGCGGCGCAACCCAAGCCGCGCATTGTGTATTTCGTGGGTTTCCTCACGCCGTGCGCCGTGTGCGCGCAACCGCACGCTATGCCCAATTTGCTGTTTTTCGTGCGCCCGGCGTACAGCAACATATCGTCGTGGGCTAAGATGCGCTTGGCGATGAGCGTTCTGCCAAACGGCCCGTAATCTATGAGCGGGTTGGTCTCTTCGGTGTGGTTTTGCGTGTCCGCGTCCATTTCGGAAACCAGCCTTATTTCTCCCTCGAAGTTCAGCGGCGTCACGGTAATGCGCTGCGCTAAGATATGCTCGGCCGCGAACGACGCAAACCGCGCGGTTTCGATACGCGCCCGCGCCCCCGCGGGCGAATCCCAGATGAGCGAACGCGTCAGTATGCCCTCGCGCATATTCAGCGTCCTGCGGTATTCGCTCACCGTGCCCCGGCGCATATCGAACGGCTCCCCGTCTAAATACACCCGCGTGGTTTTCAGGTTCGGCAGGTTCACCATGCTCTGGCTGTGTTCGGGAAACCCGTAGTTGCGCTCGCCGTAGCGTATTTCCTCGCTTTCGTAAAAGCCGTTCACATAGTTGCCTTCCATGCCCATGCCGGGCGCGCGCGCGTAGCCTTCCTCAAAGGTGCCGCGTGTGCCGATATATCCGTTAGACAGCGCGAACACCGTCTCGGCGCGGTAGTTGTCCGCCTCGCTGTGCGCCGTTTCCGTCACGTTCCACGGCTCAATCGGATAAATCCTCATGTCTTACTCACCCCTTTCTCAACCTTTCACAGCCCCCGACGTAAGGCCGTCTATAACTTGTCTTTGCATAACCACGAAAAACACTATGGTGGGCGCCACCGTTACCACCACGGCGGCGAACAGCGCCGAATAATTGTTGGCAAACGCGCTCATGTAGTAGTTCAGCGCAATCGGCACCGTGCGCGCCCTGTTGCCGCTCGTGAGCATTAAGGCGTAATAGAACTCGTTCCATGTGTCTGTGAATTGCAGGATAACCACCGTGGCAAGCCCCGGCTTTGCCATGGGCAGTATAATGCGGGTAAATGTCTTGAAGAAGCCCGCGCCGTCTATGTAGGCCGATTCCTCAAGCGCCAATGGCAATGTTGCGTAATAGCCGTACATCACGAAAAAGGCGATGGGAATGCCCATGGCGGCGTATACCAGCACCAACCCCGCCTTTGTGTCGAAGAGGTTCAGCGCCGTGTAGAGCGCGAACAGCGGCTGCGTGATGGACTGCGCCGGCAGCAGCAGCGAGACGGCGAACAGGGCGATGATTACGGGCTTTGCCCTAAACCTGAACCGCGCCGCCGCGTAGGCGCTCATGGCCACCAATGTTACGGTCAGGGCTATGCCCGCGCCCACGATAACCACACTGTTGGCAAAGTACCTCAATATCGGCGCGTGGCGAAACGCGGAAACGTAATTGTCAAAGCGCGGCCTCGCCGGCAGGCTAAACGCCGAGGAGTTAATCTCCGAATACGATTTGAGCGAGCTTATGAAGACCCAGGCGAGCGGCGCTATGGATATGAGCGCCATTACGGCCATCGCCGCGTAAGCGAGCGCCGGTTTCCTTTTCATAATTGCGCCTCCGTTTCCCTGTTGCTCTTCTTCTCACCGAAGAGCAGCCGTATCAACCCCGCGAGCCCCAGACCCAGTATTATCTGCACCACCCCCACGGCGTTCGCCTTGCCGTAGTTGTTTTCCAAGTTCATCGTCTTATACAGGTACACGGGCAGATTGAGCGTCGCCGTGCCGGGCCCGCCGCGCGTGGTCATATAGATAATGTCAAACTGCGAAACCATGGCCACGGAGGCGAGCAGCACGCAGGTGCCGATGGTGCCCCTCAGCGCCGGCAGGTTGATGTGCCTGTCCGTTTGCCAAGGCGATGCCCCGTCAATGGCCGCCGCCTCATAAATCGCCTTGTCTACGGAGCCGAGCTGCGCTAAGAAGATAACCGTGTTGAACGCCGAGTAAAAGAGCCATGTGCAAGTTACGGTGACAAACGCGTAACGCGAATTGCCAAAGAGGTTCGGCACGGGCCCGGAGATTGACAGCAGCTTGTATAAGCCCTTGACCACTCCGAATTGCGGGTTGAGCAGCAGCATAAACATTATGCCCGTGGCCGCCGTGGGCACTATGTTCGGTATCAGATATACGGTGCGGGCCACCTTCCAGCCTTTGGGCTTTTTATGCAGTATCAGCGCCATGCCCAAGCCGATTGACACGTGCACCGTGGTTTGCAGCAACACCCAAACCAACGTGTTTTTCACGGCGATTTGGAAGTCCTTGTCACGAAAGAGCGCCGCGAAGTTTTCTCCCCCCGCGAACACCGGCCGCGCCGCCGCCGTGTAGCGCGTGAACGCCGTGGCCGTTACGGTTACTATCGGCGCCGCGTATATCAACCCAAACAGCAGCATACACGGCGTGATAAACAGGGCAATCCAAAGTTTCCTTTTACCCGTCATCGCAAAGCCCTCCCTTCCCTGCCTTCGCGGCTTTTTCGGTGCTCCCCGCCCCCCTCCCCCTTCCCGCGTGAGGGGGAGGGGGGCGTTCCTGTTCTGCGGCAGCCGTCGCCTTCGGGGGCGATAGCCTCAGTTTTTCAGCGCGGCTTCGGTCAGGCGCGCGCAGAATTGCTCCGGCGTGATGTTGAAATACGCGAGTTCGGGCAGGAACGTGGAGAAAGCGTCAATCACGTTTTGGTGCCAATAGGCTTGGTTTTGCCCGTATGTCACCTTCGCCCGCGCCGCCGTATCCAGCACCTTGGCCATCAGCGGGTCGCTGTTTTTCAGGCGGGCGGGTATGGTAATGTGCGGCGATACCGGCTGCAAGCCCGTCATCTCCAAGGCAAGGAGCTGGTTTTCCACGGTGGTGGAATATTTCAGGAAAGCCACGGCCGCCTCTATTTTCTTCGGGTCGGTCGCTCCCACCATGTCGCCCGGCGTGGGCACAAGCGACATCCCGCCGCCCGGCAGCAGCATGACGCCCACCTTGTTGTAAAAACCCTCCGGCGCTTTTTCCGTGTTTCTGAAATCGGGTATCATCCACGGCCCGTTCGGGAACATGGCCACTTCCCCGTTGAAGAAATGCGTGGCCATGGGGTCGTATCTGCCGCCCACGGCATCCGCCGTGGTATACTGCGAGAGCATACGCTGCAGTTGCGCCACGGCGCTTTGCACCTGCGGAATGTTGAAATTCGTGGGAAACTCCGTGTTCATCCACGTTTCGCCCGCTTTGCTCTGCGTGGCAATCAAGCCGCAAAGCCAGAGGTTGGAAAGCCAGCCGGAATCCGCCGTGTCCATGCCCACGGGCGTTATGCCCGCAGCCTTGAAAGTTTCGCACGCCTTGAAAAATTCGTCCCAGCTCTCAAAGGCCGTTTCGGGCGGCTCGATGCCCGCGCGGGCGAAGAGCTCCTTGTTGTAGTAGATATACGAGATTTCCTTGGACACGGGCACCCCGTAAATCTTGCCGTCCACCGTGTTAAACTCTATCGAGCGGTCGTCGAAGAGCGCCCTCCACGCGGGGTCCGCGTCGAAGTACGGCGTGAGGTCCCTGACCTTCCCCGCGCGCGCGGCCAACTCGGTGATATTGTTGCCCCCGTTGAGCACGATGTCCGGCAGGGTGCCGCCGGAGATGAGCAGCTTGATTTTCTGGTTAAACGCGTCGGTGGTGGGGATTTCCTCGAAATTGAAGCGCACGTTTTTGCCCGCCTCGGTTTCAAGGAAGCTCTCGAAGAGGTACTTGTAGTAATCCGCCGCGTAGTCCACCCCCACGTGGTAGTTGATGACATTCAGCGTCACCTTCCCGTCTGTGTCCTTCGTGCCCGACGCGGTTGCCGGCTGCTTGCTCGGAGAAACGCTCGCGCAGGAGCAGAGCGAGAGGAGCATTGCCGCCGCCAGTGTTACCGCCGCCATCGCGGTCGCCGCTTTTTTGTGCCTTGTCATTGTCTTTCCCTCCGTTTTCTCATATTTTTGTGGGCCCGCGTTAAGAGTAACCCATTCCAACCTCCTATGGAATAAAGGATTTTGACCTGTTCTTGAAATATCTTGCGCTTCCTTTCCCGCTGTGCGATAATAAACGCGGGGTGTGTATATGGGCGGACGGGCGAAGGCTCTCGGGCGCACCAACCTCTTTGTAATCTGCTCTGTGCTTGCCGTTATGGCGTTTTCCATGGCCTCGGCGGGCTTCCTGTTTTACGCCATGGGCAAGGCCCTGCTCACGGACCTGTATGGCGAGGAGGTCGTGCGCGAACTGACCCAAATCAACCGTGCCGCCGCCGACCAAATCTCTCTTGTGGATACGCTCTATTCGCAAATGCTCCAAAACCCGCTCATATATGACAACCTCGACCCCGTGACGGACGCGTACAACAAAAAAAGCCCGCGCGAACGCAGGCTTGAGATTGAGCGCGGCCTTATGGGCATATTGTCAAACCATCTTCTTTGGAACGCCGGCGTGCTGCGCGGGGTATATATCCACGACGCGGACGGCGCGCCCGCCGCCGGGAGCAGCCCTGCCGCCGGCCTCCCGGCTCCCGACGCGAGCGACCCGTATTTGCAGATACTCACGGGCGATAATTCGCCCGATTCCGTCTACTTTGTAAGGAACATATACGGCGCCGGCACGGGGCGCAGAATCGCCTCGGTCACGGCGGATATATCCATGCGCGAATGGGCGCGCCTTTTCTCGGAGGGCACCGACGGCGAATGGTATATCTTCCTGTGCAACAGCTCCATATTCCTCTCTTTCGGCGCGTTGCCCGACAGCGACGAGGTTTCCGCCGCCATCATCGCCGCGGCCGACGCGCAACGGGGCTTCCTGGAGCTTACCGTGGGCGGCGAGAGGTATCTGACGGCATCAATGGACATATCCTCCGCCGACCTGATGTCCGTGACGGCGGTGCCGGCGGACGTTATGCTTGCCGGGCTGCGCCGTTCGCTCGCGCCTTTTGTCTCCGCTTACGCCCTTATAGCGGCGTTGACCATGGTCTTCGCGGGCTTCACGGTCTACCTGGCCGCAAGGCCGCTCCATCAGCGCCGGCTCCTCTTGAAAAACGCCGAAATCGCGGCTCTGCAAGCGCAGATTAACCCGCATTTTTTGTTTAACGTGCTCAACACCATAGCGTGGAAAGCGGAAATTGACGGCAGCGGCGATGTGCGCGATATGGCGCTCTCGCTCGGAAAGCTGCTCCGCGCCAATATCCTCGCCCACGACAAAACCGTTATCACGCTCGGCGAGGAATTGGACTATACGCGCTACTATATCCACTTGCAGCAGCGCCGCTTTGAGGGCAAGTTCACCGCCGACTTCCGTATCTCCGTGCCGGAAGACACGCCCGTGCCGCGCCTGTGCATACAGCCGTTAGTGGAAAACGCCATTCTGCACGGCTTTGAGCCTATGCCGGACACGGGCGTGCCGCTGCGCCTTGTTGTTTCGGCAGAACCCGAAGACGGCGGAGTGCTCGTGGCGGTGGAGGACAACGGCGCGGGCTTTGCCGACGATGACCGGGGCGGCAATGCCGCCGGCCACACGCATATCGGCTTGGAAAACCTACGCGAGCGTCTCTTGCTCTATTGCGGCCCGAAAAGCCGCCTCACCGTCGGCAGCGGCGAGGGAGGCACGCGCGTGTCTTTCCGGCTTCCGGGAAAGTAATGCGCAGTGTGCTCATCGCGGACGACGAGAGTATTATACTCAAAGGCCTCTCGGAGTATATACCGTGGGATACCGTCGGCTGCGCCGTGAGCGCGGCGGTGAAAGACGGCCATGAGGCCATCGAGGCCATAAAGAGCAACCCGCCCGACATTGTGATTACCGACATAAAGATGCCGCGAAAGAGCGGGCTCGACGTGGCCCGCTTTGTGCATGAAAACTGCCCGAATATTCAAGTAATCATACTCACGGGCTTCGCGGAGTTTGAGTACGCGCGCCAAGCCATCGCCTACGGCGTGGCGGAATACGCCTTAAAGCCCGTGTCCAAAGACAGTCTTTTGGAGTCGGTGGATAGGCTCCTGCAAAAAGCGGCGACGGAGCAAAAGCCGGAGCAAAGGGTTAGGCGTTACCGCCCGCTCGTGGAAAAGAGTATGCGCCATATCCGTATCCACTACAAGGAAAACCTCTCGCTCGAATCCATCGCCGCGCTCATACCCGCAAACCCCTCGCACCTGAGCCGCACATTCAAGAAAGACACGGGCGAGAGCCTCACGGAGTATATCAGCCGCTTCCGCGTGGAAAAGGCGAAGGAATTGCTCACGGAGACGGATATGCTCGCCTATGAGGTGGCGGAGGCCGTGGGCTTCAACGACCCCACTTATTTTTCGCTTGTGTTCAAGCGTTACGCGGGCGTTTCCCCGAAGGATTTCAGAAGGGGCTGACGCTGTATCCGGCGGCGGTCATCATAGACAATAGTTTGAGGTAATCGCCGTAGTTGTCGCCGTTGTATTCACCCGACCCGCGCCACGACCACAGCGCCTCGCCCCACCGCCCCCCGCCGCCGGGCATACAGGCCGCCGTGACCAAAAACGGCGCGGCAAACACATCCGGGTCCGCCGCTCCCGCCGCCGCGCCGTCTAAACGCATGGGTCCGAGGCGCTCCGGGTCGCCCCCGGCCGCGCGCTCGGAAAAACAGTGCAGCGGCTTTATCACCGTTTCCCATAAAGAGCCGTTGGGCAGCGGCGTATCGCCGTGGCGCAGGTAATCCGCCCCCAGCCGCCAGGGCGCGCGGCAGGCGTTATAGGAATACGCCCCGTCGTCGGCCTCCAAGACCTTGCCCTCGGGCGCGACCCACGAGTTGCCGCGCCGCACGGCAAAGTCCGGCAGCAGCCCCGTGGGGGCGGGGTTGCGTTCGCACAGGCAGCTGATTACGTTATACGACGCGTCCGCCACGCTCGCCCAGTCGTGGCGCGAATCCGCCGCGGCGAACGCTTTGATATGCTCCGGCATTATGTCCGACAGCCTTACGGCGCTGCCCATAACCCCTTCCGCGCCCTTTGCCCAGTCGCCCGCGAGCAATACGCGCAGCCGCTCATGCACGCAACGCTCCCACAGCCCGCCGAGCCTTTCGCGGGCAAGCGCGCCGTAATTGTATTCCCCGCCCTCGCCCCACAGCTTTTGCGCCGCGAGCAGCGCGAATATTATGTCCATATCGCCGTCTGTGGCGCACCCGCCGCGCTTTTTGTTGACCCAAAACGGCGCCGTCTTCACACCGCCCTTTTCCCCGTAACCCGTTTTGTCGCCGCCGCGCTCGCCATATCCGAAGAGCTGCCAAGCCATCAGGCGTTTATCGCCTGTTTTTGCGCTCGGAAACGCGAGCGCCGCGCGCAGCAGGGCGTTGAAAAGCACCCGCAGCGACCCGAAACCGCGCTCGCGCGTTGTGGCGGGCAATTCCAAGCCGCAGCCTTCCGCGTAGGCCGTCATCAACAGCCCGTAGCCTTGCGATTCGGACGTGGTTATATGCGAAAAGGCAATCTCGCCCTTTTCGTAGGCCCACCTCTGACAATGGCGCATTGCCGCGCGGCACCTTTCCGCCTCGCCCGACCCGTTGGAGTCTATGATAATATCCTCGGACATAATGCTGCCAAACAAGGCGGCGATTTTACGCCGTTTCTCGCTTTCGGTTATGGGCATAACCGAAACCTTCACCCCATCGCGTGTCATTCAAGCAACGCCCCCCGGTCTGTCTCCGTTGATTTCCGCGCGCTCAAACAGGGTCTTGCGCCGGTGCCACAGACACAAGACCCTGCCGCGTTTATGGGGGATTCAGCCTATGCCGTTTTCTTTCTTCCAGTCGGTGGCCGCTTTTTCGGTGAGCACCTTAATGTCCGGCACGGGATATGGGCTGTCGGGGCCGCCCGCGCCGTAAATGAAGTGCTTTCCGTCTTCGGCCACGAAGAGTTGCTCCTCGAAGCCGTCCGGCTGACCGTATTCGCCGTGGTACTTCTGCCCGATGTGCTTGCCCGTGTCGGTGTTGTAGGTCTTTTTGTTGATGGTCTTCTTCACGCCGGACACCCCCACAAAAGATTATTGGTTGTTTTTAATACTTGCCGTAATCGTTGGACTTAGCGTCGAAACTGCCCTTCTCCGGCATGGCGAGGCGCTTCTTGGCGGGAGCCGCCGCGCCCGGGGCGGAACCGGCGCTCCTCTGCTGCAGCCTGCCCGTCTCGCCCGCGAGCTTAAACTGCGAGATGAGCTCTTCGAGCAGGCTGGACTGGCTGCTCATTTCCTCGGACGCGGCCGCGCTCTGCTCGGCTGTGGCGCTGTTTTGCTGCACCACCTGAGCCACTTGGTCTATGCCCGTGTTAATCTGCGTGATGCCGAGCGACTGCGCCTCGGAGGAGCTGGCAATCTCGCTCACGAGTTTGCTGCTTTCGTTGATGCCGGAGACAATCTCCGCAAGGCTCGTGGCTGTCTCTCCGGCGATACGCGAACCGAACTCGGCCTTTTCCATGGAGCTTTGTATCATGTCGCCGGTCTCCCTGGCCGCCTCGGCGCTCTTGGCGGCGAGGTTGCGCACTTCCTCGGCCACCACGGCGAAGCCCTTGCCGTGCTGCCCGGCGCGGGCGGCCTCCACCGCGGCGTTGAGGGCGAGGATATTGGTCTGGAAGGCGATGTCGTCTATGACCTTGATAATCTTGCTGATGTTGTGGCTGGCTTGGTTGATGTCGTTTACGGCGGTCATCATTTCGTCCATCTGGCGGCTGCCCTTTTCCGCGCTGCCTTTGATGGTGTTGGCGAGGGTGGCGGCCTTCGTGGCCATTGTGGCGTTTTCTTTGGTCTTCTCGGCGATTTCGGTAATAGAGGCCGAGAGCTGCTGCACGGACGCGGCCTGCTCCGTGGAGCCTTGGGCGAGCGACTGCGCGCCGTCGGCAATCTGCTTGGAGCCGGTGGACACCTGGGAGGTGGAGGAGCGGATTTCGCTGAACATGGAGTTGAGGTTGCTCACCATGTTTCTGAGCGAACTGCCCATGGTGTCTGCGTCGGAGAGGGTGGCCACGGAGACGGAGAGGTCGCCGTCGGCAATGGTTTTCAGTTCGTTGGAGATATTGGTGACGTGGTTGATGAAGGACGAGGACGCGGCGATGGTCTGGCCGATTTCGTCCTTGGCCCTGGAAAACTCGGCGATGGCGCGGCCTTCATCGGGGGAGATGGAGATGTCGCCCGTGTTGCCGGCCTTCTTCATGAAGTTGGCGAGCATGGTGAGCGGCTTGCTGATGAGGTTGGAGATGTATACGCCGAGGAACATGGCGATGATGACGGCGAGCACGAGTACCACGATAATCACCGTGAGGAGGGTGGTAAACAGCGCGTCGCCGGCGTCGTTGGCATCGGAGGCCACTTGGATTTTGAGCGTGAGGCACTGCTCGAAGTTGTCGGCCACTTTGTTGATGTCGGCGGTGTAATCGCCCATGGTCTTGTAAAGCTCGTACGGGTCGCCGCCGGCCATGGCGCCGTTGTAGATTGTGTCAAGGCATGTCATAAACGAGCCGTGGTAGATGGTCTCGGCCTCGGTAAACATCGCCATCGCGTTCGCGCCGGCATCGGTGGAGGTGTTGATGGTTTCTTTGTAGAGGGCGAGGTATTGGTCCATATCTTGCTGGTAGGTCAGCACCCGGGAGTGCGCGTCGTTTACGAGGTCTATGCCGTCTTGGGCTTCCTGGGCGTTGTCGCCCGCTTCGCTTATTACGGCCGCGCCGATGATGTACTCGCGCATACAGGCTCTCTGGCGCTGCATGGATTCGATGATTTTGGTCATGTACGGCATGGGCACCGTTTGGTTGTCATACATATTGGTGAAGCTCGTGTTGATTTGCAGCATGCCGTAAATGCCGATAATGCCCACGGCGGCGGTGAGGAGGGCGACGATGAGGAATCCGAGAATCAGCTTCAGCGATACTTTCATGTTCTTCACAACGGGTACCTCCATTATGTGTTTATTTGGTCTCAGTCAAAACCGGGCGGACCGATACTTACCCACCACGCATTATACGTTAAAGCCGCGCCGTTGTCAAGCGTCTATTTCGTCATTTTTGCGAGTTTTGCAAACGGGGTGTAAAACGCCGCGCCGCGCCGCGCCCGCCCTTTGCCGGAAGGGGGGGATAAAGCGCGCGAAAAACCACGTTGCATAACTCGAAGCGTTATGCTATAATCGGTTTGACAGGGGGTGAGACGCTTGTCGGAAGAGCGGAAAACCATCGTTCTCGTTGACGACGACGTCACAAATCTCACCATCGCGAAGAACTCGCTTTCCTCCGGCTACAACATCATCACACTCAATTCCGGCCTGAAGCTCATCAGGCTTTTGGAGCGGCAAACGCCCGACCTCATCCTCCTTGACGTGGAAATGCCGGAAATCAACGGCTACGAGACCATCAAGCTGCTCAAGGCAAACGCCGCCACTCACGACATACCCGTTATATTCCTCACCGCCAAGAGCGACAGCGACAGCGAATACGCGGGCCTTTCCCTCGGCGCGATAGACTACATTATCAAGCCCTTCTCCCCCCCGCTCCTGCTCAAGCGCATTGAAGTACACCTGCTCGTCGAGGCTCAGAGGTTAGCCTTGCTGGAGTTTAACCAAAACCTGCAAAGCCTTGTGGAAGCCAAGACCCGCTCTGTGATTGAGCTGCAGAACGCCATCCTCAAAACCATGTCCGAGCTTGTGGAATACCGCGACAACATTACCGGCGGCCATATCGAGCGCACCCAAAGCTACCTGCGCGTGCTCGTGGACGAGATAGTCCGGCGCGGCGTATACGCCGATATAGTCAGCAAGTGGGACCTCACGCTACTGCTCCAGTCCGCGCAACTCCACGACGTGGGCAAGATTGCCATACGCGACGACATCCTGCTCAAACCCGGCCGCCTTTCCTTTGACGAATACGAAAAAATAAAGGTGCACGCCGCTTTCGGTGAGCATGTCATCGAAAAGATTATCCAATCCACCACCGACCAAGCCTTTTTGGAACACGCGCGCATATTCGCCGGCACCCACCACGAACGCTGGGACGGCACGGGTTACCCCCTTGGCCTGAAGGGCGAGGAAATCCCCCTCCAAGGCCGCCTGATGGCGATAGCCGACGTATATGACGCGTTAGTGTCCTCCCGCCCCTACAAAAACGCTTTCACTCATGAGGAAGCGAGAGACATCATCGTCTCCGGCAGGGGCACACACTTCGACCCCATCCTCGTAGACGTGTTCCAAGACGTATCCGAGGAGTTCCGGCGTATCTCCGACGGGCAGGTGGAATAATCGTGGGGTTCACGTCCTACAAACGTATCCTCGTGCTTCTCTCCGTGGTGCTCCTCGCTATATTCGCGGTGCTCGCCGCGTCCGTCCGCGGCGTGGTTTCGCTTGCCGTGTCCTCCTACCTCTCCGACGGCGCGGTCACGCTCATCATCGTCTTTTTGTTCGCCGCCGCCTTCGCCGCGCTCGGCTCGGCGTTTGCGGTCACCGCCAAGATTATCCTCCGCCCCATACGGAGGCTTACCGCCATTGTGCGCTCTATTTCGGAAGGCAACTTAGACGTTACCATCGGCGGCGACGACCAAGACTTCGGCGTGGGCAGCGAACTCGGCGTGCTCGCCCGCTCGCTTGAGAAAATGCTGCAAACGCTGCGGCATATCCGTTCGCTTGAAGAGCTTGCCGCGCAAGCCCAAACCGACAGGACCCGCGCGGAGGCTTCCGCGCGCGCCAAGAGCGAGTTCCTCGCCAAGATGAGCCACGAAATCCGCACCCCCATGAACGCCATTATCGGCATGGCGGAGCTTGCGCTGCGCGAGAACCTGCCCTCCGCCGCCATGGAGCATATACGCACCATTCAGCAGGCCGGCAACAACCTGCTTTCCATAATCAACGACATACTCGACTTCTCCAAAATCGAAATGCGCAAACTGGAGATAACCCCCGCCGAATATCAATTCTCCTCGCTCATTAACGATGTGGTGAGCATTATCCGCATGAAAACGCTCGACACGGAAATCCGCTTTGTGGTGAACGTAGACAGCAAAATACCCGACAGGCTCGTCGGCGACGAGGTGCGCTTGCGCCAGATATTGCTCAATGTACTGTCCAACGCCGTGAAATACACGGAAAAGGGTTTCGTGTCCTTCTCTGTTTTCGGCAACGCCGCGGGCGAGGACGGCCTTATCACCGAAAACGGCATTATCAACCTCATGTTCGAGGTGGTGGACACGGGCAAGGGCATAAAGCAGGAGGACCTCGACAAGCTCTTCCGCGAATTTGTGCAGGTAGACTTAGAAAGCAACAAGGGCGTGGAGGGCACGGGTCTGGGCCTTGCCATAACCCACGGCCTTGCCACGGCCATGGGCGGCAACGTCACCGTCTACTCCGATTACGGCAAGGGTAGTATATTCACCGTAAACATACCCCAAACCGTTGCCGACCCCGCGCCGCTCGCCTCCGTGAGCGACCCGGAAACGAAGAGCGTGCTCATATACGAGCGGCGCGACCTGTTTGCCGGCTCGCTTGCCATGACGCTTGCCGGCTTGGATGTCCCGTGTACGCACGTGGTTTCCCCGGAGGAACTGAGCGAGGAACTGAGCGCCAATACTTACCGCTTCATCTTCGTGGCCGCCGGATTGATGGAAAGCGCGGAAAGCCTGCTCAGTCAATACGGCTCCCGCTCGGAAATAGTGCTCCTCACGGAGTTTGGCGAGACGACCGGCGATTATGGGCTGAATATCGTCGCCATGCCCGCTTACGCCGTGTCCATAGCGAATATACTCAACGGCGTCAGCACTTCCGAGACATTCAGCAACGTATACGACGGCAGCCCCCGTTTCTGCGCGCCCGAAGCCGACGTCTTGGTGGTGGACGATATTGGCACCAACCTCAAGGTGGCGGAAGGCCTGCTCTCGCCGTACAAGATGAAGGTGGACACCTGCAAGAGCGGTTTGGAGGCCGTGAGGCTTATTACCGGCAAGCGTTACCACCTTGTGCTCATGGACCACATGATGCCGCAGATGAACGGCTTGGAGGCCACGGCCAAAATCCGCTCTATGGGCGGGGAGGACCCCTACTACTCCTCCGTGCCCATCATCGCCCTCACGGCAAACGCCGTGGTGGGCACGCGGGAAATGTACCTTGCCAACGGCTTCGACGATTACCTCTCCAAACCCATAGACACGGTGAAGCTCGCCGCCATGCTCGACAAATGGGTGCCGCGTGACTTGCGCCGCCAGCCGGACGGCGTTGTGCAAACCAAAGGCGGCGGCACGCTCCACGACATAGACGGCCTTGATGTGCGCACGGGAGTGGCCATGACCGGCGGCTCGGTGGAGAATTACAACCACACGCTCTCCATGTTTGCCATGGACGCCGCGGAAAAGGTGGAGGAACTGCGCCGTTGCTTGGAATGCAACGATATTTCGCTTTACACCACATACGTCCACGCCTTAAAGAGCGCTTGCGCCAGTATCGGCGCGCCCGGCATATCGCGCGACGCCGCCGACTTGGAGGCGGCCGGCAAACGCGGCGACCTCACCTATATCAACCTGCACCACGGCAAGCTGCTTGAAGACCTCTCGTCTTTGGCCGCGCGCGTTTCCGCCGCGCTCAACGACGATTACGACAACATGGTTGATGTGGACGAAGATTCGCTCATGATGTCGCTTGCCTCGCTCAAAACGGCCTTGGAGGAGTTTGACATCGCCGCCATAGACTCGCTCACCACCGAGCTGCGCGTTTTTGAGCGCAACGCCGACTACGGCCGCCAAATCCTCTCTATACACCAAAACATCCTCATCGGCGAATATGATGCCGCCACGGATACCATCAACGAAATGCTCCCCGCCAACGCCACTTAGGAAACCTTGCCGCGCCTGAGCAGCCCCCGTGTTATGGCGATTACCTCTTTTGTATAACGCGTGCGGAGCAGAAAATGCGCCGCGGCGTATACCGCCGCCCCGGCAAACACCACCGCCGCAATGAGCGCGGCGCTTCGCAGGGTGGCTCCCCCGGCAAGCGGCAGCTTCCGGGAGGCCGCGTACACCGCCGCGCCCATTGCCGCCGCCGCCGCGACTGTTTTCAGCCATTCCGGAAGCAGCGCCCAAAGCCCCAGCGGGCCGAGTTTCTTCCTCAGCGCCAGCAACAGCAGCAGCAGCGACAGCACGGATGCCGAGCTTGTGGCCAAAGACAGCCCGACGTGTTTCAGGTTGCCTATGAGCAACAGGTTCAACCCCACGCTGAGAACCACCGCCGCGCCCGCGATTATGGCGGGCGTTTTTGTGTCTTTCATGGAAAACATCGCCCTCACCGCGATGGTGCCTATGCTCGTGGTAAAGAGCAGCGGCGCGTACATCCGCAGGCACTGGGCTGTCATCACGGTATCTTCGGGCGTGAACATCCCGCGCTCGAAGAGCAGGGCTGTGACGGGTTCGGCAAGGAGTATCAGACCCAGCACGGCGGGCAGCAGTGTGGGCGCGAGAAGCCTCACGGTCTTGTTGAAGTATTCCTTTATGACGCGCACCTCATTTTGCGCCGCAAGCTCCGACATCTTCGGAAAGAGCACCGTGGCCGCCGACGCGCCCACAAGGCCCGTCATCACGCTGACCACCCTGTTGGCGTAGTTGAGGCATGAAACGCTGCCCGCCACAAGGGAGGACGCGAAGTTTCTGTCTACAATCTGGTTAATCTCGCCGATGAAGGTGGACAGCATGACCGGCGCGAGCAAGACGAGCATGGTTTTCAGCTCCGGCGCGCGCGGGTTGAGATACGGCCGATACGCGTACTCGTGCCGCCTTGCGGCCATGAAGAACACCGTGACGGTCACGGCGTGGCCGGCGATAACGCCCGCGCCCATGAGCAGCGGCGCGGAGGCTCGCCCCGAAAGGTATATGAAGATGATGGCGGCCACGTTGAGCGGTATGTTGGCTATGGCCGAGAGGAAAAACGCCTTGCGCATCTGCAAAAAGGCTTGGAGTACACCCGCGGCCAACAGCGGCGCGGCGGACCAGACCATAATCCGCAGCAAGGCGGAGGCCATGTCGAACGACTCTTTCTCAAACTGCGAGGCAAACAGGAAGGTGAGCGCTTGCGGCACTACGGTGAAGACCGCCGAAAACACCAATCCGATGAGCAGCATCATCGTGATGATGTTGTCGGTAAACTTCCGCCTGCCGTCTCCGAGACGGGCGAACATGGGTATGAACGCCGACGCCACCGAGGAACCCACCAGCATCAGCACAATGCCCGGCACAGAGTAGGCCACGGTAAACGCGTCGCTTATCGCGCCCGCGCCGTAAGTGCGCGCGAGGGTCATCTCGCGCAGGAAGCCGAGCAAGCGAAGCGCCACTGTGGCCGCCGCGACAAGCGCGGCCGACGCCACAAGGGGTTGTGTGTTCTTCATAGGCAGATTATACCCTCACCGCCCCGCGTTTGTCAAGCCGCACCGCGGTCGGGAACGCGCCGCCGCGCAGCCCCGCTTCTCCGCTTACGCGGGAGGTCGGTTGCGAAACGCGCCCGCGAGCATGAGCTTTATGCGGTTTACCTGATTGACCTCCGAAGCGCCGGGGTCGTAGTCTATCGGCACGATGTTGCTTTGCGGATACAGCTCGCGCAGCTTGCGTATCATGCCCTTGCCCGTGACATGGTTTGGCAGGCAGGCAAACGGCTGGGCGCAGACGATGTTGGGCACGCCGCTTTCAATGAGGTCTATCATCTCCGCCGTCAGGAGCCACCCCTCGCCGCATTGGTTTGCCAAAGACAAGACCCGCTTGGCTTTTTGCGCGAGGGCGTGTATGGACGGCTCGGCGTGGAAGCGCGCGGAGGACGCGAGCCGCGCGCGCATGGCGTGTTCGTAAAGCCCGATGAACCTGACGGTGAGACCGAGGAGGAACGCGGAAAGCGCGAATCCGCCGTAGGCCTTTTGCTTTACCACATTGTTATAGAAGCAATATGTCACAAAGCCCATGAGCCCGGGAACGGTCACTTCGCAGCCCTCGCGCTCGAGCATGGCCACCACGTTGTTGTTGGCATCCGGGTGAAACTTCACCAATATCTCGCCCACCACGCCCACCCTCGGCAAACGCGGAGCCTCGCGCAGCGGCAGCGCGTCGAACGCGTCCGCGATACCGCAAAGCATACGGCGAAACGACATACGCTTGCCCTTACCCTCCACGCTGAGGGCGCATTTATCGAGCCATTGGCGATACAGCGCGTTGGCCGAGCCGGGCACGGCCTCGTATGGACGTGTGCGCAGCAGCACGGTTTGGAGCAGGTCGCCTATGAGTATGGCGCGGATGGCGTTCAGCGCCATATCGGCGGAGTAGCGCAAGCCCTTATTTTTCTCTATGCCGTTTACGCTTAGGCCCACGATGGGCACCTGCGGGTAGCCTGCCTCGCCGAGGGCGCGGCGCAGCATGGCGGCATAGTTGGTGGCCCTGCAGCCGCCGCCCGTCTGCGTGATAAACACCGAGACGTTATGCGGGTCGTATTGCCCGGACATAACGGCGCTCAACATCTGCCCCACCACCGATATGCACGGGTAGCAAGCGTCGTTGTTCACATAGCGCAAGCCGAGCTCCACGTCTTCCGGCGTGGTGTGCGGCGGTATGACCATGTTGTAGCCGGCGCGGCGGAAGACGCGCTCTATCAGCTCGAAGTGTACGGGCGACATCTGCGGCGCTAAGACCGTGTGCGCTTTCCGCATGGGCGCGGTAAACTCGCGGCGGCGCAGTATGTAGGGTCCGGCGGACGCGGATTGCTCGCCCTCGCGGGATTTGAGGGCGGCGGCGAGCGAGCGCATACGGATACGCGCCGCGCCAAGGGAATTGACCTCGTCTATTTTGATTACCGTGTATATTTTGCCCGCCGCGCGCATTATCTCGGCCACCTGGTCTGTGGTAACGGCATCTAAGCCGCAGCCGAACGAATTGAGCTGCACCAATTCCAAACGTTCGTGGCTTGCCGTGACGGCGGCGGCATCGTATAGGCGCGTGTGGTATGTCCACTGGTCCATTACGCGCAGGGGTCTTTTCACCTTTGCCCTGTGGGCCACGGAATCCTCCGTGAGCACGGCGAAGCCCAGCGACGTGAGCAGCCCCGGCAGCCCGTGGTGTATCTCCGGGTCCACGTGATACGGCCGCCCTGCGAGCACGATGCCCGTTTTGCCCTCGCGCTCCAACATGGCGATGGTGCTGTCGCCCATGCGGCGCAAGTCTTCGCGCACACGCCGCGCTTCGGCAAAGCCCGCCCTTAGCGCCCGCCGCACCTGCGGCAGGGTTACCCCCGCATAGGCAAACTCGGCGTGAAGGGTGCGGGGGATTTTGCGCGTATGGCGCAGCGAGATGAAGGGTTTGAGCAGGCGCACGTTTTCTTTTTGCAGGCGGTCTACGTTGGAATGGATGACCTCCGGGTAGCTTTGCACGATGGGGCAGTTATAGTGGTTGCCGGCTTCGGGGTTTTCCGGGGTTTCGTATGCCACGCAGGGATAGAAGATGGTCTTCACGCCGGAGGCGATGAGTTCCTCCACATGGCCGTGGGCGAGCTTCGCGGGGTAGCAGACGCTTTCGGAGGGTATGGTGGACATGCCGCTCTCGAAGAGCCTGTGGTCGGACAGGCGCGACAGGCGCACGGAGAAGCCGAGGCGGGTGAGGAACGTATGCCACAAGGGGTAGTTTTCATACATGTTCAGGGCGCGCGGTATGCCGATAACGCCGCGCGGGGCGGCTTCCTCGGGAAGTGGCTCATATTGGAACAAGCGCTCTGACTTCCTTTGCACAAGGTCGGGCAGAGCGCCGCCGCCCTGCTCCTTGCCTTCGCCCTTTTCGCAGCGGTTGCCCGATATGAGGCGGCGGTGGCCGGAAAAGAGCGACACGGTGAGGCGGCAACGGTTTTCGCAGCCTTGGCAGACGGCTTGGCGCACCTCGGCGGGCAGGGCTTCGCCGAGCTTATCCGCCGTGAGCAATGTGGAGCGGGTGAAGCGCTCTTTGGCAAAGAGCGCCGCGCCGAAAGCACCCATGATACCCGCGATGTCGGGGCGCGCGGGCTTTATGCCGGAGATAAGCTCGAAGGCGCGCAGCACGGCGTTATTGAGGAAAGTGCCGCCTTGCACCGCCACGGAACGGCCGAGCGCGGCGGGCGATTTCATTTTTATGACCTTAAACAGCGCGTTGCGCACCACGGAATAGGAAAGTCCGCAGGAGATGTCGCCCACGGTGGCGCCTTCCTTTTGCGCTTGCTTTACGCGCGAGTTCATAAACACGGTGCAACGTGTGCCGAGGTCCACGGGCGAGGTTGATTCCAAGGCCTTTTCCCCGAAAGCGGCCGCGTCGAGACCCAAGGATTCCGCGAAGGTTTGCAGAAACGAGCCGCAGCCGGAGGAACAGGCTTCGTTTAGCAACACGGAGTCGAGCACGCCGTCTTTCACGCTCATGGCCTTCATGTCTTGCCCGCCGATGTCGAGTATGAAGCTGACATCGGGGAGGAACTCCCGCGCCGCGCGCATGTGGCAAAGGGTCTCTATCTCGCCGCCGTCGGCTTGCAGGGCGGTTTGGAGCAGGCGCTCGCCGTAACCCGTGACCACGCAGCCGCCTATGTATGCCCGCGCGGGCAGGGCGGCGTAGATACGGCCGAGTATATCCGCGCTCTTGCGCAGCGGCGAGCCGTCGTTTGGCATATACTCCGAGTAGAGCAGGCGTGCCCGGCTGTCTATCAGGGCGGCCTTCACCGTGGTGGAGCCCGCGTCTATGCCCAAGTACACCGGCCCCGAGGCGAGCGCCATATCGGCGCGCGGCGCTTTCAGGGCGTGGTGGCGCTCGAAAAACTCGCGTTTGTCTTCCTCTGCGGCAAAGAGGCCGGGCAGCCTCTGTATGTCCGCGTCAATGGGGCCGGCGCTTGCCATGAGCGCGGGCAGGAGCGAGAGCGGCACGGATTTTTGCGAGGATAGGAGCGCCGCGCCATAGGCCACGAACACATGCGCGTCGGGCGGGGTGAAAAACTCCGAAACCGAGGCGGAAAGGGCGCGTTCGAAGGCTTGCCGCAACTGCGGCATATAATACAGCGGGCCGCCCAAAAACACCACCACACCCTCTATGGGCTGGCCGCAGGCAAGCCCCGCGATGGTTTGGTTGACCACGGCCTGCAACACCGAGGCGGCGAGGTCTTCGTGGGAGGCACCCTCGCCGAGCAGGGGCTGCATATCGCTCTTGGCGAACACGCCGCAGCGCGAGGCGATGGTGTAGAGCGCTTTGTGGCGCGAGGCGAGCGCATCTAAGCCGGCGGCAGCGGTTTGCAAGAGCGCCGCCATTTGGTCTATAAACGCGCCCGTGCCGCCGGCGCAAGTGCCGTTCATGCGCTGCGACACCACGGGCTTCATGAAGGTGATTTTCGCGTCCTCGCCGCCGAGCTCGATGACCACATCGGCATCCGGCCTGAGGCGCTCCACCGCGTGGGTGGCGGCCGCCACCTCCTGCACAAACGGCAGGCCGAGCGCCGAAGCCGCGCCCAAGCCCGCCGAGCCCGTGAGGCATATATACGCTTCCGTATCCCCGAAATCGCGCGCGAGAGCGCGGAAAAGCTCGGTAATCTCGCCCTTGATGTCGGAGCGGTGGCGCGTATAGGCGGAGTATGCCACCTTGCCGTTTTCCGAGAGCAATATCGCCTTGATGGTGGTGCTGCCGACATCTAAACCGAGGCGGTATGTCATTGGCTCGTGACTTCCCGCAGTATCACCAGGCTGCCGTCGGGCGGGCCGGTTTGCGTGTCGTTGCGCGGGAGGTACAGTGCGGCGAAACGCTCTTGCATATCGGACAAGGTTTGCCCGGCTTCGGGGTTGGCACCGAAGGCCGCCGTGTCCGCCGTGACGGCGGCGTATATGGGCAGCTCTATTTGCAAATCGAGCACTTTGTCTATGAACGCGAGTATCGCGTCGCCGCGCGAGTCGCCGTCGCGTTCGCCGTAGTCTATGGTGGAAAGGTTGCCGTCATAGGGGAAACAGAGGTTGTCGAGCAATATGGCATCGTAGCCTTCGGAGGCGGCTTGGGCAATCACGCCGAGCAGGTAGTCCGCCACCTCGTCCGAGAAGGGGTTGAGCCAGAGGCAGCCGTTGGAGTCCAACCAGTTGAAGCCGGCGCTGTGCTTCACGGCAAGCTCCGGGGATTCGCGGGCGAGCGCGCTGTCTTGAAACAGGGAGATATACGCCATGTAGGTAAAGCCATCGCCGAGAGTAAACGCGGCATCTTGGAGCAGGGTTTCGTCCACCGGCGCGCCGCCGTCGCTCTTGCGGTCTGCCAGCACAACCTGCGCGCCGAAAGACGCGGCGCTGTCGCGCAAGGCGGTGAGCGCGTCGGGGTCGGATATATCGTCCGCGGTGATATACAGCGCCTTCAAGACATCGGGCGCGGGCGGCAAGGGCGAAGGCGAGGGCGAGGGCGAGGGCGAAGGGGGAACGGGGGCGAGGGAAGGCGGCGCGGGGGAGTAATGGGTGGGCGGCGGCGTGACGCGCGCGAAGAAGGGGAGTATGAGGCGCTTTGTGCCGTCCCAGCTTGTGTGGATATAGCCCATGGCCCAGAATACCCCCGCGCCCGCGAGCACTCCGACAAGCACACCGAGCAACGCGAGGGTGACGGCGCGCTCGCCGCGGCTCCGGGGCGGCTTGGGCGGCTTAGGCTGTTTTTCCTTCTTTTCTTTTGTCTTCTTTTCGTCTGCCATAGCTTATGAATGTTCCTCCGTAAACATGCGGGGCGCGCGGTCTAATTTCGCGTCCACGATGAGCTTGCGCGGGCATTTTTCGGCGCAGTCGCCGCAACCGGTGCATTTGTCGAAGTCTATTTCGGCCAAGTTGTCTATTACCCGGATGGCTTTGTGGACGCAAGTTTTCTCACAGACCTTGCACCCGAGACAGCCTATGTCGCACATGCGCCTCAGCGCCGCGCCCTTTTGCAGCGAGGAGCACGCCACGTTCACGTCGGCGTAATAGGGCACGGCGGTGATGATGCCTTTCGGGCAGGCGCGGGCGCATTTCATGCAGCACACGCAGCGCTCGTGGTCCACCACGGCCACGCCTTCCACAAGGCCGATTGCGCCGCGGGGGCAAACGGACACGCATGTGCCCAAGCCAATGCAGCCGTAGGGACATTCCTTTGGCGAGGCACCGCCGATACGCGTGGCGGCGCTGCAATCGCTCAAACCCTCGTATTGGTATCTGTTTTTTGCCCTCAGCCCCCCGGAGCAACGCACAAGCGCCGTTTGGCGGGTGTTTTTGGCTTGCGGCGCACCGAGCAGCGCGGAGAGCTTTTCCGCCACAGCCGCGCCGCCGATTGCGCATTCGCCCGCGAGAGCGGGGGAGCGCAGGAGTTCATTGGCGAAAGCGGCGCAGCCGGGAAAGCCGCAAGCCCCGCAGTCGGTTTGCGGGAGCAGCTCCAATATGGCATCGGAGCCGCGGGTGCCGCGCACGGCAAAGACGCGGGAGGCCAGGGCGAGCAACAAGCCCAGCACGATGCCCATGCCGCCGAGAGCCAATACGGAATACAGAATGTCCATAAATCACACCTTAAAACGTATGGTTATATAAGCAGCTGCAAGCCGGAGAAGCCGGAAAAGGCCATAGATATGAGCGAGGCCGTGACGAGCGCGATGGGCAGCCCCTCAAACGGGGCGGGGATGTCGCAGTATTCAAGGCGCTGGCGCACGGAGGCGAAGAGCATGATGGCGAGCGTAAAGCCGCAGCCGGCAAAAAACGCGAAAAAGACGGATTCGATGAAGCCGGAGGCGTGGTCGGAATTGAGCACGGTCACGCCGAGCACGGCGCAGTTGGTGGTAATGAGCGGCAGGTAGATACCCAACGCCGAATGGAGCGCGGGGAGGTATTTCTTGATGAACATTTCCGCGAACTGCACAAGCGCCGCTATGACCAAGATAAAGGCCACCGTGCGCATATATTCGAGCGAGAGGGCGCGGAGGAGGAACCTGTCCACGAGCCATGTGACGGCGGAGGCGGCGGTCATAACAAAGACGACGGCCATGCTCATGCCGAAGGCCGTGTCGGGTCTTTTGGACGCGCCGAGGAACGGGCAGATGCCGAGGAAACGCACGAGCACGAAGTTTTCTATGAGTATAGCGCCGAGGCTGATGGTCACAATGCTTTGGAGCGTCACGGCCTTTCCCCCTTCCTGCCGGATACGCGCTGTATCAGCGCGATGAGTACCCCCAGCGTGAGGAAACCCCCCGCCGGCAACCCAAGCATAACTATGTCGGGGAAAGCGTCGGGCAGTACCCTGACACCCATCAGTTCGCCGTGGCCGAGCAGTTCGCGGATGACGGACAGTATGGTGAGCGCGAGGGTGAAACCGAGACCCATGGAAAGCCCGTCGAGCGCGGAGAGGAAAACGCCGTGCTTGGAGGCGAACGCCTCGGCCCTTGCGAGCACTATGCAGTTTACCACGATGAGGGGTATGAACATACCCAAAGAACGCGATATGGCGGGGAAGAGGGCTTTGAGCAGCATGTCCGCCACGGTGACAAACCCCGCTATTACGATGACGTAAGAAACTATGCGTATTTTGTCGGGGATAACTTTCCGCAAGAGCGAAATGAAAGAGTTGGAAAGTATAAGCACAGCCGTCACGGTCGCGCCCATGCCGAGGGCGTTGAGCAGCGAGGTGGATACGGCGAGCACAGGGCACATGCCCAAAAGCATGACAAACACGGGGTTGCGGGTGAATATGCCGTCACCGACGACCCTAAACGCGTATTTCATTCCCCGCCTCCTTCCCTGTAACGCCACACGGCTTCGCGCGCCTCATTGATACAGTTTAAGACCGCTTGCGAGGTGACCGTGGCACCGGCGAGCGCCTCGATGTCCTGCCCGTATTGCAGGCTGCCGTATTTGCCGGCAAACTGGCCGAGGAACCAAGGCTCGGAAGTAGCCCTGGCACCGTAGCCGGGGGTCTCGGTCATGGCGATGATTTCCACGCCGGTAATGGCAAGCTCCGGATCGAACCCCACCACGAGCGTGACCGTGCCGCTGAAACCTTCTGTGCCCACGACCACGGCGTAGCCCGCCGGAGCGCCGCCGCGCTCCGCCGTATATACTGCGGCGAGCTCCGTGTCCCGGCGCGAGAAAGCATCCGCGGCGATGACCCTGCGCATGGCATCGCGCAGCCGGTTTTCCTCCGCCGCGAGGATAAGGTCCGCCGTGTGGCGGTTTACAATGCCCAGCAGCAAGGCCGTGACGGAGGTAATGAGGAACAGTGTGATGACTACGCCGTGTATCGTGCCTTGGTCAAACGTCACTTTCATCATATAGCCCGTCTTCCGCAGGACGCGCGCGGTGGTGTCTTTCGCGGCGAGGAGGGTGTCTGCGGACAGCGGGGGCGGCTTTGGCGCGCGCCGCTCCGATTCGGCCGCAGGTGTTTCCCGCGCGGCGGTGTCGGGTGTGTCGCCGTTCATTTTTTCGCCTCACCTCCAAACGGCCAAAGGGACTTCGCGCCGAAACGGCGCGGCCGCCCTATTTTGTCGAGGAACCAGACGGCGGTGTTCATGAGCAATATGGCGAAGCACACGCCTTCCGGCATACCTCCGAAACGGCGAATCAGCACGGTGAGCAACCCGCAGCCCACGGCGAAGAACACCTGCCCGAGATTTGTCACGGGGCTGGTGGTGTAGTCCGTGGCCATGAAGATGGCTCCGAGCATAAGGCCGCCGGAGAGTATATTGTAGAGCATATACTCCACGCCGGTGAAGCCGCCGGGCGGAAAGAGGAAGGAAAGGACGGCCACCGTGCCTATAAAGCAGAGCGGTATGCGCGGCGTGATGACCTTGCGGACAACAAGATACAGGCCGCCGAGCAGCAGGGCGATGGCGGACGTTTCGCCCAGACAGCCGGCTATCTCGCCAAACAGGAGGTCTTGCAACTCCATGCCTTCCGGCAACACGCCTTGCTTTAAGAAGCCCAGCGGGGTGGGCGAAGCCACGGCATCCGGCATATTGACAAACGAGAAGTCGCTGTCGAGAAAAGTGGGTTTTGTCCATTGGAATATGCCAAGTCCGAACGAGAGCGAGAGGAAAGCCCTGCCCGCCAGCGCGGGGTTCATAAAGTTCTTTCCCAGCCCGCCGTAGAGCTGTTTGACGATGACTATGGCAAAAAACGCGCCCGCCGCCACGGACCAATAGGGCACCGCCACGGGCAAGGTATACGCGAGGAGCATACCGGTAATTACGGCGGAGAAGTCGCCCACAGTGCCGGGCTTTCGCAGCATTTTTCTGTAAAGGAACTCAAAGGCCACGCAACAAGCCACACTCAGGAGGGTGAGGTAGAGAGCCTTCACACCGAAGTAGTATACGGAGATGACGAGCGGGAAACAGAGCGCCACGATGACATCGGACATGATGGCGCGCGTGTTTTCGTCGGAGCGTATATGCGGGGAGGAGGAGACAAGCAGCAACGGGTCCATTATTGCCTTCCCTCCGTTTCCGCGAGCTTTTGTTTGCCCGTGCGTATGCTGTGCACCAAGTGAAGGCGGCCCGGGCAGATATACGAGCAGTTGCCGCACTCGATGCAGTCGGATATGCGGTAGCGTTCGAGTAAATCGCAGCGGTTGATACGCTCGTATGTGTAAAGGTATATCGGCTCTAACTTCATCGGGCAAACCCTCACGCATTTGCCACAGCGTATGCAGGTGGTGCGGTCGCGGGTGGTGTAAACCTCGGAACGGGAGAAGGCCAGCAGGGCGTTGCTGCCCTTGACAATGGGGGTTTTGAGGTCAAACTGCGCCACGCCCGTCATAGGGCCGCCCATAATGACCTTGCCGGGCGCTTCGCGAAACCCGCCCGTGGCGGCGAAGACCGTCTCCATCGGTGTGCCTATGCGTATGAGCAGGTTTTTGGCGTTGCTGACCGCGTTGCCGGAGACCGTGACGACCCTGCGTATGAGCGGGAGGCCTGTGGTGACCGCCCTGTGTATGGCGGCGGCGGTCTCCACGTTGAATACCACGCAACCGACCGCCGGCGGAAACGAGCCTGCGGGAACCTCGCGGCCCGTGACGTATGCCACGAGTTGCCTTTCCGAGCCTTGCGGGTAACGGGCCGGCACGGTGCGTACCTGTATGTCCGTGCGGCGCGGGAGGGTTTTGCGGATGGATTCGGCGGCGATATGCATGTTGGATTCCACGGCGATAATGCCGCTACCGAGACCAAAGATTTTCATGAGCACCTTCAGCCCGCCCACAACCTCTTCCGGCGCTTCGAGCATAAGGCGAAAATCCGAGGTCACATACGGTTCGCACTCGCAGCCGTTGATGAGTATGGTGTGCACCTTGCCCAAAGCCGAGCGGATTTTCGCGTGGGTGGGATACGACGAGCCGCTCATGCCCACAATGCCGGTTTCCCTGATAATGGAAAGCAATTCCTCCGGCGTGAGCGATTCCACCGAGCCGTAAGGGGAGAGCTTGGGGTCGGGCGTGTCCAACCCGTCGTTTTTGATGATGATGCTGACTACCAAACTGCCGGCAGGGTGCGGGCGCGGCTCCACGGCCTCCACCCTGCCGGAGACGGGGGAGTGGATGGGGGCGGAGACGGGCGCGGCCGAATCGGCGATTTTTTGGCCGTAAAACACAAGGTCGCCCATGACCACCAATGGCTCGCATTGCGCGCCGGAGTGCATGGACAGGGGCAACACGAGGTATTCGGGAGGGGGGAGGGGCTCGATGTGCTTGTGCATAGTTTGGGCTTTGTTGTCGTCCGGGTGCACCCCGCCCCGGAAGCGGAAAAGCATGGGCGTCACTTCTCTTTCGCAGTATGGCTGTGGGCGGATACCCCGCCATTATATCAAACCCGGAGCGCCTTTACAAGCCTTTTCGCGAACGGGGAGCAGCCAACGGGGAGCAGGCAATCGTATTGTTATTGTTACGCGGCAAATCGCAAGCGGACTGTGTCGGAGATTTTCATCTCTCTTCGGGGGAGGGAAACAAGAAAACTCCCGCCTTATGATTACCGGGGCAGTATACAATTGGCAGCGCCGTTTGTCCGCTCCCCGCAAACGAGGTGCGGACGGCGTACAAACGAAGCGCGCGGAACCCCGCGCAAATTATATCTGCCTATCGTCACAATAGCGGCACTTGTCGTAACAGACATTGCGCCCGGTTGCGCACATGACGCGCCGCAAAAAAGTTTTTTTGCGGCGCTTGACTTTTTGCGCCCATGCTGCTAAAATGATACTGTGTCTCAATTTCGTTATCGGGGGGCGGCGCGTATGCGTAGGGCGGCCACATACAGCACCAAACAGGGCGAAGCCGTGTTGCGCTTCCTCGCGTCGCAAAAAGACACCTTCTTCACGGCCTCCCAGATTACGGAGCGGCTGCGCGGCGCGGGCGTGGCCATATCGCGCCCCACGGTATACCGCCGCCTTGAAGGCTTGGTGGCGCAGGGCAAGGCGCGAAAATACCTCTTCCACGGCTCGGACGCGCTTTGCTTCCAATACGCAGACCCCGCCGAGCGCCACAAAGGGCACTACCGCATGGAATGTTATTCCTGCCACGGGGTGTTCAGCCTCAAGTGCGACGAGCTCAACCTTATGTCGCGGCACATATTGGAAAGCCACGCGTTTCTGGTGGACGGCGGCAACACGGTATTTCACGGCAAGTGCGCCCTTTGCCTGCGGCAATAGCGGCGTTTCCGAATAAAATGGAGAAAGAAGGCTAAACATGAAAACGGCACGAAAAGCGACCCTTATCCTGCTCGCCTTCGCCGTGCTTGCCACGTTGCCCGGCTGTAAAGGCGCAAACAGCGAAAGCGGCGGCGGCAAAATCAACGTGGTGTGCACCGTTTATCCGCAGTATGACTGGGTATGTGAAATAATCGGCAACAGGGCGGACAGTTTTGAGCTTACGCTCCTGGTGGACGGGCGCGCCGACCTGCACAGCTACCAGCCCTCTTTCGACGACAGGGTGAAGATTTCCGCTTGCGACTTATTTATCTATGTGGGCGGCGAATCGGACGATTGGGTCGAAGATATGCTCGACGATGCCACAAACAAACGCCGGCGTGTTATCAACCTGCTCGACGAGCTCGGCGAGGCGGCAAAGGTCGAGGAAATCATCGAGGGAATGGAAGACGACGAGGATGACGAGGAAGAAGACGATGAGGACGAACCCGAATACGATGAGCACGTCTGGCTCTCGCTTAAAAACGCCGCGCTGTTTTGCGAGGTTATAACGCGGGAAATAAGCGCGCTTGACCCGGACGGCGCGGCGGAATACGCCGCCAATCTCGCCGCCTACACAAGCGCCTTAGACGCTTTGGACGCGCGATACGCCGAGGCGGTAAACGCCGCGCCCATTCGCACAATCATCGTGGCCGACCGCTTCCCCTTCCGTTACCTTGCCGACGATTACGGCATAGACTATTACGCCGCTTTCCCCGGCTGCTCGGCGGAAACGGAGGCGAGCTTCGACACCATCGTCTTTTTGGCCGCGAAAGCGGACGAACCGACATCGGGCGCGATTGTCGTCACCGAAAGCTCGGATAAATCCGTCGCCGCGGCGGTACGCAACGAAACAGCAAAGAAAGACAAGGCCATTATTGTACTCGACTCCATGCAGTCCGTGTCGCAAAACGACATTTCGCGCGGCACGTCGTATTTGTCGGTCATGGAAAGCAACCTCGGCGCGCTCAAAGAGGCTCTGAAATAGATGGCAAAGCCCGAACCGCTTCTTGTGTGTGAAAACCTCACCCTCGGCTACGAGGGCAAGGCGGTGGTATCCGGCTTGTCTTTTTCCGTGAGCGAGGGCGATTATTTGTGCGTGATGGGCGAAAACGGCTCCGGCAAAAGCACCCTGCTCAAAACCATATTAAAACTGCAAGCGCCCTTGTCCGGGCGGATTACCGTGGGCGGCGCGAATAAAAGCGCTTTCGGTTATTTGCCGCAGCAGACCGCCTCGCAGCGCGACTTTCCCGCGTCCGTCAGGGAGATAGTCCGCTCCGGTTGCCTTGGCCGTTGCGGTCTCCGCCCGCGTTACGGAAAGGCTGAAAAAGAGCTTGCGGAAGAGAATATGCGCAAGCTCGGCGTGGCTCCATACGCCGGGCGTTGTTTCCGCGAGCTGTCCGGCGGGCTGCAGCGGCGGGCGTTGCTTGCCAGAGCCTTATGCGCCGCGCAAAGGGCGCTTTTGCTCGACGAGCCGGCTTCGGGGCTTGACCCGGAGGCGACGCGGGAAATGTACGCCCTCATTGCCGGGCTCAACGCCGCCGGCACCACCGTTATTATGGTTTCCCACGACATTGCCGCCTCGCTGGAATATGTGTCGCACGTGCTGCATATCGGGTTGCAAAAGACCCTGTTTTTCGGCGCAAAAGACGAATACGCCGCAAGCGGCGTTGCCCGCGCGGGCGCGGCGGCGGGAGGCGCGAAGGCATGACGGAGGTTTTGTACAAGCTCGCTTCATATATCACAGGCCACGCCTTTGTGCGCCACGCGCTCATTGTCACCGTGCTGGTGGCGCTTTGCGCCTCGCTCCTCGGTGTCACATTGGTGCTGAAACGGTTCTCGTTCATCGGCGACGGCCTCTCCCATGTGGCTTTCGGCGCCGCGGCCGTCGCCGCCGCGCTCAACCTGACAAACAATATGTTGCTTGTGTTGCCTTTTACCGTGATGTGCGCTATACTGTTATTACGCGTGGGCCGCCATTCCAAAATCAAGGGCGACGCGGCGCTCGCCCTCTGCTCCGTGAGCGCGCTGGGCATAGGCTACCTCATCATGAACCGCTTTTCCGTGTCGTCCAACGTGTCCGGCGATGTCTGCTCCTCACTGTTCGGCTCCACATCCATACTCACGCTCTCCGCCGGGGACGTGTGGCTCTGCGCCGCCTTGTCGTTTGCGGTCATCGCGGTATTCCTGCTCTTTTACCACAAAATCTTCGCCGTGACGTTTGACGAGGACTTCGCCGTGGCGGCGGGGGTGCCTGCAAAGACGTACAACCTCATACTCGCCGTGGCCACGGCCGTAGTCATCGTGTTCGCCATGCGCCTTGTGGGCGCGTTGCTCGTTTCCGCCTTGGTGGTGTTCCCCGCCCTCTCCGCCATGCGCGTATTCAAGAGTTTCAAGTCCGTCACGGTCTGTTCGGTCGTCGTGGCCGTGGTTTGCGCCGTGTTCGGCATACTCTTCTCCATCGCCGCGGGCACGCCCGTGGGTTCCACCATCGTAGCCGTGGACATCGCGGGTTTCCTCGTCCTCGGCGCAACCGGGTTTATCGTAAGGAGGTTTCGCCCGTCATGAAAACTGTTTTGCTTTCTGCCGCTTGCCTCTCGCTTATGCTTGCCGCGGGCTGCTCCGCGGGTGCCGTGCCCGACGGCGGTGCCGACGAGGGGGTGGACGTGGACCTCACGGCAATGAGCGCCACCATGGTATACGCCGAGGTATACAATATCACGGTGAGCCCCGCCGACTATGTGGGCAAAACCATAAAGGCAAGCGGGCTGTATTACCCCTACTATTACGAGGAAACGGGCTTAATTTACCACAACATCTACATCGCGGACGCGGCCGCCTGCTGCCAACAGGGCATAGAGTTCGCCTGGCAAGGCGAACACGCTTACCCCGACGATTACCCCGCCGAGCAGGCGCGTATAGTTATTTCCGGCACATTCGGCAGCTACGACGAGCTTGGATATACTTATTACCACATTGTAACGGACGGCATTACGGTGGAGTGAGGCGGGGGTTCCGCCGTGGCGCGGAATAACGCGGGCAGACCCGAATCCGAGCCTGCCCGCGTTATTTTAGGAGGGGTCATGAAAACGAATCGCTCGCCTGCTGCAACGGCTGATTCATCCTACCAATAGTGTAGCGCAAAGATATTACAGAACAATAGTGCAAGTATTAAGTTTTTGTTAATTATTCGGAACATCTGTTTGCATTTGTGTGAACGGCGTGGTATAATCGGGGAAACTGCCGCAAGGGAGGGCGATTATGAATAAACCGTCGTCTAAAAAGCAGGAAATCTACGAATACATCGTACGTTTCACCGAAGACCGGGGTTACCCGCCGTCTGTGCGCGAAATCGGCGAAGCGGTGGGGCTTCGCTCTCCGAGCACTGTGCACTCCCACTTGCAGACGCTCCGCCGCCAGGGTCTCATCAACATGGGTGAAGGCAAAACCCGCACGATTTCCACATCGTACTCCGGGGCGGGTGTGCCCATCATGGGCAAGGTCGCGGCGGGCGAACCCATTTTCGCGTTTGAGGAAGACTGCGGCCGCCTCGCGTACCGCGCGGAGCACCCGTCGGACTGTTTCGCGCTCAAGGTGAGGGGCGATTCCATGGTCAACGCCGGCATACTCGACGGCGACTATGTGGTGGTGCGCCGCCGAACCGACACCTTCCACAACGCCATCGTCGTGGCGCTCTTAGACGACGAAGCCACGGTTAAGCGGCTTTCCTTAGACGGAGGCCGCGTCAGCCTGCTTGCCGAAAACCCGAACTACGAGCCCATAGACGGCGAGGGTTGCCTTATATTAGGGCGTGTCATCGCGGTGGTCAGGGAGCTGTAATGGTTTCTAAAATCCGCTCTCTGGGTTTGTCCGGCATAGGCGGCCTCGAAGTTTCCGTGGAGTGTTTTCTTTCACAGGGGCTGCCGGGTTTTGAGGTCGTGGGTCTGCCCGACGCGGCGGTGAAGGAGTCACGCGAACGCGTGAGGGCCGCCTTGAAGAATTGCGGTTTCGATTTCCCCATGCGCCGCATTACCGTAAACCTCGCGCCCGCCGACGTGCGGAAAGAAGGCTCGCTGTACGATTTGCCCATTTTGCTTGGTCTGCTTAGCGCCGGCGGCGATTTGCTCATGCCGCCGGACGACTGCGCTTTTGTGGGTGAGCTTTCGCTCGAAGGGCGTTTGCGCCCCGTGAGCGGCATATTGCCCATGGCGCTGGAAGCGGCGCGGCGCGGGGTAAAGCGCCTGTTCGCGCCCGCCGAAAATGCCCCCGAGGCTTCGGCTGTGCAGGAGCTGGAGGTTTACCCCGCCGAGCACGTCTCCGAGATATTGGAGCACATATCGGGGCGGCGACCCATAGAGCGTGCGCCGGTGTATGTCTCCGCCGCCGCCGACAAAACATTGCCGGACTTCTGTGAAGTGCGCGGGCAGGACAACGCCAAGCGCGCCCTGGAAATCGCCGCGTCCGGGGGGCACAACCTGCTCCTTTCCGGCCCGCCGGGCGCGGGCAAGTCCATGCTTGCCCGGCGGCTGCCGTCTATATTGCCCGACATGACGCGCGAAGAGGCCCTTGAGGCCACGGGCATCCACTCCGTGGTCGGTCTTACGAGCCGCGCGGAGCCTATCCTCACGTCCCGGCCGTTTCGCAGCCCCCACCACACTATCTCCGCCGGCGGGCTTGCCGGAGGCGGCAGGGTGCCCCGCCCGGGCGAAATGAGTCTCGCGCACCTCGGCGTATTGTTCTTAGACGAAATGCCGGAGTTTCACCGCGACACGCTGGAGGCGCTGCGCGCGCCCATGGAAGACGGCGTGGTCACCATATCGCGCGTCTCCGGCACATTGACATACCCCGCCAGGTTCATGCTCGTGTGCGCCATGAACCCCTGCAAATGCGGCTGGTACGGCCATTCTTCCGGCCGTTGCCGCTGCTCCGCGGAATCCGTGGCGCAGTACCTCGGCCGCATTTCCGGCCCACTACTCGACAGGCTCGATATACTGGTGGACGTGCCGAGCGTCACCTACGGCGAAATCAGCGGCCCCTCCTCGGCCGAGCGCAGCGAAAGCATAAAGCGCCGCGTGAACGGCGCGCGGAGCAGGCAGATAGAGCGTTTCGGCACATCACTCCGCACCAACGCCGTTATGACAAACGCGGAAATGGACGAATACTGCGCCCTCGGCGCGGACGCGCAAAAGGTGATGGAGGGCGCTTTCACGCGCCTTGGCATGACAGCCCGCTCCTATAACCGGGTATTGAAAGTGGCCCGCACCATAGCCGACCTCGCCGAGCAAGAGCGCATTGCGCCGCCGCACTTGGCCGAGGCGCTCCAATATAGGCAGTCAAGAGCCGGGGCATAACGGGCGGCCGTTTCTCCTTTTTCGCCCGCGCAAACTTCCTCCGGCACTTAACAATTCTTATGCAATGGACCTCGCGCGATTCTGCCCAAATCTCTTGCGCGGCAGCTTCGTTTTGTGGTATAGTTGCGGTGTTACACTATCGCGAGGAGGAGCGTAAATGGCCGCGACGAAGCGCCGTAAACTGCTGATAGTATATCCCGATTTTGCCGAAAACCGCGCGGGCACACAACTCAAGGGGAGCTACTCGGAGGGCATCGCCTCCATCTCCGCCGTGTGCAAGCAGGGCGGCCACGATGTGGCGCTTTGGCACATGACCGGCATGGTTTCCAAAGACGAATGTGTGTCCGCCATCGCCAAGCACGCGCCCGACATCGTGGCCTTTTCCACTTGGACCAACGCCTACCCGTTTGTCAAGCAAATGCTCAAATGGGTCAAGGAGGAGTTTGCGGTATTCACGCTCTGCGGCGGTTATCACACCACGCTCTGCCCGGAGGAAGTCATCGTAAACGAAGACGTGGACGCGGTATGTATCGGCGAGGGCGAATACCCCACCTTGGAGATATGCGACAACTTAGACGATAAGGAACTGCTCTACCAAACGCAAAGCGTATGGTTCCGCGCCGGGGGCGAGATTATTCGCAACCCCGTCAGACCGTTTATCGCCGACTTAGATTCCCTGCCTGTGCCGGATATGGAGCTGTTTGACTTCGATAGATTCCTCTCTTCCAAAATCAAGACCGCCATCGTCATGGTGTCCAGGGGCTGCATTTTCAGCTGCACCTACTGCGCCAACGCCCAGATGAAGGCCATATACCCCAACGGGGCCAACTACGCCCGCTTCAAGGGGCCGCAAAAAGCCGTGGACTACTTAAAGCTAATATTGGAAAAGTACCCGTATATCGGCTATTTTAACTTCATGGACAGTATTCTGAACATGAAGAAGAAATGGTTCGAGGAGTTTATCGCGCTGTATGCCCGGCAGCTTGCCGTGCCCTTCTATTGCCGCCTCAGGCTCGACCTGCTTGACGAAGACATAGTGCGTATGCTCAAAGAGGCCGGCTGCTGCCTTGTGGACATCGGCATCGAGAGCGGCGACTACGAATTGCGCAAGAATTACTTAAAGCGCAACATGACCGACGACACCATTATGCGGGCGTTTACCTATTTCAGGAAATACAAAATCCCCACCCTGACGTTCAATATGGTGGGTATTCCGTATGAGGACATCAAACTGACGCTCAAAACCGTGAAGCTCAACGCGCGAATCCGCCCGAATAAGCTGGTCGTGAGCATATTTTACCCCCTGCAAAGCACGGAGCTTGCCAATATAGCCCGCGAGGCGGGTTTCATCACCGAGAGCACCGATATGCACAGGGAGGTGGTCTGCCGCCAGCCGCAGTACCCGGAAAAGCAGGTGCTTTTCGCGCAGCACTACTTCAAGATATACGTTTGGTGGTACAAGCGCGCCTTCGCGCTGCCGAAGCCGCTCGGCAAACCCTTGGAAAAGCTGCTCGACTTCATGTTTACCACCAAATACAAGCCGCACACGCTGCTCGTGTTTTTCCACAAGCTGTGGGTGCTGTTTTACAACGGCGTGAAGCGCGTGGTCATGAAACTCTCGCCGCGCCTGTACATCTCCCTCAAAGACCGCGTGCTGCGGCTGAAAAAGTCCGAGCGCGGCAAGGCTTGATATTTCGCGTCGGCGGTGCTACAATGAATGGGATTTTTCTTTGGAGGCGCTGACATGGAGCATATCGGCCTGCTGAACAAAATCATCGCCGCCGAGCAGAAGGCCCGGCAGATTACCGACGAAGCCTCGCGGAAGCGCGGCTCGTTGGACGACGAGCTGAAAGCGAAGGCGGAGGCGCTGCGCAAAGAATACCACGAGCGGGCGCAGGCCCGTATAGACGCCGTGAGGCAGCAAGAAGAGCTCATGGCCGGCGAATCCCTGCGCAAATTGGAAGAAAGCTGCCGGCGCGATATGCGGGCCTTAGAAGAGCAATACGAGAAAAACAGGGACGAATGGGTGAATAAGCTCTTTTCCATAGTGATAAACGGTGCGAGCGATGCTTAACCGCCTCATCGCGTACAGCGCCGTGTCGGCGAAGGTGAGGGCGCTTTGGGGTCGCCGCCTCACGGGCAGCGATTACGGTCATATGGCGGCCATGCGCTCCGTGGCGGAGCTCGCCCACTACATACATTCGCTCCCCCGTTGGGGCGGGGCGTTAACGGGGTTAGACTTCCAATCCGTCAGCCGCGCCGCGCTGGAAGAACGCCTGCGGCGGCACAGGGCGGAGGAAATCCTTCGCCTTTACCCATATCTCAACCCCGCCGACAAAGACCTCATATCCTTCCCCGTGCTCGACGTGGAGCTGCACCAAATCATGCGCTGGCTGCGCCTTGCCGGCGCCGGCAGGCAGGCCGAATACAGCTACACGCCGCCGCCGCAGCTCAAAAAGTTTATGAACATCAATTACCCCGCCCTTTCCAACGCAAAGACTTACGCCGACCTCATCGCCTGCGCCGGCATAGATTACGCGCACGTATTGGCGAAACTCGCGCCGGAGGGCGGCGGATTCCCTCAATTCACACTGGTGGAGACGGCGCTCCTCGGCCATTATTTACATTCGATGCACAACTTGGTGCTGCGCCGCAAATCCGGCTCCGAACGCGAAAGCCTGCTTGTTTCCATCGGCATGAGGGGCGACCTTTTCAATATATCGGTCATATCCCGCGTACTCCGTTACCACCCCAGCATGACCGGCTCCATACTCTCCTTCCTCGTGCCCGTGTCCGCCTATCTGCGCCCGGGGTTCCTCAAAGACCTCTGCTCCGCGAAAAACCACGACGAGTTCATGGTTTTACTGCGCCGCAGCCGTTACAAGCGCTGGCTCCCGCCCGACGACCCCACCCCCGACCGCCTCTCCGTGAATACCCGCCACGAGTTTTACCGCCGCCACCTCCACTCCGCCGTGCCTTCCGAGATGACCCCTCTCAGCTACCTTTACCTTTCGGAACTGGAGCTGGAAAACATCATCCACATAGTCGAGTGCGTGCGCTACGGCGTGGAGCCTGCCGTGACCATGACCTACGTGACGTACAGGGATTAAATCCCCGAAAAGGAAACCCCCGCGCCGCCGTTTCACCGAAGACATAACCCTAAGGAGGTTCCCATGCCCGTAGCGCCAATGAAGCTCGTCACGATAGCGGGACCGCTGCATGAGTTCGACCTCGTTGCGCGCTCCTGCGTCATTGACCGCGAGTTTCATCCGGAAAACGCGATAAACGTATTGAAGAGCGTCAAGGGTTTGCTGCCCTTCGACCCGTTTAACCCATACGCCCCTTTGTTGCGCCGCGCCCGTGAGATTGCCGACCGCGCGGGCATACCGCTCGATTACGCGCCCTTCCCGGAGGAAGGTTTCAGCCCGGAAGATTGCGCGGGCAGCTTAGACGACATGGAAAACCTCGTGAACCCCCTTCTGCAGGAACGGGTCACGCTCTCGGAAAGGCTCGACGAGAACAATATGCTGCTCATGCAGCTTGAAAACGTGTTGGCCGTGGATGTGCCGCTGCAAGACTTCTTCTCGTTTTCCTATGTCAAGTTCCGTTTCGGCCGTATGCCGCGCGAGGTCTATAACTCCTTCCACCCGCATATAGCCGAGCGCGAATATGTGTTCTTCTTCAAGACCAACGCCGACCGCAACTATGTATACGGCATGTACATGGCGCCGCGCAGCCGCTCCGAGGAAGCCGATTCGCTGTTTGCCTCGCTGCAATTCGAACGGGTGCGCCTCTCCGCCCGCCTGCACGGCACGGGCGAACAAGCCATGGACGCGATACGCGCCGACACAAAAGCCACGGAGCGCCGGGTTGAGGAGGTGGCGCGCGAGCTTGCGACCCTGCGGCGCGAAAAGTCCGCGTTCTTTCTGAGCCGCTATTCCTACATCCGCTACATCAGCGATTCCTACGACGCCCGCCGCTATGCCGCCCACACGGAGGAAAGTTTCTACATGCTCGGCTGGGTGCCGGACTCCGCCTTTGACGCTTTTGCCGAAAACGTGGGCAAATACAAACAATACAACGTGGTTTTGCTCGGCGAAGACCCCGAAGGCCTCACGGACTTCGTGCCCCCCGTGCAGCTCAAAAACCGCGCCTTACTGCGCCCTTTCGAGCCGCTCGTGGCTATGTACGGCCTGCCCGCCTACAACGAGACAGACCCCACGCCGTTTATTGCCGTGGTCTATTCGTTTCTCTTCGGCATTATGTACGGAGACGTGGGTCACGGTATTCTGCTGGCTCTCACCGGCTGCTTTATGTGGAAAGCAAAACGCATGTGGCTGGGGCGTGTGCTCATATACACCGGCGCGGCCTCCGTGCTGTTCGGCCTGCTGTATGGCTCCGTGTTCGGCAGCGAGGAGCTGCTGCCCTTCGGTTTCGACCTGCTCTCGGAAAGCCACCTTGTGCTCACGTTTTCCATTTACGGCGGCGCGGCGCTCCTGTGTGCCGCCATCGCCGTCAATATCGTCAACGGCATACGGCAGCGCGACACCATAAAGACCCTGTTTGGGCCGAACGCCTTGGCGGGGTTGCTGATGTACTCCGCCATGGCGCTCACGGTGTTGCCGTTTCTCGGTTTCGGCACCGAACTGCTGAGCGCCTCCGTCACAATACCCGTCATATTCTGCGCCGCCGCCGTTGTGTTCTGCCGCGAACCGCTCTCCAAGTTCTGCGAAGGCCGCCGCAATTGGAAGCCCCACGAGGGCGTGGGGGGCTTCCTCGTCACCAATTTCTTTGAGATGTTTGAGATACTGCTCTCGTTTCTTTCCAACACGCTCTCTTTCCTGCGCGTGGGCGCGTTCGCCATTTCCCACGCCGCGATGATGACCGTGGTGTACGCCCTTGCCGAGACAGCCTCCGGCAGCCACAATATCGTGGTGCTCGCGTTCGGCAATATCTTCGTGGCGGCCATCGAGGGTCTTCTCGTGGGCATACAGGTGTTGCGACTCAACTTCTACGAGCTGTTCGGCCGCTTTTACGGCGGTTCGGGCCGCCCGTATGAGCCGATAAAGATAGATTACCGCTCCAGAAAAGATTGAAAGGTTGGTTATCATGGACATCTTACTCGGTGCCGCCGCGCTTACCCTCATCATTGTTTTGCCGCTGTACGCGCTCTCCCGCCGCCGCCTGAAAGGCAAACCCGTGAGGAGCGGCCTGCTTTTGCAGATACTGTGTTTCTTCGCGGCGGGTTTCCTGTTGGTGGGCTTCGGCTTCCATCAATCGCTCGCCGCGGAAGCGGCCGACACCGCCGAAGCCGCGGGCGGCATAACGGACGTGGCGTGGGCGATGATTGCCGCCGCGCTCGCCGTGGGGCTTTCGGGCATCGGCGGCGGTATCGCCGTGGCGGCCTCCGCCTCCGCCGCGCTCGGCGCTATCAGCGAAAACGAAAAGACCTTCGGCAAGGCGCTCATATTCGTGGGCATGGCCGAAGGCGTGGCGCTCTACGGGCTCATCATCGCGCTGATGATTATACTCAATTCCTGAAATGCGCTACTTTGCCGTGAGCGACAACCTCGACACGTTGCTCGGTCTGCGCCTCGCGGGCATAGACGGCGTGGAGGTGCGCACGCCTTCCGAGGTGCGCGGCGCCTTGTCGCGTTGCATTGAGGACAAAGACGTGGGCGTTATACTCATCACGGAAAAACTCGCGCGGCTCTGTCCGGAGCAAATAGACGACTTAAAGCTCCGCCTCACGCGCACACTGGTGGTGGAAATCCCCGACCGCCACGGCACGGGTCGCACCCCGGACTCCATCACGCGCTATATCCGCGAGGCCATCGGCGTGAAACTGTAATAACGGGAGTGGTCTTTATATGCCGGAAAACACCTACGTAAAACTCGAAAACTTCACCAAAGCCATTACCGGCGACGCAATAGACGAATCGCGGAAGATTTATGAGGAAATCAGGCTCGTGAGCGAAAGGGCGCTCGCCGCCGCCGAGGACGAGGCGTTGGGCGAGTCTTTCCGTTTCGTAAAAAACGAAGTGGCGAAGATTCGCACCGAGGCGGGGCGGCTCGTGTCGCGCAAACTCATGGAAAATAAGCGCAGGCTTTCGTTGCGGCGCGGGGAAATCTGCGCCGAGTGTGTGCTGCGCGTGCGCGAACGGATTGCCGCGTATGTCGCCACGGACGAATACGCCGAACGCCTGCGCGAATTGGCCGCCAAAGCCTTGCAGGTCTTTTCCTGCGACGCCGTGTTTTATCTGCGAAAAGAGGATATGCGCCTTGCGGACAAGATATTGCCGCCCGGCTGCCCGCATAAGGCGGAGTTTCGCGAAGGCGACTTCGAGCTTGGCGGCCTGCGGGCCTACTGCGGCGACAAAGCGATGCAGATAGACGAATCCTTCGACACCACCCTTGAAGAATTGGGCGAACACTTTGCCGAGCTTATCGGTTTGGAGATTGCGGGCGCTTTCGCGTCGGGCGTTGCCGCGGAGGGCGTGTCATGAGCCTTATTGTGCACGGTATCAACGGCCCCGTGGTGAAGCTGCGCCCCGGCGGCGCTTTGTCTATGCTGGAAATCGTCTACGTGGGGCGGCAGCGCCTTGTGGGTGAAGTGGTGGGTATTGCCGGCGACACGGCCACGGTGCAGGTATACGAAGATACGGCGGGCTTGCGCCCCGGCGACGAAGCCGAGCGCGGCGGCGGCCCGCTGGAGCTGCAGCTCGGCCCGGGCCTGCTCCACAATATCTTCGACGGCATAGCCCGCCCCTTGCGCGTCATCGAAAGCCGCACCGGCCCGTTTATGGCGCGCGGTGTCAATATACCCTCGCTCGACCCGGAACGGCTGTGGGACGTGACGTTGCATGTGACGGAAGGCGACGAGCTTAAAAGCGGCGACATATACGCCTCCTGCCCGGAGACGGAACTCGTCACCCACAAATGCGTCTGCCCGTTCGCGGGCAGGGTAACCCGCGCCGCGCAGAGCGGCAAATATGGCGTGAACAGCGTTGTTTGCGCGCTCACGGACGCAAAGGGGCGCGAGCACGAGCTGACGCTGTGCGGCCGCTGGCCCATACGCCGCCCGCGCCCCGTGCTGCGCCGCCTGCCCATAGACAGACCCCTGCTCACGGGTCAGAGGATTATAGACTCCCTGTTTCCCATAGCCAAAGGCGGGTGCGCCGCCGTGCCCGGCCCGTTCGGCGCGGGCAAGACCATTACGCAGCACCAATTGGCAAAGTGGAGCGATGCCGATATTGTGGTGTACCTCGGCTGCGGCGAGCGCGGCAACGAGATGACGCAAGTGTTGGAAGAGTTCGGCGCGCTGCTCGACCCGCGTAGCGGCAAGCCCCTGCTCGACCGCACGGTGCTCATCGCCAATACCTCCAATATGCCCGTGGCGGCGCGCGAAGCCTCTGTGTACACGGGCATGACCATCGCCGAATATTACCGCGACATGGGTTACCATGTGGCGCTCATGGCCGATTCCACATCGCGTTGGGCGGAGGCCATGCGCGAAATATCCGGCCGTTTGGAGGAAATGCCCGCCGAGGAAGGCTACCCCGCCTACCTCTCCTCGCGCCTCGCGGAGTTTTACGAACGCGCGGGTTACACGGTCACGCTCGGCGGCAACGAGGGCAGCGTTACGGTTATCGGCGCGGTCTCGCCCCAGGGCGGCGACTTCTCCGAGCCCGTCACCCAAAACACCAAGCGGTTTATACGCACCTTTTGGGCTCTTGACAGGCAGCTCGCCTATGCCCGCCACTTCCCGTCCATCAACTGGATTACGTCTTATTCCGAATACTTAGACGACCTCGCGCCCTGGTATGAGGAGCACCTCGGCCGCGACTTCGCCCATTTGCGCTCACGCGTTACCAACCTGCTCATTGAGGAATCCAAGCTCATGGAAATAGTGAAGCTCATCGGCGCGGACATACTGCCGGAGGACCAGAAACTCATCATCGAGGCGGCGCGGGTGGTGCGCCTCGGATTCTTGCAGCAAAACGCCTACCACGCCACAGACACCTTCGTGCCCATAGAGAAGCAAAAGCGTATGATGGAGCTTATGCTGCGCCTCTACGACGGCGCGCTCACGCTCGTCGAGCGCGGCATACCGCTCTCGCAGCTGAAAGAAACGGGCATATTCGACGAGCTGATACGCATGAAGTACGATATACCCAACGATTCTTTGCATTTGCTCGACGGCACGGGTGAAAATATAGACAAGGCGCTTCGCGCCGTGACGGAGGCGAATGAGTAATGCGTATTGAGCATACCGGCCTTTCCGAAATCACCGGCCCGCTCATAGTGCTCGACGGCGTGGACAACGCATCCTTCGACGAACTGTGCGTGCTCGCCATGCCGGGCGGCGAACACCGCCACGGGCGCGTTATCGCGCTCGAAGACAGGCGCGCTGTGGTGCAGGTCTTCGAGGGCACGCGCGGCATGTCGCCGGAGACCACCTTCACCCGTTTCACGGGGCGGCCCATGGAAATACCCCTTTCGCGGGAAATGCTCGGCCGTGTGTTCACCGGCGCGGCGCAGCCCGCCGACGGCCTGGGCGAGCTGTTTCCCGAAGAACGGCGCGGCATAGCGGGCAGCCCCATCAACCCCGTGTCGCGCGTGTATCCCCGCTCGTGTATATATACGGGTATTTCCGCCATAGACGCCATGTCCACTCTCATACGCGGGCAGAAGCTGCCCATATTCTCCGGCGCGGGCATACGCCACAACGAGGTGGCCGCGCAAATGGTGCGCCAAGCGTCCGTGGCGGACGACGACGCGGGGTTTGCCATCGTGTTCGCGGCCATGGGCGTGAAAAACGATGTGGCGGACTTTTTCAGGAAAAGTTTTGAGGAATCGGGAGCGCTCCAGCGCGTGGTTATGTATCTCAACCTCGCCTCCGACCCCATCATCGAGCGTATCCTCACGCCGCGTTGCGCGCTCACCGCCGCCGAATACCTCGCATTTACCTTAGATTACCATGTGCTCGTGGTTATGACCGATATGTCGTCCTATTGCGAGGCGCTGCGCGAGTTTTCCTCGTCCAAGGGCGAGATACCGTCGCGCAAGGGCTTTCCCAGTTACCTCTACTCCGACCTCGCCTCGCTCTACGAGCGCGCCGGAATGATTGCCGGACACACCGGCTCCGTCACGCAGGTGCCCGTGCTCACTATGCCGGGCGACGACATAACCCACCCCATACCCGACCTCACGGTCTATATCACCGAAGGGCAGATAGTGCTCTCGCGCGAGTTTGACCAGCGCGGGCTCTACCCGCCCATAGCCGTGCTGCCGTCGCTCTCGCGCCTTATGAAAGACGGTATCGGCAAAGACTACACCCGCGAAGACCACCCCGCGTTGCAAAACCAGCTGTTTTCCTCATACGCCCGTGTGCAGGAGGCGCGCGCTCTCGCCTCGGTTATCGGCGAGGAGGAGCTTTCCGAGGTTGACCGCAAATACTTGAAGTTCGGCACACTGTTTGAGGAAACCTTCCTGCGTCAGGCGCCCGACGAAAACCGCACCATAGACCGCACGTTGGAAATAGGCTGGCAGTGCCTCTCCGTGCTGCCGCGCGAGGAATTGGACCGGGTGGATGCCGTGCTGCTCAAAAAGCTCTTCCGCGAAGACGACCCGGCGGCGCTGCGCGGCTCGATGTAACGGGTGACGCCTTATGCCTGACGTAACGCCCACAAAGGGCAACTTGCTGAATATCCGCCGCAGCCTTTCGCTCGCGCGCATGGGCTACGACCTCATGGACAGGAAACGCAATATACTCATCCATGAAATCCTCGCCCTCATAGAGCGCGCCGAGGAGCTGCAAAGCCGCATAGACACCACATTCTCGGCGGCGTATGCCTCGCTGCAAAGCGCCAACATCACGCTCGGCATAAGCTCCGACCTCGCGGAAAGCGTGGCGCTCGACGACACAGTGAACATCCGCTCGCGCAGCGTCATGGGCGTGGAGATACCCATCGTCACCTGCGCGCCGCGCGACGAGACCGACCTGCCTTACGGCTTTATGTTTTCCGACGCGCGCCTTGACGATGCGCGCGAGCGCTTCATACAGGTCAAGCACCTCACGGGCGAGCTCGCGGAATTGGAGACCACCATCTATCGCCTCGCCGTGGCAATCAAAAAGACCCAAAAACGCGCAAACGCCCTGCAAAACATCATCATACCCGGCTTTGCCGCCGACATCGCCTTCATTACCGACGCGCTCGAGGAAAAGGAGCGCGAGGAGTTTGTGCGGCTGAAAGTCATCAAGGCGCAAGGCGCGTAAAAAAACGCTGTACAAGCGCGGATTTTTGTGGTATACTCTTTTTACCATAATTCGGAGGGAGGGCTAATCCCTTGGCACAGAAGAATGAGAAGGCCGAAATACTGTTAGAGAGCGGCACTAACGAGCTGGAGATTATGGAGTTTACCATCTCCGGCAACACATTCGGCATCAACGTGGCGAAGCTCAACAAGATTATGAAGTACGAGGCGGTCAACCCCATGCCCAACAGCCACGCCTTCGTGGAGGGCATCTTCAAGCCGCGCGACAAAATCATCACGGTCATAGACTTGGCGAAATATATGGGCCTGCCGCCCTCGGAAAACACAGAGCGCGACTACTTCATCATCACCAGCTTCAACCAAATGGACATGGCCTTCCATGTGCATACGGTGGAAGGTATCCACCGTATCAGTTGGAATATGATTGAAAAGCCCGACAGGACAATCTACGGCGGCACGGAAGGCCTCGCCACGGGTATCGCCAAGGTCAAGGACAAGCTCATCACCATCGTGGACTTCGAGAAAATCGTCTTCGACATCAGCCCCGAAAGCGGTATCCAAATCGAGGAAATCAAACAGCTCGGCATCCGCGAGAGAAACGATAAACCCATCCTCATCGCGGAGGACTCCCAGCTCTTGAAGCAGCTTATCCTCGAATCCATCCACGAATCCGGCTACACCAACGTCATCACCTACGACAACGGCGAGGAGGCGTGGAACTCCCTTGTGGACATCAAGCGCCAGATGGAGGAAGAAGGCCGCGCCATTCAGCATTACTGCTGCTGCGTGATTACCGACATAGAAATGCCCCGCATGGACGGCCACCGCCTCACCAAACTCATCAAGGAGGACCCTGTGCTCAAAAAACTGCCCGTCATCATCTTCTCGTCGCTCATCAACGAAGAAATGCGTATCAAGGGCGAATCGCTCGGCGCGGACGCGCAGCTCACCAAACCCGAAATCGGCAACTTGGTCAAGACCATTGACCAATGGATAATTTAGCATACGGGAGGGATTACAATGCCGAACCTCAAAGGCACGGCCACGGAAAAAAACCTCATGGAGGCCTTTGCCGGCGAAAGTCAAGCGCGCAACAAATACACCTACTTCGCGTCCAAGGCAAAGAAAGACGGTTACGAGCAGATAGCGGCCATTTTCGAGGAAACGGCCGGCAACGAGAAAGAGCACGCCAAGCTCTGGTTTAAGCTCCTGTGCGGCGGGGAAGTACCCTCCACGGCGGCTAACCTCAAAGCCGCCGCCGAAGGCGAGCACGGCGAATGGACCGAGATGTACAAGCGCATGGCGAATGAAGCGCGCGACGAAGGCTTCGCGGACATCGCGTTTCTGTTTGAGAAGGTGGCGGACATCGAGCGGCAGCACGAGGAACGCTACCTCAAGCTGCTTTCCTCTGTGGAAGACAAAACCGTTTTTTCCGGCAACGAAAACGCCGTCTGGATTTGCCGCAACTGCGGCCATGTGGTCACAGGTTCCGCCCCCCCGCAAAAATGCCCCGTTTGCGCCCACCCCCAAGCCTATTTCGAGCTTCGGGCGCAGAACTACTGATTCATCATACTTTCCACCTACCCGAGAGTTTTCGACGCGCCGAGATAGTTTTTCCGCCGCAAACCTGAGGGCGCGAAAGCGCCCAAAGGCTTGCGGCGGCTATGTTTTTGCCCCTTAGCGCGGTTTTCGTAATTTTTCCGAATTGGCTATTGACCTTGTGGTTGCTCGAAGGTGTATGCTGACAGGAGACGCGAAAATCGGAAAAAGGGGGTGACGAAATGAGACAAAGGCAACCGCGCCTGACGGCGCTTTGGCTGGCGCTCTTTCTCGGCATCTGGCGGCGCAGCCGCGTGTAGACCTCCGAGCGCGGGCGACAAGCCCGCGCTTGACTTTTCTCGCGAACCGTGCTACACTTGTGGCAACGAACAGTTGCAAGGAGGGCTTACCATGCGTGAACGGCAATTATTCTGCAAATGTCCCCATTGCGGCAACATCGTGGGGGTTATCAGCGGCAAAGCCGCGCCGCTTGTGTGCTGCGGCGAGAAAATGGCTGTGCTCGCGCCCAACACCGCCGATGCCGCGTTAGAAAAGCATGTGCCGTCCGTGTCCATGTCCGGCGGCAAGGTTACCGTGAAGGTCGGCTCGGCGGCTCACCCCATGGAAGAACCCCACCACATCTCCTTTGTGTATCTGGAAACCGAGCGCGGCGGGCAACGCAAATGCCTCGGCATCGGTTCCGCGCCGGAGACCGAGTTTTGCGTGGCAGGCGACGATAAACCGCTGGCCGTGTTTGCCTACTGCAACCTGCACGGCTTATGGATGACCGAAACCTTCGGCGAGTGAGATGGCGCGCGCCGAAGATTACCACACCCACATCACTCGCCCGGAGGCGTGGGAGTTGCTCTGCGAATACAATAAAGAGCCTTTCCACTTAAAACACGCCCGCACCGTGGAAGCCGTAATGCGTTGGTTTGCCGAGGAACTGGGCTACGGCGCGCAGGCGGACTTTTGGGCAAATGTCGGTCTGTTGCACGATATAGACTTTGAGATGTATCCCGAACGGCACTGCTTGGAAGCCGCCGCCATCTTGCGCGGGCGCGGTCTGCCGGAGAGCTTCGTCAGAGCCGTGTGTAGCCACGGCTACGCCCTGACCACGGACATATGCCCGGAGCACCAAATGGAAAAAGTCCTCTACGCCACCGACGAGCTCACGGGCCTCATCGGCGCGGCGGCTCTTATGCGCCCGTCCAAGAGTGTTATGGACTTAGAGCTCAAATCGTTGAAGAAGAAATACAAAACCCCCAATTTTGCCGCGGGCTGCTCCCGCGAAGTCATCGAACGCGGCGCGGCCATGCTCGGTTGGGAACTCGACGCGCTTTTGGAAAAGACCATACTCGCCATGCGTTACGCCGAAGGGCAAGGCGCGCTCTGAACGGCGCGGGCGGCAACGGGGGGCGGCCAATGCCAAGCGAATACGCGCTCATTCTCACCACATACCCGCGCGAGGAAGCGGCGCGCGCCGCGGCGCGGGAGCTCGTGGAGCGTCGCCTTGCGCCCGCGGCGCAAGTTTTCCCCATCGGCAGCGTATACCGCTGGAAGGGCGCGATACGCCACGAGAGCGAGTATATGCTGCTGATAACGGCAAAAGCGGCGATGTACGCCGCCATCGAGGAGTTTATATCAACACACCACACATACGAAACGCCGGAGCTGCTCCGGCTGCCCGTCGCGGGCGGCCTGCCCGATTATTTGCGTTGGATAGACCGCGAATCGGGAAATACCGCCGTGCCGCCGCCCGCGCCGTAAACAGCCTCGGTGTCGGCGGCACCTCGTCCTTCCCTCTTTTAGGGAGAGCGAAATAAACAAAGGAGGGAGACACCGTTCATGGGGTGCGGGGTTATTTTTTTAATGTTTTTGTTCTCTCTGGTTTATGGCGCGTTCCTCACGTTGTGTTCGGCGGAAGCAACTGACGATGAAGTTGCGGTCTCCTTGCTCATCATTGTGGCAATCGCAGGATTCGTTTCGTGGTTAATCTACAATTACAAGGAAGAAGAGAAGAGAAAAAACGAAGAATACCAACGCCACATCAAGGAGATTGTTCGGAAGCGTATGTCCGGCAGCGACTATTACAGCAGGGGCAAAGGTCATTACGGCGACAATTCGCATTACAACAACGACTCAGACGACGTGTTCGACTATATGATGATGGACGACCTCTCCGGCGGCGGTGGCGACGACGGCGGCGATGGCGGTGGCGGTTTTTGGTGAGGCGCGCCTCGCTAACCCGGGGCGCGTTTTCTGCCGGATAGCTGCGAGAGTATTATCGCCGCGAAGATGACCGCGCCTCCGACATACTTTTGCGCGGTCATTGTTTCGCCGAGCCACACCGTCTCGCCAAGGGCGGCGAACGGCGCTTCCAGGGCGAAGATGATGGCGGCCTTCGCGGGCTCCACGGCGCGCTGGCCGAGTATCTGAAGCGTATACGCCGTGCCGCAGGCGAACACGCCCCCGAAGAGCAGCGGCAACGCGGCGGCGGCGGCGCTTTGCAAACTGACGGTCTCAAACGCCGCGGCGGCGGCCATGCTGAGCGCGGCGCTTACGACAAACTGCGCCGCCGCAAAACGCAACGGGGCGACATCGCGCGCGAAGCGGTCTATGTAGAGTATGTGCAGCGCCCAAAACACCGCCCCCGCAAGCAGCAGAATGTCCGATATTTTCACCGAGGCCAATCCCTCCGGCCCCATGCTCATCAGCGCCAAGCCGCCAAAGGCGAGCGCGGCGGCAAGCCATGTCAGCGGGCGGGCGCGACGGCCGAACGCTATGCCGAGTATGGGCGTGAATACGATATACAGCCCCGTGATAAACCCCGCCTCGCTTGCCGACCCGGGGTTCTTATTGAGCACAATGCCGAATTGCTGCAAGTTGGACGCGAAAAAGAGGATAACGCCGCCGCCCAAGCCCGCCAATAGCGTGCGGCGGTGCCCTTCCTTGCGCGTTCTCTCGAATATGAAGATAACCGGCAACATAGACAGCGCGCCGAGCGCGAAGCGGAAGCCGTTGTAGGCGAACGCGCCCATGTGCGCCCCCGCCAATTTCTGCGTCACGAACGTGAGGCCCCAGATAACCGAGGTGGCAAAAACAAAGACGGTCGGCAGCAGCTGCCCCGTCTTGCCCGTGTTCGGTTGCCTTTTGCCGCCCACGGCTACAGTATACTGTTGAGGAATTGCCTCGCGCGGGGGTTCTGCGGACGGGAGAAAAGTTCGTCGGGCGCGCCTTCCTCGCCCACCGCGCCGTCGCACATAAACACCACCCTGTCCGCCGCCTCGCGGGCAAAGCCCATCTCGTGCGTCACCACAATCATCGTCATGCCGCTGAGCGCGAGGCTTTTCATGACCGCCAATACCTCGCCCACAAGCTCCGGGTCCAACGCGCTGGTGGGCTCGTCGAAGAGCATCAGTTCGGGGTTCATCGCCAAAGCCCTCGCGATGGCCACACGCTGTTGCTGCCCGCCGGAGAGTTTGGAGGGGTATTCGTCATACTTATCCGAAAGCCCCACTTTGTCGAGCTGCTCCTCGGCTATGGCGCGCGCTTGCGCGGCGGGCAGTTTGCCCACATGCACGGGCGCGAGCATGACGTTTTCCGCGGCGGTCTTGTGGGGAAAGAGGTTGAAACGCTGGAAGACCATGCCCATTTTGAGCAACAGGGCGGAATGTTCTTTGTGGGGCAGTTTGTATTTGATATGGCCGTGGTGCCGCTCTTCCACAAGCACGTCGTCTATGTAGAGCCTGCCGCTCGTGATTGTCTCCAACTGGTTGAGCGCGCGCAGGTAAGTGGATTTGCCCGCGCCGCTCGGCCCGATGATGGCAAGCACCTCGCCCTGCTCCACGGAGAGCGACACATCGCGGAGCACTTCCAAAGCGCCGAATGTTTTGCAGAGGTTTTCGGTTCTTACCACCGACATGAGGTTATCTCCTCTATTCGTACTCCGAGAGTTTCTTCTCCAAGCGGTTGAACACGGCGGTGAATATGCCGGTCATAACCAAGTATATGGCCATGGCGGGTATAAAGACCAACGCCGTGGCGTTGCTGGACTGAATCTTCCTCGTTTGGCTCGTTAGGTCCATAAGCCCTATGACAAAGACCACCGACGTGTCTTTCAAGACCATGACGAATTCGTTGCATATGGGCGGTATCATGCGCCTGTATGCCTGCGGTATGACAACGAGGCGCATGGCCTGCGCGTAAGTGAGCCCCAACGCCTTAGACGCTTCCATCTGCCCTTTGTCTATGCTGAGTATGGCGGCGCGGATAATTTCCGCGAGGTAGGCGGCGATGTTGAGCGTGAAAGCCAACAACGCCGCCAACAGTCTGCTTTGTATGGTGAGCGCGGGGGAGATTTGCGGCAGGGCGTAGTAGACGAAGAACAGCTGCATGAGCAACGGGGTGCCGCGAAAGAAGAACACATACGCGCCGCAGACCTTGCTGACAACGAGGTTTTTGGAGATTTTACCCAGCGCGAGGAACACGGACAGCAACAAGGCAAGGCTCACGGAAAGCACGGTGAAGTACAGCGTGGTCCAAGCCGCCTGGAGCAACGCCGGCATCCACCCGATTATTCTGCTGAGCGCGTCAAGCATGGTTTATGCGGTCTACTTCTTCTTTACCACAACGCACAGGGCGTTGGCCACATAAGGTTCTGTGAGCAGATACACCGCTTGCCGCGCGGGGGTGATGCTGACGGAGGAGATGATGCAGTCGTAATCGCCTCTTTCCACCCCGGCGAAGATGCCGTCCCAGGCGGTGTCTATGACTTCCGCCTTCAATCCGAGAAGCTCGGCGATAGCCTCGCCCACGTCAATGTCGAAGCCCACCATGGTGGTGCCGTCGTCGGCATAATACTCCATGGGCGGGTAGCCCACGTCCGCGCCGATTGAGAGCACGCCCGGGGTGCGTAGCTCCGCCTCGGACACGGGGGGGATAACCGGCGCGGAGGTCACGGTGCGCAGGCTGGCCGTGGGGTCGTCGCCGAAGTGCTTGCGGGCGATGTCTCCCATCTTGCCGTTGTAATACAGCGTGTCTACGGCGGCCTCAATGGCGGCGAGCAGGTTATCGGAGCCTTTTTTCAGGCAGATGCCGAGCGGTTCGGCTTCATCGCTGAGCCACACGCGCGAGTATTCGCCGCTGCCGGTGGTGTAATAGGCCGCCACCACGCTGTCTACATATACGGCGTCCACACGCCCGGCGCGCAGGTCGTCGAAGCAGTTGATGACTTGCGGGTAGCGCGTGATGGTGATGTTTTTGCCCGCGTCTTTCATCTCGGTAATGCTCTCGTCCGCCGTGGTTTCGTCTTGGACGGCAATCCTCGCGCCCTCAAAGTCGTCGGGGCTGTTTACGGTCTTGCCTTTGCCCGAGCAGCCCGCGGCGAGCGCGAGCAGGGCGAGCGACAATGCGATGGCGATAGCGCGTTTCATGAAAGTTCCTCCTAACCATTTTCTGAGAAGTATGAAAACGATTATAAACCGAGAACACCCGCTTGTCAAGCGTAAATATTCGGCTGTGTGGTTGGTGGTTAGTGGACGGGGGCGCGAGGGGCGGCGCGTTAGTTGTCGGTTGTCGGTTGTCAGTTGTTAGTAGACGAAGAGGGCGATAGGTTGAGAGGAGCAAGGTGCGCAAGGCTTCCCGTACTCCGCTTCGGTCATCTGGTTTTCTCTTTTCGCGAAGAGACAATCAAGCGGCGCACATTGCTCGACGCTTCCTTATGAACGAAACGTGGCGGGTGAGGTTTTTACCACACCCGCCGGTGTTTTCAAGCGGAGAATGTGAAAAATGTTTGACAATTCCAAAAATATACACTAAAATGGAAATGTTGAGCGAAACACGCCGGGGCGAAGGCTGCGGCGGCACTCCCCCGAACAGCCCCCGCCGGACGGGCATGACCGGCGGGGAAACAGGGGAAACGGCGGCACAAGGCGGACGAAGAGAGACAACGAGGTGAACCCCCTATGAAAGCGCCCCCCGTTACAACCCCCAAAGCCACACCCCGACGCGCAATGGGCGCCGCGCTTGCCGCCCTGCTCCTCATACCCGCCCTTTCCGGCTGTTGGGGCACCGCAAAGACGCAGTCCGGCGAATCAACCGAGTTTTCCTCTTACCGGGACATCCCCGGTGTGGCGGAACACGAGATTGCCGCCATCGAGAGCCTCCGCGGGCAAAGAGAGTCGTTTATTTATGGCATGACCTTGTCAACCGAGGCGTTTTATGATGAAAGCGGCGAAATAGCGGGATACTCCGCCCTGCTCTGCCAATGGCTGACAGAACTGTTCGCGATTCCTTTTGAGCCGAGGCTCTTTGCGTGGGATGACCTGATTCCGCAGCTTGAAAACGGCGGGATAGACTTTACGAGCGACCTGACAATTACCGAAGAAAGGTTGGAAAAGTACGGCATGACCGATGCCGTGTCGCAGCGAACCTTGCGGTATTTCACGCTTGCAGGCAGCCCGCCGCTGTCTGAGATTGCGAAAACACGCGGCCTTCGCTTCGTGATGATAGACATTTCCAACACATACAACCTTGTTATGTCCGCGAACATATACGACGATTTCAGCGTCGCCTTCGTGAAGGACATAGAGCCGGCGTACAACCTTCTCACAAGCGGGGAAGCCGACGCTTTCATCGAGGAGAATATCTTTGAGGCGGCATTTGACGGATACGGCAACGTAGTATCCCGCGATTATTTCCCCATGCTCTACAACCCGATTGCCCTGACTGCAAGCGACCCGGAATTGACGCCGGTCATCTCGGTCGTGCAAAAGGCGCTGCAACACGGAGCCGCCCGCCACTTAGCGGAGCTGTATGCAAAAGGGGAGCAGGATTACCGGAGGCATAAGTTTTTTGTGAGCTTGGACGAAGAGGAGCGGGCGTATTTACGCGAGCGCCGGGTTGTCAACGTCTCGGCGGAGCATTACAACTACCCGATTAGTTTTTACAACAAATACGAAAAAGAATGGCAGGGCATTTTCTTCGATGTGGCGGAAGAAGTAACGAAGCTGACCGGCTTAACGTTCAACGTCGTCAGTAACCGTTATATGGCATGGCCTGAGTTGCTCGCTTTGCTGGAGAGCGGCGAGGCGTCCATGCTCACCGAACTCATCCCGACGAAGGAGCGGCAAGGCCGCTTTCTGTGGCCCTACACCGCGACGATGGGGGACAGCTACGCGCTCCTGTCTAAGTTGGAAACCCCCGACATAGACGTCAAGGATGTCCTCAACGTCAAGGTTGGCGTGCCGCGCGGCACGGCGTACGCCGAGATGTTTCGCGGTTGGTTCCCGGACCATCCGAACACGGTGGAATATGAAAGCGCGGACGACGCTTTCGACGCGCTGGAGCGCGGCGAGGTTGATATGGTCATATCGAGCCAGCGCCGGCTGCTCGCCATTACAAACTACCATGAGTATCCGGGCTATAAGGCCAACCTCTCGTTTGACCAAATCGCGGAATCATACTTTGGGTTCAACAAAGACGAGGCGGTGCTGTGCTCCGTTTTCGGCAAAGCGCTCCACACGGTCAATATAGAAAGCATAGCGAACCAATGGGTGCGCAGAACGTATGACTACAAGGGCAAAATCGCGCAGGCGCAGCGCCCGTGGCTCATCGGCGCGTCTGTGCTGTTGCTGGGCATCCTTGCGCTCACGTTTATCTTGTTCCAAATGAATCGGCGGGAAGGGCGCCGCCTTGAAATCCTCGTGGGGGAGCGCACCGCGGATTTGGAGGCCGCGAATCTGGCAAAATCGCATTTCCTCGCCAACATGAGCCACGAGATTAGGACACCGATGAACGCCATAATCGGCATGACCGAGATTTTGTCGCAGACATCAAGCCTCGGCAGGCGCGATATGGAATGTGTCAACGACATCAGCGTATCCGCCCACGCCCTCCTTTCGATTATTAACGATATATTGGATATAGCGAAGGTCGAATCGGGGAAAATGGAACTCAGCCCCGTGCATTATGACTTCCGCTCGTTGATTGACAACATCGTGTCAATGTTTACTTATCTGGCGCAAAAGAAAGGGTTGGAGTTCAGATTCGAGAGCGAAGGGGTTCTGCCCCGATACCAATACGGAGACGACATCAAACTGCGGCAGACGCTCACCAACATCTGCGGTAACGCCGTAAAGTTTACGCGCAGGGGTTTCGTGAGCCTCAAGGTGATAACGTCCGAGGCGGAAAAAACGATTGTTTTTGAGATAAAAGACACGGGAATGGGCCTAAGGCGGGAAGACATCCCCGTCTTATTCACCGCCTTCGAGCAGGCCAAGACAGACAAAAACAGGTATATCGTGGGCACCGGGCTGGGGCTTGCCATCAGCAAATCGTTTGTTGAAATGATGGGCGGGCGCATATCCGTTGAAAGCGAATATGGGCACGGGAGCCTTTTCGCCATTACGGTCCCCATGGCGGAGGGAGACGCCGCGCTTGTCGCCCCCGGGAGCGACAAGCGCAAAGCCCAATCGCTGGTCGCTCCCCGCGCGAACATCTTGGTTGTTGACGACAACGAGTACAACCTAAAAGTGGCCCGCGGTCTGCTTGAGCTGTTTGAGATTGACGCGAAAACGGCCTCGTCGGGCAGGCAAGCCATTGACATGGTTTCCGCCGAAGATTTCGACATCGTGTTTATGGACCACATGATGCCCGAAATGGATGGCCTTGAAGCCACGGCCGAAATAAGGAAACTTGGGGAAAAATACAGGGAACTCAAGATTATAGCCTTGACGGCCAACGCTGTGCGGGGCGCAAAAGAAATGTTTTTGGAAAACGGATTCGACGGCTTCCTTCCAAAGCCGATTGAGATGTCCTTGTTGACAGACACGCTCATTGACCGGCTTCCGCCCGAAAAAGTCACCCTAAAACTGCGGGCGGAGGATGCCGACCCCGAAAGCCCGGGCGCGGACGGCGACAAAGCCGGAGAGGATGTCGGGTTTTGGGCAATGCTCGGCGAGGTTGAAGATATTGACGCGGAAGTTGCTTTGCACCGTATCGGCGGCCTGAAAGAAATGTATCGCGGCAATTTGAAGTTGTTTTATGAAAAACTTGCCGGAGATATTGAAAAAATGAACGCTTTTATTGAAAGCAACGACATCGGCGGTTTTTCCGTTTCCGTCCATGCCATGAAATCGGCGCTCGCGAGCGTCGGGGCGACGGGTCTGTCCGACGCGGCGTTGGCTCTGGAAACGGCGGCGAAAGGCGGCGACACCGAATACTGCGCCTCGCGCTTCCCCGGATTTACGCAAAGGCTTTTCTCCCTAAACGAGCGGCTGTCCGCCCTTTTCCCGCCCGAAGAGGCTCCGGCGCGGCGGGTGAAAGGCGATGTGGCGCGCTTGGCGGAAGCCGCGCGAAAGGCTCTCGCGGCCGTTGAGGATTTCGACTCCGACTCGGCGATTGACGCGTTGGGCGATGTGGCGGGCTGTGATTACGGCGAGGCGATAAACGGTTTGGTGGCTGACGCGATGTCGGCGCTGAAAAATTACGAATATGATGCCGCGGGGGATATATTACGCGCCATAGAGCCGGGAAAGGAACCGTGATGAAAATACTGTTTGCCAACGGCGTGAAAATAGTATATAATCCATTCTGACACACGGTCGGCTGTCCGCGCGAAGTTATCAACGGGAGGAAAGCGAAATGAAAAACTGGAAGGTGAAGACAAAACTTCTCACGGGCTTTATCGTAATGGCCGTGCTTACCTGCGTTGTGGGCGTTACGGGCATCATCGCCACCAATACGTCCATCGGAGACAGCATCGCCCTGGCGGAGTATTCGGAAGTGCAGATTGCCATGGGTGAATTGCGCGAGATGAAGGCGAGCATCTACTCCGACCTGTATAAACTTTCGGTGGTGTGCGCCCAAGACAACCCCGCGCAATTAAACGCCACGCTCGCCTCGCTTGCCGCAAACACGACCGGCATCACCAACGCGTTCGCGGACTATGCCAAAACAGCCTACGACGAAGTTACGGAAGCGAACTTTTACGCCGCAAAAAAGGCGTTTGAGGGCGACTTCGCGGCGTTTCTCGACAATGTGAGGAGCGTGGCGCAGGATACCCGCGACACCGCCCAAACCTACGCGGCCATTACGGCGGGCGCGAACGCGGCGGCCGAGTTTGACAAATACTTGCAGGCGACTATTGACGACAACATAAACTGGCTCAACGAAGACTACAAAAAAGCCATGTCCGACGCGAACGTGGCGCGGCTTGTGCCCGTGGGCGTCATAGCCGTTTCCGTGGCCGTGGCTTTGTTTTTGGCTTTCTACCTTTCCGCCCTCATCAGCCGCCCGCTTGTGCCGCTCACCGCTTTTATGCAAAAGGCCGCCTCCACGGGCGACCTTACCATCGGCTCGCACGAAATGGCCGATATTGAGCGTTACGGCAAATCAAGGGACGAAATCGGGAAGACCATTGCCGCCAGCAACGAGTTCATCAAGCGTATCACCGCCGCGAGCGCCATTATACGCAGCATAGCGGACGGCGACCTTACGCACGACATAAACGTGCTCACGCAGAAAGACACCATGGGTCTGTCGCTGCACGAGCTTTTCCTTTTCCTAAACAGTATGTTCGCGGAAATCAACACCTCCACCTATCAAGTATCCACGGGTTCCAAGCAAATCGCCGACGGCGCGCAGTCGCTCGCGCAAGGCTCCACCACCCAGGCGGCGTCTGTGCAGGAACTTTCAAGCTCCATAGCGGATATTACGGAAAAGACCAAGACCAACGCCGCCATGGCGCAGAAAGCCGCGGACCTCGCCGTGTCCATTAAAGGCCACGCGGAGGGCGGCTCCCGCCAGATGAAGGAAATGACGGAGGCCGTGAAGGAAATCAACGACGCGAGCGGCCAGATAGGCAAAGTCATAAAGGTCATAGACGATATCGCCTTCCAGACCAATATACTCGCGCTCAACGCCGCCGTGGAGGCCGCGCGCGCCGGGCAGCAGGGCAAGGGCTTCGCCGTGGTGGCCGAGGAGGTGCGCAACCTTGCCGCCAAGAGCGCGGAAGCGGCGAAGAACACCGAAAGCATGATAAAGAACACCGTGGAGAAAGCCTCGCTCGGCGTGCGGATTGCCGGGGAGACCGCCGACAACTTCGCAAATATCGTATCGGGCATTAACGAAAGCGACGAAATCGTCAGCGAAATCGCCCGTTCGTCTAACGAGCAGTCGCGCAGCATTGAGCAAATCAACTCCGGCATAGACCAAGTGGCGAAGGTTATACAGCAAAACAGCGCCACCTCGCAGGAGAGCGCGGCCGCGTCGCAGGAAATGAGCTCTCAGGCCGCCCTGCTGCAAGAGCTCATCGCGCGTTTCAGGCTCAAGGGCGGCGAAGACAGCTTGCCCGCCGCAAGGAACCGCAATGCCCTTTCGCGCTGACGCGGGGGGGAACAACGCAAAAAACCGGGTTTCGTTTCCGAGACCCGGTTTTGCATGCGTGGAAAGCTCACACGGAAAAGGCTTGCTCCAGGTCGGCGATGATGTCGTCTATGTGCTCTATGCCCACGGAAAGCCGCACGGTGTTCGGGCGGATGTCTTGTTCGAGCAGCTCTTGCTCGGAAAGCTGCGAATGAGTGGTGCTCGCGGGGTGGATAACGAGCGATTTGGCGTCCGCCACATTGGCCAAGAGCGAAAACAGCTCCAATTTGTCTATGAACGCCCGCGCGCGCGCGGCGTCGCCCTTAATCTCAAAGGTGAAGATGGAGCCCGCGCCGCGCGGGAAGTATTTGTTATACAGCGCGTGGTCGGGGTGCGTTTTTAAGGCCGGGTGGTTCACCGCCTCCACCTGCGGGTGCTTTGAGAGGTATTCCACCACGGCGAGCGCGTTTTGCACATGGCGCTCCACCCGCAGCGACAAGGTTTCCAACCCTTGCAGGAACAGGAACGCGTTAAACGGGCTGAGCGTGGCTCCGGTGTCTCTCATGGTGGTGACGCGCATTTTGATGATATAGGCGAGAGCGCCCGCCACGTCGGTAAGCACCGCGCCGTGATAACTCGGATTGGGCTTGGAGAGGCCGGGGTACTTGCCGCCCTTCGCCCAGTCGAACTTGCCGCCGTCTATTACCACGCCGCCGATGGCTGTGCCGTGGCCGCCGATGAACTTTGTGGCGGAGTGGATTACTATGTCCGCGCCGTGGTCAAACGGGCGAAAGAGATACGGCGTGGCGAAGGTGTTGTCCACAATGAGCGGTATGCCGCGGCTGTGCGCCACGGCGGCCACGGCATCCATATCCACCACGGTGGAGTTGGGGTTGCCCAAGGTCTCGATAAAGACCGCCCTCGTGTGCTCGTTGATTGCCTCTTCGAAGTTGGCGGCTTTGCCGCCGTCCACAAAGGTTGTGGTGATGCCGAACTCGGGCAGCGTGTGGGCGAGCAGGTTATACGAGCCGCCGTATATGCGCCTGTCGGACACGATATTGTGGCCGGAAGCGGCAATGTTTTGTATGGAGTAGGCCAAGGCGGCCGCGCCGGAGGCTGTGGCGAGCGCGGCGGCGCCTCCCTCAAGGGCGGCGATACGCTTCTCGAACACGTCGGTGGTGGGGTTCATGAGCCTTGTGTAGATATTGCCGCTCTCGCTGAGCGCGAACCTGCCCGCCGCTTGCGCGCAATCGCGGAAGACATAGGAGGTGGTGGAGTAGATGGGCACGGCGCGCGCGTCCGTGGCGCTGTCGGGGTTTTCCTGCCCCACATGGAGCTGGAGGGTCTCAAACTTGTAATCCTTGCTCGGCATGGCTATTACCTCTTTCTTTTTTGTTATATTGCCTTTTACATTATGGTGCCGCCGCCCAGCACCACGTCTTCGCTGTACAGCACCACGGCCTGACCCTTCGCAATCGCCCTCTGCGGCTTGTCGAACTCTATGCGCACGGTATCGGGCGAGGCGCGCTCGGCGACGGCCCATTGTTCCTCATGCCTATATCTCAGCTTCGCCTTCGCCCGCACGGAGCCGGAAGGCGGCTCGCAGGAGAGCCAGTTGAAGTCCGAGGCGCACAGCGCCTTGGCGTAAAGCCCCTCTTCCGGGCAGAGCGTCACGGTGTTGGCCGCCGCGTCTTTCGAGCGCACATACAGCCGCTCGCCGCGCGCAAGCCCCAACCCCCTGCGCTGACCCACGGTGTAACGTATAAGCCCCTTGTGCCGTCCGAGCTCGTTGCCGCCGGTATCTGTAAAAAGGCCGGGTTCGCAGGCTTGCCCCGTGTAACGCTCGATGAATCCCGCGTAGTCGCCGTCGCTCACGAAGCATATATCCTGGCTTTCGCGCCTGTGGGCGTTCGCAAGGCCCAGGGAGGCGGCTATGGCGCGTATGTCGGTCTTGCGGTAGGGGCCGAGGGGGAACAATACGCGCTCCAGCTGCTCCTGCGTCATGGCGTAGAGCACATAGCTCTGGTCTTTGGCCTTGTCGGCGGATTTTTTCAGTATATACCGCCCCGCGCTCTCGTCGCGCTCGATTACCGCGTAGTGCCCCGTGGCCACGCGGCCAATATCCATTTCCCGCGCCCGGAGCAGCAGCTTGCCGAACTTTATGCGGCGGTTGCAGTCTATGCAGGGGTTTGGGGTGCCGCCGGCGCGGTAGGTTTCGATAAACTTACCGACGACCTCTTTCTTGAAGTCGGGCGCGAAGTTGAATACATAGTAGGGTATGCCGAGCGCGCGCGCCACGCCCCGCGCCGTGTCGGCGCTCTCTTGCGAGCAGCAGGGCGCGTCGCTTTCCATACCCGCGTCTTCGTTGCCGTAGAGTTTCATTGTAACGCCCACGCAGCCGTAGCCCCGCTCTTTGAGAAGATAGGCCGCCACGGAGCTGTCTACCCCGCCGCTCATGGCCACAAGGACCTTGTTTTCCGTCAACGCGCGCGTCCTCAAACGCCGGGCGGGGAATGGTTTGTCATAAATCGGCGAACATGGGGGTGGAGAGATAGCGCTCGCCCGTATCCGGGAAGATGACCACCACGGTCTTTTGCGCGTATTCCGGCCGCCCCGCCGCCTGCAAGGCCGCCCAAGCCGCCGCGCCGGAGGATATGCCCACGAGCAACCCTTCCTCCCGGGCGATTTCCCTGCCCATGCGAAACGCGTCTTCGTTGGTCACGGCTATGACCTCGTCGTAGACGGACGTGTTGAGCACCTCCGGCACAAAGCCCGCGCCTATGCCCTGAATCTTGTGCGGCCCGCTCCTGCCTTGCGAGAGCACGGGGGAATCCGCCGGCTCCACGGCGATGATTTTCAGCAGCGGGTTCTTTTCCTTGAGGTATTCGCCCGCGCCGGTTACTGTGCCGCCCGTGCCCACGCCGGACACGAACAAGTCCACCTTGCCGCCGGTCTCCTCCCATATCTCCGGGCCGGTGGTGGCTTTATGCACGGCGGGGTTGGCGGGGTTGACAAATTGCCCCGGCACAAAGCTGCGCGGGGTGGTGCGCGCGATTTCCTCCGCCTTGGCGATTGCGCCCTTCATGCCGAGCGAGCCGTCTGTGAGCACAAGCTGCGCGCCGTATGCTTTGAGCAGGTTGCGGCGTTCGATGCTCATGGTGTCGGGCATGGTGAGTATGAGGCGGTACTTCTTCGCGGCGGCAATCGCCGCAAGCACGATGCCCGTATTGCCGCTGGTCGGCTCTACTATGACGGAATCCGGGCCGAGGAGACCTTTTGCCTCCGCGTCTTCAATCATGGACTTGGCTATTCTGTCTTTCACGCTGCCGGCGGGGTTGTAATACTCCAACTTGGCCACGACGCGCGCGGACAGCCCATGGAGCTTTGCCGTGTTGGTCAGCTCCAACAGGGGGGTGCGGCCGATGAGTTCGGCGATGCTGCGGTTAATGCCCATAACAATGCATCAACTCCTATGTGTATAGTATGATTACAGTATACGGCCCCCCGCGGGTGTTTGTCAAGGGTAATTTCCGCAGGGAGCGCCCGCGCCGCGCTGTTATTGTTGCGCGACAAACCGCAGGCAGGCCGTGCCGGGGAGGTTCCTTCCCCCTTCGGGGGAAACTCCCGCTTATATTACCGAAACAGACATACGGCGCCGCCCGCCGTATGTCTGTTTCCTTTTCGCGCCGCTACTTACGAGCCCGTTTTGCGGCGGGGTCAACATTATTGTTTGTAAACAAACCGTTGCGTATCGAGGTCGTCCGCGATAAAAACGGTTTTCATGGCGAGCTTCGGTTTACGCTTAAAGCATGGCGGCGCAGAGGAGCATGAGCCAGTTGGCCGCAACGGGGGCGGTGAGCGAATTGTATCTCCTGTAAAGGAAATTGAAGAGTATGTGCCACAGTATTGTCAGCGCCAACCATATCCAGTCTATGCCTCCGCCGAATATGCTCAGCGAAGCCTGCATGACCGCGTACAGCAAACCGCCCAAAAGCACGGTGAGGAAACCGAATTTGACCGCGCCGTACAGGCGCGTTTGGATATAACCCCTGAAAATCAGCTCTTGCGGCAGGACGATTACAAAAAGGAGGTAGACCGCGTCCCAAGGCAACGGGCTGAAATCAATCGTCAGCTTGCCGTCGTTTACGATGGCCGGAATGATGTAATAGAGCGAAAGGATAAGCCCCGTGACCAACCCAAACAGCAGGGCTTTCGGAAAACGCCTGAAACTGAAACCGACTGTGGATAGTTTGTCTTTGCGGAAAATGACCATGCAAAGGCAGATGACGGCCAGCACGACATAGCCGGCCACACTCGTGTAGAACTCCGAGACGTTTGTGTTGCCGCGCAAATAGCCAAGGGCGACGCAGAAGAGGATGAACGCCACATACAAACCCACGGCCATGAGTGTGTCTTTGGGCTTGTATTTCCCCGTCATCTGCTTGTAAGAAGGGTCCGGCGCGAAGAATCGCTTTAACACAGCAACTCAGCTCCTTTACGATTATTTGAGACGCAAGGAGAGTATAACACAAAACGGGAAGAGGGACAATAGCCCTCCCGATTTTGCGAGCGGAATAATCCGCCATGCCCGCCGCAAATGGCATGTTAAACGAACCCGGCAAAGCTGCGGCATGCCGGCGCACAACGGGTGCGGCGCGCTCACGTTACCGCGTCCTTTGCAGCCTCAGCGCGCGCGCGTATTTACTCAGCAATTCTTTTTCAAGGTCGTAACGCGCGGCAAGTTCGCCCGCGAAAGCGGCGAGCGGCGCGGGAGGCCCGGCGAACAGCTCCAACCTCAGCTCCGAAAATGGCTCCGTTTTGCCGCCCGCCGCGATAACGCCTCTGTCAATCGCCACGAGGGCCACGGTATCCTCAGGCAGGTTAAGGGTGCAGGATAGCCGCGTGGCCGAAAGTTTGCAGCTTTCCGCGTATGCGCCCGCGGCAAGGGATTCTTCCGGGGTGCCCGCGGCGAGGAGCCTTTCCACGGCTTGCGCGAGATTGTCGGCCTCGCAGAAGTACCTTTTCCGTGTGAACAGCCCGGCGTTTTCGTCCGGTTCGCCTTTAAAGACCCAAACCGCGCCGCCGCCTTCCGCCGACGAATAAAAAAGGCGCTTTTTCGCGTCTATGATATGTTCGGGCGTGTCGTAATACACCGCCGCAAACGCCGTCTCGCGCGGGTCGTCCGCCCTGTACGCCGCCGAGCGCAAGTCGTTCTTCATCTTCTCGCATATATGCTCGTCCGGGATACGCAGTTCCGTTCCCGTTTCATACAGCATGGCGCTCACCTCGTTTTCATTCGCGCGGCGTCACGTCCGCCAATATCGTCTTGAAGTTCGTGTAGAGCACCATGCCGGGTTTTGCCCCCGGCGGCTTCTTTACGTGTTTCACGCTCGTGTAGTCCACCTCCACTTTCCGGCTGTGGCGGGCTTTGGAATTGACGGCGGCAAGGCGGGCGGCCTCCAATAGGGCGCTCTCGCTAACCTTGCCGCCGGAAGCGCTCGCCACAACATGACTGCCGGGTATGTTTTTCGCGTGAAACCACAGGTCGTTTTTTGCGGCAAGGCGCAGCGTCAGCTCGTCGTTTTGCCTGTTGTTGCGGCCGACCCTGATTATTGTGCCGTCCGAGGCGATATGGGTCTCCGGGGGGAGAGGCTTTTGCCGCTTTGCCTTCGGGTTTTCGGGTTTTGGGTTGAGCTCCTCGCGTATTTCGTCAAGCTCCTTTTCGCTCGTCACGCGCGAGAGCTCGTCGAGCACACTTTCCCAATACAGCACCTCGGAGCGCGCGGTTTCAAGTTGGCGCGCGAGCTGCGCCTCGGCCGTCTTCATTTTCCTGTACGTCTTATAATAAGCGGCGGCGTTTTGGCTGAGCGACAAGGTGACGTTAAGCGGTATGGCGGCGGTGTCGCCCTCGTTGCCGTAATAATCTTCCACGGTTATCTCGCTCAGGCCGCGCGTTTCCGGGCGCGGGCAAGCCATAAGCAAGTCCCCGTATTGGCGCAGGCGTTCCCTGTCGAGCGCGGCGGCAAGCTCGGCCTGCTGCGCGTGCATCTTCCTGCGTACGCGCTCCAAAGCGCCGACGGCGCGTTTGCGCACCCCGGAGAGCTTTTGGGCGAGTTTCGCCTGTATCTCCTTTTGCGTGCAAAGGGTGTCGAGCAGTTCGGAATATGTGCCTTGAAAACGCTCGGCTTTGTATGCGCCGTCATATTGGCGCAAGGGCATGAAGTAAAAATCCCGCGCCACACCGCCGTCCGTGAGCACATACGGGGCAAACTCGCCGCTTCGCGCGCGTAGCAGGGCATGGACATCCCCTTGCGCGCAATGCTCCATTTCGCGCGTGATAACCGGCGAGGGGGTGGGGCGGGAGGCGGGCAGGCGATAAAACATACCCGGCGCCACAGGGTGCGGGCTTTGTATATCCGTGCGTCTGAGGCTGTCCAATATCCTCCCCTCGCCGTCTGTGAGTATGAGGTTGCTGTTTCTGCCCATCAATTCCGCAATCAGGCGCTTTTCGCAAGGTGTGCCCATTTCGTCCGCGGCGTCGAAGCAAAGGCGCGCGACGCGCTCGTTCGGTTCCTGCTCAATCACGCGCAGGCGGGCGTTTTGCAAATGCTTGCGCAGCAGCATGGTAAACATCGGCGGCCGCGCGGGGTTTTCCCTGGCGATTGCGGTCACATGAATGCGCGGGGTCTGCCCGGCAATCGAAACAAGCAGCCTATGGCTGCCGGAGGAACCTCGCAGCGAGAGCACAACCTCACCGTCGGAAGGCTGGTGTATTTTATCCACACGCCCGCCCGCGCACAGGCGGTTCAGCTCATCCGTGAGCACGGTCAGGAAACAAGCGTCTAACGGCATAAATACGGCTCCGCCTGCGCCTTTGATATGTGAAGGCGCACATCGCCGCATATTGCGCCGAGCGCGGGCGCAAGGCGCTCAAAGACTACGACCTCCGTGGCGTAATGGCCGCAGTCAATGAGGTTGATGCCGTGATACGCCGCGTCTAAGAACACGGAATGTTTTATGTCCCCGGTGAGAAATGTGTCGCAGCCGGTTTCGAGCACATACGGCAACTCGGAGGCGCAGTTGCCGCTTCCCACGGCCAAATAGCGCACCTGCCGCCCGCTGTCGTGGTAACGCACCGCGCCGCTGCCGAGCTTTTGCTTGGCTTCCGCCGCGAACGCGGGCATGGGCATGGGGCGCGCGACGCGGCCGGCGCGGCAGAATCCGCCGCCGATGACCTCATACGGCTCCGCGAGGAAGAAAGCCGCAAGCGAATCGTTTACCCCGCCGCGCGCTTTGTCTAAGTTGGTGTGCATACATATCGCGGCGATGCCGGATTCACACAGCCGCAGCGCCGTGTGACCCTCGCGGCTGCTTTGGGTTATCTCGGTAAGCTGCCAAAACAGCGGGTGATGCGCCAGTATTACCTGCGCGCCGAGCCCCTCGGCCTCGTCGAGCACCGCGTCGGTTATGTCAAGCGCGCACAGCACGGCGGCGCAAGGGCGGTCTTTCCGCCCCACGAGCAGGCCGCACCGGTCGCCCTCCGCCGCAAGCTCCGGCGGCGCGAATGCCTTGACCGCCTCATAAAACTCGCCTACCGTCATATCAAGCCCTCCCCTGTAACAGACAGTATAACATATTTCCTGCGCCCCTCATATACCGCGGCCGCCTCTACCCGCGCGCCCTGTTCGCGCAACCACGCTTCCGCGCGGGCGACCTTTGTTTGCGGCTGAATGAACAGCGGCTTGCGTAACAGCCACGGGCTGTCTTGCAATATGCCGATAATCGTGTCTCCGCCGATGCCGGCGACGACGGCGGCATCGAACTCTTGCGGCGACAGACCCAGCGCCCCGCGACACAGGCGCAGCTGCACAACGTCTTCCAGCCCGTGTTTTTTCAGGGTGACCCTCGCGGCTTTCAGCGGGCCTTCGCCGACGTCTGTGGCGATGACCGCCGCGGCTATGCCTTGCTGCAACAGATAGACGGGCAGCCGGGCGTGGTCTGTGCCGATGTCGGCCACCCTGAGCCCCTTCGGCAGGCGCGACGATATGGCAAGCAGACGAGGCGACAGCGAAAGCGGGCGACCCATCAGCCCGCGCGAGCCGTCTTTTTGATGTGCGAGGACAACCCGCGCGCGAACAAGACCCCCGGCAGCGACAACGCGTTTAGGAGTATGAGCGGCCAGACGGCGGCACCGGTAATCGGCAGCAGCAAAAAGACGGCGATGCCCGCGCAACGGCCTATGTTGAGCGCGAAAATACGCAGGGCGATGACATCCGGGCGGCGATTTTCGCCCGAGCGCGAAAGATAATCGGCCGTGTCGTAGGCGGCAAACTGCAAGGCGTTGTAGCTGACCACCTGGAACACCATGTCCGCGACGTATACGGCCAACACGACAAAGAGCGCGGGCACGGCCCGGAGCAGCGCCGACGCGAACAAACCCGCCAATCCCGCGGCAAAATAGCTTGCCGTCCTGCGGGAAGGGGGCAAAAAGCGGGCGAGCAGAAGCCAGGCGAGCATGGCCACCACACTGCGCGCGGCGATGCCTAACCCCACGGCCATTTCGTTACGCGCGAGGGTATATATGAGGATATTCAGGTAATACAGATATATGCCGTCGCGCAAGCCGTAAAACACCGCCATGAGCACCATGGAGGCGATGGCGCGGTCTTTGATTTCGCGCAGGAGGATATGAAACACGGGGTTGCCTTTGCGGCCCGTGGGCTTGGAGGGCATGCCCCTTGTGACGACGAAAGAAACAAAAAGCGCCGAGACGGATACGGCGAATATGACGGCGTAGCCCGCCGCGCCGGGCAGGCGCGATGTGACCAAGCCGGCAATGAGCGGCGTGAGCAGGGCTATGAAGTTGCCGAGCAAGCCCAACAACGACACGCCCTTTTGGCGGTTGCCCATGTGGGTGTATTCCACGCAGTAGTTTTGATACGGCGGCCAATACATGGCGTTGCCTATGCCGGTGAGCGCGGCGGCGAGGGGGTAATGGCGCGCGGCAAAGCCCGGCGCGGCGAGGAGGAGGATGTAAAACAGGGTGATAAAGACCAAGCCGGCTCTGGTGATGAACGCCGCGGGGTACTTCCCGGCAAGCCCGGCGGCGAACACATTGCCGAGCGCCTCAAACGCGTAGCAAAATAGGTAAAAAAGACACACCGCGGCGAGAGAACTGCCCGCCTTGATGAAGAAGACACCCACAAATACGCCGGAGAGGTTGGTGCCCAGAGAAAAGAAGCCGTGCATCTTGAGTAGCTTGATGAAGTCGAAACCGAAAAAACTCAGCCCCAACGCGCCGGAGATTCTGCCGAGGAAACGCGAGAGAAAGCGTCGGCGCGGGGGTTTGCCGGGAGCGCGGGCGGGGGGAAGGTCGGCGGGGGCGCGGCGAATAACCTTCACCCTGCCGCAAGTTTTTGCGCGTTTTGTATCTTCGCCAAAAGTTCGTTGGCATCTACCCCATGCACGGCGCACGCCTCGCCGAGGGTTTCGGCGCGGGACGCGGGGCAGCCGAGGCAGTGCATGCCGATGTCCATGAACAGCTCCGCGCTTTCGGGCACGGCATCGAGGATGTCTCCGATGACGGTTTCCCCGGTGATGACGGTTTCCTTGACGACGGCCATAATCAGCACCCTTTCAGAAACATACGCCTAACAGGAGCCCGGGCAACGGGCCCCTGTCTGCGTTACGATAGATGAGGTTTAGTCGCTGTTCTCCTTCATGCGGGCAAAGCAGTCGCTGCAATAGACCGGCCTGTCGGTCTTGGGCTCAAACGGGACTTTCGCTTCCCCTCCGCAGCTTGCGCACACAGCGGTGAAATACTCTCTCGGGGCGCGGGACGCGTTCTTGCGATTGTCGCGGCAAGTCTTGCACCGCTGAGGCTCGTTCATGAAGCCGCGCTCGGCGTAGAACTCCTGCTCGCCTGCGGTGAACACGAACTCTTGCCCGCATTCCTTGCATGATAGGGTCTTGTCTTCGTACATTCTGATCTCTCCTCGATTTTCTTGCCCCGGGTCACGATGATTCACCAGTCTTTGCTCTGCTGACGCTCGCTGTTAGGGCAGAGTATGCGAACAGGTTTCGCCTGTAATCGCCGTACACATGAGGCACTACGCCTCAATTAAGCAGTTTATCAGATGCCGGCTGATTTGTCAAGCGTTTTCTACTTATTTCGCCAAAAAAGTTTTGCGGCCTCTTTTGTCAGTACCTGTGGGCCATGGAAGAGGCGAACCAGACCGGGAGCCACCAGAGGAGATAATAGAGCATTACGTTGCCGGGAAGTATGGCGGCGGCGGAGTCCGACGAGCCGCTGTATGTGAGGAAAAGCATGATGAGGAACCCGGAGAGCAGGCAGGCCAGATAAAACAAGCGGTTGAGCGAGGTGATTTTGCGAAGGCGCAACGCGCCGGATATACATTCCGCCATTGGGAGCAGACCGGCCTTGGACACAAACGCCGAAGGCTTCTCAAAGGCGTTGCGGGCGTTGTCGCTGATTTTAATCCGTTCCTCAATGGGCGGATATTCCAACAGGTCCGGGTCGGCGCCGTATTTTTCTTTCAGGAGCAACGGGGTTATGTTGAAGTCGCGTATGGCAAGCAGGGGCACAACGCGCTGGCGGGCGAGCATTTTGAGGCCGTTGTCTGTGGAGGTGGAGGCTATGTAGTTGATTATGTAAACGGCGGCGAGCTCTAAGCTGATTACGAGGTAGACGGCCTTCTTTACGTTGAGCTCGCTCGGAAGGCGTATGCCCATGCGCAGCATGAAGGGCAACGCGCCGAGCAGTACGCGTTCGCCTTGTATTTCCCCGCTCAGTCCGCCGCTTTCGTGGTGCTCCAAATTGGTTACGGCACGGAGCGAGGTCACGGGATTGTCGCGGGTGAAGGCATCGTATAAACCGCTGCCGGCGGAGCGAAGCATGGAAGCGGCGTATGTGTTGGCTTTGTCGGGGGTGGCCACGCTGAGCACTTTGCGACCGTTGATGGCAATCATATCCGATGAGAAGAGGTCGTTGTCGGTTACGGCCGCGAACTCGCCGCCGCGCATTTCGCGCGCGGCTGTCCAGCCGGCGATGGCGCCGCCCATGATGTACAGCCGTTTTGCCACCCTTGAGTAAGGCAGGGCGAACACAAACGCGGCGGATATTGGCGCGCAGGCGAGCGAAAGCGCGGACCATGACCAGAAGAAAAACCCGGGGCGGCCTTGACCGACGGACGCGGAGAGGGCAAACAGCAACGCCGCCGCGAGAAGGACGGGGGCAAGCAGGGCGGTTACGCGCCTTGCCGCGTCGGGCGTTTCCGTGCGCGTTACAAAGCCGCCCAGCGCGCCGGGACGCTTGGTATAGGTCACGCCGTCGCAGATGTTTTCTTCGCAGGCAATGACCGAAATGTCTGAAGCGTACATGGCCGTTTGGTATGTGCGCTTGTAACCGTTGTGTTGGTAGTAATTGCCCCACAGGGTAAAGGCGAATATGACACCGTTGACGGTGGTGTACGGCACAAACCCGATAAAGCCCCCGAAAGCGTTTATGTCTATGACAAGCGTGAGCAGATGGAGGAGCGACACAACGCCGGAAACCGTGACTAACGTCTCTATGCCGGGACGCAGGTGGATGAAGTCGGTAAAGCCCTTTGCCACGATGTCTACGCCGCAAAACATGACAAGCAGCTGCAAAAGCCCCGTGACCATGAGGTAGCGGTAGGGCTGGCGGGTATAGAGAAGCGATTCGTGCAGCGGAAGACCCAACGCGGGCGCGAGGGCGATGTATATGAGCGGCAAAGCAAGCGCGAACGAGGCGATGACGCGCACACGGAGGGACAAGACGTATGGCTCGACGCGCTCAAAGGCTTGTTCCGGCATGGTGTCGAGGGGAGCGGGCGCTTTTTTCACAAACTGCTTTATTCGCTCGAGCAGCGACGGGCCGGAGCGGGCGGCGCTCTCTTCCTGTTCGCGGGACTGCTGTTCGGGGTCTTTGTGCTTATACCACGCGCGTTCGGTGGCGGCGCGGGCGGCGGCAAAGGTTTCCGCGAAGTCGTCGGGGAGCGCGAAGTCGTACGGTTCGGGCTCCGGGTGGGGCCTATGCCTCGGCGGAGGCTTTATGTCGCGCTTGTGCTCATGTTTTTCAACCGGCGCGGGTGTTGGTTCGGGTTCGCGCTTGCGAATACGTTTCAGTTCGGATTCCGGCTCGGGTTCGCGTTTGCGGGCGCGCCTCGGCTCGGGCACGGGTTCGGGCAACGTGTGCTGCGGCGCGGATATGCGCTCCTGCTCGCGCGGTTGCTTCTTTTTTCCTTTCGGCGCGGTGATGGCGGTGTATCGCTCCTCCGCCATGATACGTTCCACGGAAAGCCCGGGGTCTGCTTGCGGCGTGTCGGGCAACTCGTTGATAATACTCTTGAACTGCTCTAAGTCGAAGTCTTGGTCGGGCACCGCGCGGCTCCCCCTTTCTCCGTTCTTGTTTTGAGGGCCTGATAAAGCATAACCGCCGCGGCGGCGGAGACATTGAGGGATTCCACCCTGCCGCGCATGGGTATGGAAACGAGAAAGTCGCAACATTCGGCCGTGAGGCGCGATAAACCGCGACCTTCGGAGCCGACCACCACGGCGCACGGCACGGAAAAATCCGCGCTAAACAGCGGGCAACCGCCGCCGGGGTCCGCGCCGAACACCCACACGCCGCGCTCTTTGAGGCAACGCAAATAGGAAGGTATGCCGGGCACGCGAACAACGGGGATATGCTCTTCGGCACCGGCGGCCGCTTTGGCGGCGACGGGGGAAAGCGACGCCGAGCGGTGCTTCGGAATGACCACGCCGTGGGCACCCGCGGCTTCGGCGCAGCGGATGACCGCGCCGAGGTTGCGCTCGTCTTCCACGCCGTCGCACACGACGCAAAAGAAGGGTTCGCCGCGTTCGGCGGCAAGCGTGTGCGGAGCGTCGGGTTGGGCGTAAGCGTACGCGGGAAAGACGGCGATGACTCCTTGGTGGCTGCCCGTGAGGCTCATGGCATCTAATTGCTTCCTGTCGCGTTCGCGCAACACGGCTCCGGCGCTTTTCGCGGCGCTCAGGAGAGGGTGAATGCCCGATGCCGAAGCAAGGTAGTAGAGCTTCTCGGGCGCGCGCCCCGCCCTCATTGCCTCGCGTATGGCGCGGCGACCTTCCAGCCGACTTTCCAATGTGCCTCCACCCCCGCTTTGTTATTCTAACACACAACGGGCGGGGCGGTCAAGCGCGGCATTGACGGGGAAGGTACCTTTTGCCGCCCTGCGCACCGCAGGCCTGCGGTGCGGGCTGTGTATTGACAGTCGGCGGGGGTTGTGATAGTATGGAAAAACTTTCCGGGGGCGACGGTTGCCTTTGGGATTCCGAAGCCCGGGCGGGTATCAAAAAGTAACGGAGGAAGCGCGTATGAAAAAGTTGCTTGCGTTTGCCGCCCTCGCCGCGATTCTCGCCGCCGTTTTGACCGGCTGCGCGGCGAAAGACGGCAAAGGCGAAAAAAACGTGGAAGGCACTGTGGACGAGATACTCGAAAGGGTGTACGGAGGCCTTGACGAATCGGCGCAGCTACCGATGCTGATGAGCATACCGCTGTCTGAGGATATGGGCGTGGCCAATGACGGCATAAGGATTGACTACTACATCGGCCAAACGGGTATCCCGTTTACGGAGGGCGTCGCGTCCGAGGCCGCCATCGGCGGCGCCTATTCGGTTTGCCTGCTCCGCATGGCGGACGGCGCCGACATTGAGAAAGCGAAGGCGGACATTCGGGCGGGCGTGAAGCCCGATAAATGGATTTGCTATACCGCGGACACCGTTATCGTGGACAATATCGGCGACTTGGTAATCTTGATTATGACCAACAACGAGTCCGCGCCCGGCCTGGGGCAGGCTATCCGCGACAGTTTCGGGAAACTGACCGAATGAACCGGCTCCCGCAGGCGTATGCCACACGCTTGCGGGAACTTTGGCGAGAAAGGCCGACGATATGCTATTCTCAAGCATAGCTTTTCTGTTTTACTTCCTCCCCGTTGTGTTCGCGGTGTATTTCGCCTTGCCGAAAAAGTTTCGCAATATCGCGCTACTTGTCGCGAGCCTTTTCTTCTACGCGTATGGGGAGCCGAAATACGTTGTGCTGCTGGTTTTCTCGTCGCTGATGGATTATGTCGTCGGCATGGCAATTGACAAAAACAGGGGGACGAAGAAGGCCAAGTACGCCCTCGTGTGCTCGGTGGTCGTCAACCTCCTGATTCTGGGGTTCTTCAAGTATTCGGACTTCTTCATTGCCAACGTCAACGCGCTGTTTCGCGTGAATATACCCCTCCTGCATATCCCCTTGCCGCTGGGTATCAGTTTTTATACCTTCCAGACCATGAGCTATACCATTGACGTGTACAGGAACGACGCGAAGGCGCAGAAAAACCCGTTTGACTTCGCGGCCTATGTATCGCTTTTCCCCCAGTTGGTGGCCGGCCCAATCGTGCGCTACCAAACCATTGCCGAGCAGATGACCGGTCGCCGGCATACCCTCGACGATTTCGCGAAAGGGGTGACGCGCTTTGTTATCGGGCTCGGCAAGAAGGTGTTGCTCGCGAACACCTTGGGGGAACTGAACGCCACGGCGCTGTCTTCCTCGAATCAGTCGGTGCTGATGTACTGGCTTGCCATTGTGGCGTTTATGCTGCAGATATACTTCGACTTTTCGGGGTACAGCGATATGGCAATCGGCCTGAGTTGGGTCTTCGGATTCCATATCTTGGAAAACTTCAATTACCCGTTTATTGCCGGAAGTATCACGGAGTTTTGGCAGCGGTGGCATATCTCGATGGGCACATGGTTCCGCGAATATATCTACATACCGCTCGGCGGCAACCGGGTGAAAAAATGGAAGTGGGCGCGCAATATCGCCGTTGTTTGGTTTTGCACCGGCCTCTGGCACGGCGCGGCCTGGAACTTTATCGCCTGGGGTTTGTATTTCGGCGTTTTGCTCGCTTTGGAAAAACTGTTTTTTATGGGCTTGCTGAAGAGAATCCCCAAGGTTTTCCGGCACATATACACATTGTTGGCCATAACGGTCAGTTTTGTAATCTTCCACTTAGAGAGCGTGCCGGGAATAATCGGCCACCTCAAAGGCATGTTCGGCTTCGGCGCGGTGCCGCTGCTCAACGCCGAATCGCGGTATTATTTGGGCAGCTACAAGGTTGTGCTGCTGCTCGCGGCGGTCGGCGCGACCCCGCTGCTGAAAAGTTTGCTCCGGCGCGCGCAGGGCAACGCGAAGCTGAAAACAGCCGTATCGGCGCTCCGCCCCGTGTTTGTCACCGCGCTACTGCTCGTTGTGACGGCTTATTTGGTGGATTCGTCGTTTAACCCGTTTTTGTATTTCCGTTTCTGAGGAGGTTGCGCGATGAGGGGCAAAATCTCGGACGTTATAACGGTCGCCTGTTTCCTGTCGGTCTCATACGTCCTCTTCTTCATGAATATCATAAAGCCCTCGGATGAGCTGTCTTTTTCCGAGCGCAGGCGGCTTGCCCAATTTCCCGAACTGAGCGCCGGGACGATATTCAGCGCGGAGTTTATGAGGGGCTTCGACGATTACGCGGCGGACCAGATGGTTTATCGGAACGAATGGCGCAGGCTGAAGGCCGCCTTCGACCTGGGCGTGTTCCGAAAGCATGACAATAACGCGATATTTGTCAGCGGGGGTATGGTGTTCAAGACCGAGTACCCGCTGCGGGAGAGCAGCGTGAGGCGGCTGTGCGGCATTATCAACTACTGCGACGAGCGCTTTCTTTCCGGCCAAAACGTCTACTACACGCTTGTGCCCGACAAAAACTATTATTTGGGCGACGGCGACCGCCTTGTGATGGATTATGAGGCCTTGGCCGACCTGACGCGCGAGCACCTGCGGGATAATATTCGGTATATAGACCTATTCGGCGCTTTGTCGCTCGATTGCTATTACCTGACCGATTCCCATTGGAAGCAGGAAAAGCTCGGCGGTGTGACAGCCGCGCTTTCCGAGGGGCTTGGCGTGGATATTCCGTTCGACGCGTCCGACTACGCCGCGAAAAGGTACTACCCGTTTTACGGCGTGTATTACGGGCAGGCGGCGCTCAATGTGGAGCCGGACGAGATTATCTACCTTGTGAACGATGTGACGGAAAACGCGACTGTGACAAGTTTGGAAAAGCCGGGGAAACTGTTTGCCGTGTATGACGAGGCCGCCTTGGAGGGCATGGATTCATATAACCTCTTCATGCTGGGGCCCGCCGCCGCGGTTACGGTGAAAAACCCGGCCGGCGAAAACGGGCGCGGCCTTGTGATATTCCGCGATTCCTACGCGTCCTCATTGACTCCGCTGCTGCTTGAAGGATATGACACGGTTACCTTGATTGACCTGAGATATATACGGCCCGACCTCTTGGCAAACGCGGAGATTGTGGGCGAGTACGCGGACTTTACCGATAAGGACATATTGTTTATGTTTTCCGCAACGGTGTTTAACAACAGCGACAGCGTGAAAAGCGCGCAGAACGAGGACTTTGCCTCCCCGTTTGCGGCGCGGTCGCGGATAGATTAGCCGTCCGGCACACACGGCGCGGCCTGCCGCGCGCGACGCGCCGCCTATGACGGGGGCGACGCTCAAAACCGGGAATCGCCCCGCGCAATTCCCATTTGACACAGGCGGCGTTTTGTGATATAGTCGCGATAGTCGGTCAATAACAGAGAAAGGTGGAGGTACCATTGTCTTACTCGTTCGATTTATCCCTGATTGTCGCAGTCGCCGTCGCCGTGCTCTCGTTCCTCTTCGCCGCGTGGCTGTTTTCATGGGTGAAGAAACGCCCCTCGGAAAACGCCCGTATCGCCGAGGTCGGCGTGCTCATACGCGACGGCGCTCACACGTTTTTACGCAAGGAATATGTGATGCTCGCCAAGTTCGCGGCGGTGGTCGCCGTGTTTATCTTGCTGTTTTTGCCCCATGTCATTTGGGCGGACGGCTTTGCCAACGCGCTGACGAATGTGCAGATGGCGGTGGCCTACCTGTGCGGCACGATATTCTCCGCCGTTGCCGGCGTAATCGGCATCCGCGTGGCCACCGTGGCGAATATAAAGACGGCCGAGGCCGCCCGCAGCGGTATCAAACCCTCGTTTCTGGCGGGGTTCAGAGGCGGCGCGGTTATGGGCATGGCCGTGGTCGGCTCCACCTTGCTGGGCGTGGCCCTGATTATGTTTGTGTTCGGCGACCCCACGGCGCTGCTCGGTTTCAGTTTCGGCGCTTCCTCGCTGGCGCTGTTTGCCAAGGCGGGCGGCGGCATATTCACCAAGACCGCCGACCTTTCCGCCGACTTAGTGGGCAAAGTGGAGCTGGGCATACCCGAAGACGACCCGCGCAACCCCGCCGTTATCGCCGACAACGTGGGCGACAATGTGGGCGATGTGGCGGGTATGGGCGCGGATTTGTTCGACTCCAACGTGGCGTCCATGTCCGCGGCGTTAGTCTTGGCCGTGAGCTTGGATAACCAACACACCGCCTCCGGCAGCCCGCTTGTATTCGGCGTGTTTTCCACCATGGTTATGTGCTACGCGGCGGCGGGGCTGCTCGCCTCGCTCGCGGGCGTGTTTATGGCGCGCATGGGCAAGAAGGGCCCCACCCACGCGCTCAACAGCAGCACTTACGTTACCACGGGCATATTCATCGCGCTCACCGCCTTGGTCACATGGCTGTTCGAGGGTTTCTCCTGGCGCATTTGGGGCGCGAGCGTGGTGGGCTTGTCTGTGGGCGTGGTTATCGGCATAGCCACGGATTACTTCACGGACGACTCGAAAAAACCCGTGCAAAACGCGGCGAAGGCTTCGGAATCCGGCTCCGCGCTCACCATACTCTCCGGCGTGTCATACGGCTTCCTCAGTGTGCTGCCCGCCCTTGTGGGTATCGGCGTGTCCTCCTTGGTGGCGTATAAGCTCGTTATCGGCATACCGGGCACGGGCGGCAATATTGAATACGGCATGTTCGGCATAGCCATGGCCGCCGTGGGTATGCTCTCTATCGTGGGCATGATTATCTCCAACGACGCTTACGGCCCGATTGTGGACAACGCGCGCGGCCTTGCGGAAATGGGCGGCCTCGGCGACGAGGTGCTCGAAATCACAGACAAGCTCGACAGCGCGGGCAACACGGTGAAAGCCGTGACAAAGGGCTTTGCCATCGGCGCGGCGGGGCTCACGGTCATAGCCCTGCTCGGCGCGTTCCTCAGCGAGGTCAACGAAGCCATCAGGGGTATCATGGAAACGGGCGGCGCCGCCGCCGAGCGGCTTATATCCAAGGGCTTGGACGGCGGCATACACAGCTTTGACATTATGAACCCCACGGTGTTCTTCGGTATGCTGGTGGGGGCGGCGATTCCCGCCGTGTTCTCCGCCATGCTCATACTCGGTGTGGATAAAAACGCGCAGCGCATGATTGGGGAAATACGCAGGCAATTCAAGGAGATAGCGGGCCTCAAAGAGGGCAAGGAGGGCGTGAGCCCCGAATACGGCAAGTGTATTGAAATCGCCACCGTGGGCGCGTTGCGCGAGCTTATCCCCGCCGGCCTCGTGGCTATACTCATCACCCTTGCCGTGGGCTTTATCGGCGGGGTGGAGGCCATCGGCGGCTTCCTCTGCGGCAATATCGTGGCGGGGCTGCTGCTCGCGCTCTTCATGAGCAACGCCGGCGGACTTTGGGATAACTCCAAGAAGTACATTGAATCCGGCAAGCACGGCGGCAAAGGCTCCGACGCGCACAAAGCCGCCGTGACGGGCGACACCGTGGGCGACCCGTTTAAGGACACGGCCGGCCCGTCCATTAACACGCAAATTACCGTGGTATCCCTCATAGCCTCGCTTTCCGCCACATTGTTCCTCACGCTTTCGGTATTCTGATTATTTCCCCGCCTCCCCCATAACGCGCCGCTTGCGGCGCATTATGGGTCGGGCGGCACAGTTGCTGCGAGGTGATTAGATTTGGGAGAGGTCATACAAAACTTGCTGCGCGGCGCGGAGTCCCTCATGGCTCCGGGCGGGTGGAAGTACGCGGTGATGATATTGGTGGGGCTGGCGCTTATCGCCCTTGCCATATTGAAAGACTACGAGCCGTTGTTGCTGCTGCCCATTGGGTTTGGCTGCATACTCTGCAACCTCCCGCTCTCGCACGCCGTGCAGGGTATGCTGGAGGAAAGTTCCGACCCGGGCTTCCTCACGGTGCTGTATAATTCCGGCATAGCCAACGAGCTGTTTCCCGTGCTGCTGTTTATCGGTATCGGCGCGATGATAGACTTCAACCCGCTGTTTACACAGCCGGTCACGCTGTTTTTCGGCGCGGCCGCGCAGTTCGGCATATTCATGGCCATGCTGCTGGCGGTGTGCTGCAACTTCTTCCTGCCCGACCCGTTTACCATGAAAGAGGCCGCCGCCATCGGCATTATCGGCGCGGCGGACGGGCCGAGCGCCATATTCATCGGCAACCTTTTCGCGCCGAAGTACATGGGCTCGATAATGGTGGCGGCATACAGCTATATGTCGCTCGTGCCCATCATACAGCCGCCCGTGGTGCGCGCGCTCACCACCCGCAAGGAGCGCATGATACGCATGGACGCCGACTACGACAAGAAAGCCCCGAAATATGTGCGGATTATGTTCCCCATTGTGGTGACGATTGTGGCGGGCATTGTCGCGCCGATGTCCACATCGCTCATCGGCGCCCTTATGTTCGGCAACCTCGTGCGCGAGTGCGGCGTGACGGACAAGCTCTCGCAGACGGCGCAGAGTGAACTGAGCAACCTCATCACCTTGCTGCTCGGCATTACCATAGGCGCGACCATGCACGCGCAGGACTTCATCACCTTGCAGACGGCCATGATTATGACCATAGGCCTGCTCGCGTTTGTGTTTGACACGGCGGGCGGCGTTATGTTCGCCAAATTGGCCAACTTGGTGCTGCCGCGCCACCGCAAGGTCAACCCGATGATTGGCGCGTGCGGCATATCGGCGTTTCCCATGAGCGCGCGCGTTATACAAAGGGTGGCATCGGAAGAGGACCCCACCAACTTCATACTCATGCCGGCGGTGGGGGCCAACGTGGCGGGTCAGGTCGGCTCCATAATAGCCGCCGCCATGATATTGAGTATATTCGCGTGACGGGGAGGGGACGGCAATGCCCGTGAACGAAGTTTTGGACATGATTTTAGAGGCCTTGAGGGCCATGGCCATCGGTATCCCCGGCGTGTTTATGGTGCTGTTTGTGTTTTATGTCACCCTGAAAACGCTGATGAGAAGCAAAAACAAGGAATAGGCGGAGGTTTTCCTGTTTCCTCCAAAGGGGGGCGCGGACTGACCGCAGGCGAGCGCCGTCAGCGCGGCGGCTGAGGCGGCGCGCCAATGCCGACAATCTCATCCACGGGCATGGTGAAGCAGAAGCTGTGGGCGGGGGTTTTTATCCCCGCCTTTTCCTTTATCGTCCGCATGGCTTTGTCTGCGGTGGATTCGCTGACGATGCTCAATATCATTTCCTTTTCCGTGTCTACGGTGATGCCGAGGATGGATTCGCGGTGCACCCCTTCGCCGCGCACGTTGAGTATGGTGGCGCCCACCACGCCGGCCTCCCGCGCCACTTCAAGCACGTTTTCGGCAAAGCCGGCGTTTACCACGATAAACATCGCTTTCATTTTCTCTTCCGCCATTGTCCGCACCCTCCGATTCAGTACGAGATTTTCTCAATGGGCATGGTAAACGCGATGCCCTTGTTTGGCTTGTCGAAATTGTATTTGTCCACAAGCAGCCGCAGCACGGCTTCGATTTTGAAGTGGCGCGACACGCAGACGATGATGACCTTGTTCTCCTCCGGCACAAGCCCCAGTATATCGTGCAGAACGTCCGCCTTCACGGTGCCTTTGCCGTAAACCGTGTTGACGATGCGTATGTCTAAGTCGGCAAGGTCGGACAATATGGCGTTCTTCTGCCCTCTCCCGGTGATGAGGACAAGAAACGCGGCTTTTTCGCTTTCCCCGCTACTCATCCCTTACCGCCCCCTCGATAGATGTCGCGGCCGCCTCGCCGCTATCCGCAAGCCCCGCAAGCTCTTCCAAGCCCAGAAGCTCGTCTTCCTCCGCGCGGACGCGCGCCTTTTTGTAACGTGTTTCGTATATGATGCCCAAGGTTTGCACGGCAATCAACGGCGTGACGGATACAAAGGCGATGATGCCGAAGCCGTTGGTGAGCACGGACTGAGCCGCCGGCCCCTCGGCCGCGGCCACCGCCTGGGCTATGCCGAGGGTAAACGGCGTGAGGAACGCGGAGGTGAGCGCGCCGCCGGACACGCCGCCGGAGTCGAACGCCAGACCCACAAACATTTTGGAGGTAAACTTCATCATGACCAGCGCCACGGCGTATAGCGGGAGCAAAAACACGAGGATGTGCGACTGTGTGATGATTTTCAGCACCGCGAGCACAGAGGCAAGCCCTATGCCGATGGCCAAGGTCACGCGTATGGTCATGCCCCTGATGTGGCCGCTGGTGAGCTCCTCAAGCTGCCCGCCGAGCACTGTGACGGCGGGCTCCGAGAGCGTAATCGCGCCGCCGAGGATGAAACCCACGACAAGGAGGAGCCACTTAAACCATTCCGACCGCCCGGGGTCGAGAAATACCCTGCCTATGTATTCGCCCGCGAAGGCGAAGCCGAAGTCTATGCTCGACAGGAACACGAGAAGGCCGATGTATACGGGTATCGTGCCGAGGAGTATTCGCATAAGGTCCCGGCGCGAGAGCTTGATGAGCAGAAGCTGAAACGGCAGAAACGCGACGATGACGGGGAAGAGCGCCAACGCCACGCCGCCTAAGTTGCCGAGCAGTATCTCGCCGAAGTTTTCCGCCGCGCCGGGGTTATATTCCCCGGCGGGGGGCAACACGCCGCCGTGGGCGGCTTTCAGCGCGATGCCGTATATGAAGACCGCGAGTATGGGGCCTACGGAGGCTATGCCGATGATGCCGAAGGTGTCGTCGTTGTTTTTGTGCTTGCTCATGGTGGCGGCCACGCCGAAACCGAGCGCGAGTATGAACGGCACGGAAATGTCGCCGGTGGTGGCGCCGCTGCCGTCGAAGGCTAAGGCGATGAATTGTTCCGGCACGAAGACGACGGATAGGAACAGCGCGGCGTACATCAGGAAGAAAACCAATTTGATGTTGATGTCTTTCATGAGCCTGTACAGCGAAAAGCCCACGAACACGCCGATGCCCGCGCCCATTATCCAAAGGAACAGCGTTTCGTTTACTTCGTCCATTATCATGTGCGTCTGGCGCACCAATACCGCCAAGGCCGGCTCGGCGATGGTGGCGAGGAAGCCGAACAATACGCCGAAGAGGATGATGAACGCCACCTTCTTGAGCTTGACCATGGATTCGCCCATTGCCTTGCCCACGGGCAGTATGCTGATGTCGAGACCCACCAAGAACAGGGACTGCCCGATAACCACCCCGGCGTAACCGATTATGAGCTTCACGTAGTCGAACGGGTCGGGCATGGGGGAGATGAAGCCGCAGACTATGAGTATGACGGCCGCCAGCGGCAGCGATGTGACCAACGTCTCACGCAGGACGCGTATCAGCTTCATGTCATCCCTCCCGACAGTAAAACGCGGAGAGCGGCGTGAAAAAGAAAAGGCCGCGCGCCACTTGAGTGTATACCGAAGACGGGGCATTTGTCAAGACAGGCGCGAGGGCGGGGATAGTGTGTTTTTAGTTGTCAGTAGTCGGTTGCTCCGTCACCCCGCGTACTCCGCTTCCAAGTCAAACCACGCGGCGAGCACGTCGCGCGCGATGGGAGCCACGCGGCTTCCCGCGCCGCCTTTCTCAATTACCACAGCCACGGCCACGGCGGGGTCGTTTGCCGGGGCGTAAGCCACAAACACGCCGTTGTTCGGGCTGTCGCCCACTTGCACGGAGCCTGTCTTGGCGGCCACAGCCACGGGGAAATCGGCGAATATGGCGTGAGCCGTGCCGCCGGGCTGCGTCACCATGAGCATACCGTCTTGCAGCGCCGCTATGGTGGAACCGGAAAGGCCCGTCGGGGTGTAATCTATTCCCGTGTTGATATACAGCGTCTGCAAATAGTCGGCGGACTTCACCTCGCGCAGCAAATGCGCCGAATACAGGTTGCCTCCGTTGGCAATGGTGGCGGCGTAGTTGGCGAGCTGCAGCGGGGTGAAGAGGTTGTCGCTCTGGCCGATGGCCGCCGAGAGCGTATTGCCCAAAAACCAGAACGTGCCGAGTTTCGCCGCCGTCTCCGGCCCGGCCACATATCCCGCGAGTTCGCCGGACAGCTCGATACCCGAATACACGCCCAGGCCGAACTTGTTCGCGCGGTCGGCAAGCGCGCGGTAACCCGCCTGACGGCCAATATCATAGAAGAAATAGTTGCATGAAACCTTCAGCGCCTCCCTGACGTTCACGTTGCCGTGGCTGCCGGGGTAGGCGTGGCAGCGGGGTTGATAGTCCTCGAAAAACGTGTATTTGCCCATGTCGCGGATTTTTGTGGCGGGGGTGATAACGCCTTCCTCCAAAGCGGCGGCGGCCGTCACCATTTTGTAGGTGGAGCCGGGGGAATACAGCCCCGCGATGGCGCGGTTTACAAGCGGCCTGAGCGGGTCTTGCAGCAGCTCGGAATACTGCGCGGAAAAGGCGCGCAGGTCGTAGGTGGGGTAGCTTGCCAAAGCGAGCACCTCGCCGCTGTGCACGTCCATAACCACGATGGCCCCCGCTTCCGCCTCCTTGCCTTTCAGCTCTTCGCCCGAGGCTTGCAGCTCGGCTATGCCGCGCGACAGTATGCGCTCGACGCGCTCTTGGAAAAGTATGTCTATGGTGAGGAACACGTTTTTGCCCGGCTCCGGCTCTTTCGTATACAGCACGGAGCGCTCCTGACCCGCTTTGTCCGTCTCCACCGCCCGGGTACCCGTCGTGCCGTGCAACCAGCGCTCAAACGCCTTCTCCGCGCCGTCCACGCCCACTATGTCGTCGGCCTTATATCCAAGCGCCTTGTAATGCTCCGCTTCCTCCTGCGGTATCAGCCCCGTGCGCCCCAGTATATGCGCGGCGAAGTCCGTGCGGATTACGCGCTCCACCGAAAGCTCCACGCGCGCCCATGTAAAGCCGTGTTCCTTTACATACGCCACGAGCTCCGTGGGTACATCGGCGGTAAATACATACGGCGCTATGTAGCTATACGGCCTCACCGTGGTAAACAGCACCCGGCACTCTATTTCATACAGCACCCCCGTCAGCTCGCGCGCTTGCTCCTCGCTAATGCCCGCGGGTATGCCGTACTCCTCGCGCAGCAAAGCCATCAGCTCGCGCGCGTCAATGTCCTTCTGCAATTTCTTTTTTTCCAAAAATCTCTCTAATTGGTTCGTCTGCGAGGAAGGCGCGTTTTCCGCGTATACGTAAGGCGCGGCGCTCACGGGCAACGTGTCGCGCGGGCGCACGCCGAGGCGGCGCGCGAAGTCCGCCAGACCCGCGAGCGATTCCGTGCGGTCGGGGTCGCCAAACAGCTCCGCCGCGTCGAGCATGAGCGCCACGGAGACGTTGTTTTCAATGAGCGGGCGGCCGTAGCGGTCGAGCAGTTCGCCGCGCGCGCTCGGCACGGACGTGTAGCTTATGGTAAGCCTTTCGCCGGGGTTTTGCGCGGCGGGCTCGCCGGGGGTCTGCTCCCGCGCGGGGTTAAGTAGCCGCCCGCCCATAAGCATGAGCAGGGCAAGCGTGAAAACAAGCATAAAAGCCAAGCGTATATTGAGCCGCACGTTTTCCAAAAGCCTCACCCCCGCGTACCGTCGCCGCGTTATGTCAACCGGATATTGGCATTATCTCACACAAGACGCGGGAAGTCAAGCCGCGCCTTGACGATACGGCTTACAACGGACAGTAAACGGATAACGGTTATGGGGGCACTTCGCCCCCCACTGTTCGCTGTGAACTGTCAACTGTAAATTGTTCGTCCCTCCCCGCTCCCGCGCAAGCTCCGACCGGCGCGGCGGGGTTGGGGGTTCCTGACGCGACCGGCGCGGCTTGCCTGCCCCGGCAGGCTTGTGAGGTGCAAAGGGAAGGCTCGGAAGCCGTTCCCTGACGCTCTGCAATGCCCCGCAAGCGATTGTTTGATATTTTGAATTGCTGCCCGTAACGGGCTTGCAAACGGCTCATAACACTACTTGAGTGACGGCAGTAACGGTGATGTGATAATCCCCGAAAGAGCGGCCTTTAAACACAGCGAAAAACCTTATTCTTTCCCCAATATGTAAAGTAATTGCCCGTGTTTATTGATGATTTAAGGCGTGCAGTCTTATTTCCGGTGTGGTTTACATAAGTCGGGGGAATTAGATTGGGGCGCGGGCGCTCAGTTGAACCGGAGCCACAGCATTTACTCCCCCCCACGATGCTGTGGCACCGGGGTTGCGCGGCAAGTATTGATTTTCCCTTTGCCGCGTGTTATAATCCTGTGGAGCGGGCGGCGGTACGCGCCGCGGCGCGGCGCCGTCGGCGCGGAAAGGATATGAACCGCATGAGCTACGCACTCCACGCCCTGAGCGGGCTTTTGACCGATACGCCCTGGTATTTCATGATGCTCGCGCCGTTTCGCGGCTCGGAGCGCTTCAAGCGGCGCGCGGTGTACGCGCTCACGCTGCTCTTTGCCCTCGTGCGCGTAGGCGTGTCTTATTTCGTGTCCGCCTACGCGCCCGGCGGCATGGCCACGGACGACAGCCTGCACTTTATCCACCCCCTGCTCATGCTCGCCGTCTGCCTCATCTGCCACAGGGCAAGTTTCTTCAAGGTCGCGTTTACCCTCATGGTCACCATCACCATGGCCTCCGGCATCAGGCTCGCCGCGTATTTGGCGGTGCACCCGTTTTCGCCCAAAGACAGGGTGGAGCTCACCTCCGAGCCGCTTTGGATTCTCATCGCCGTGGCGCTGTTCGCCGCCGCCGCCCCCTTTGTATACCGTTTTTTCGGCGGGTTGCTGCGTCGCACTTTCAACGAGTTTTTCGGCAGGCAGTATATCTCCCTCACCGCCGCCCCGGCTATGTTTTTCGCGCTGTATAACGTGTACGACCTCACGGAGTGGGGCTACGACAACCTCTTGGTGTCGGTGCTGTTCCTCCTCTCCGGGTTGCTCTGCATATTCACCAACACAAGCCTGCTCAGTCATATACTCTCGGAAAAGGAGCTGAACGCGAGCAACACCCTGCTCGACAGGCAAAACACAGAGAAAACCGTGCTGCTCGCCGCCATGTACCAATCCGTGCCCGCCGCCATATTCAGCAAGGACGCGGACGGGCTTTACACAAGCTGCAACGCCGCCTTCGAGCAGATGACGGGGCTTCACGAGGACGACTTATCCGACAAGCTGCCCGCGCATATCTCGGCGTTTGACGAAAAGGCCGCCGACAGCATGCTTCGCGCGGACGAGCGTGTTATACGCGAGGGTATCACGGTTATGCAGGAGGAGGAGTTTACCCACCCGGAAAGCGGTGTGCGCAGGGTCATGGAAATCGTAAAGACCCCGCTTGTGCAAGACGGCAAGGTCACGGGCTTGCTTGGGGTGGCGCGCGACATCACGCAGCAGCGGCGCTATATGGCTATGCTCACCGCGCTCAACCGCGCGCTGCAAGCGCTTGTCTCATACGAAGACGGCCCGCTCGACGACATTATGGCCGCCGTCATACGCCCCATTGAAGACACCATCGGGCTCGACCGCGTGAGCGTGTTCCGCAACAAGGAAGTGGACGGTGTCCGCCGACCCGGCATGGTATACAGCCGCAGCAGGACATACACAAACCCGCAAACGGGGGAAAAATTAGACGTGTTGCCGGATACGCCCGCCGTGCGCGGTTGGGTTTCCGAGATTTACGCGGGGCGTATCCTCAACAAGCGCGTGGGCGATATGCCGCCCGACGAGGCGGAGTTTTTGCGCTCCATAGACGTCAGGGCCGTGTGCATGGTGCCCATATTTTCCGCAGGCGGCATCTGGGGCGCGGTGACGCTGGAAAACCTCACGACCGACGAATACTTCGAGGACGGCACGGCGGAAATCGAGCTGTTCCAAGCGGCCGCCAACCTCTTCGCAAAGACCGTAATGCGCGTGGAGACCGAGGAATACTCCAAGCTCATGTTGCAGGCAAGCCCGCTCTGCTGCCAGCTTTTCAACAGGGGCGGCAATATTATAGACTGCAATGACGCGGCGCTCAAACTTTTCGGCTTTCCCACCAAAGAGGCGCTTACCGGGCGTTGGTATAAGGAATGCCTCCCGCCCGCGCAGCCCAACGGCGCGGATTCGCGCGCCCTTATCGCCCAAGCGCTCGCCGGCACGTTTGACGGGGGGCGGCTTGAGTTTGAGTGCGCGTTCCAAGCGCCCGACCTCTCGCCCATACCCGCCGAGGTCACGCTCGTGCGCATACGCCACCGCGACGATTACATCGCGGCCGCCTATGTGCGCGACTTGCGCGAGCACCGGCGCATGATGAACGAGATAGAGCAGCACACCAACCTTCTGCACACGGTCAATCGGGTTTCCTCCATCATGCTCATGTCGCACTCGGAATACTTTGAGGATGACCTGCTCTATTCGCTGGGTATTATGGCGAAGGCGGCCGACGCGGACAGGGTGTATATATGGAAGAACTTCGAGCGCGACGGCGAGCTTTACTGCTCGCAGGTATACGAATGGTCGGAGGGCGCGTCCTCGCAAAAAGACTATTCGCTGGCGATTGAGACCAACTACGACCGCGATGTGCCCGGGTGGAAAGACAAGCTCGCGGCGGACATCTGCATTACCGGCGTCGTCAGCCATATGTCCGAACCGGAAAAGGCGGCTTTGGAGCCGCAGGGCATAAAGTCCATACTCGTGGTGCCCATATTCTTCAAGGAGCACTTTTGGGGGTTTGTGGGCTACGACGACTGCCACAACGAGCGCCTCTTCACCGAAAAAGAGGAAATGGTGCTGCGTTCGGCGAGTCAGCTCATCGCGAACACGCTCGCGCGGCACGAAGACGCGCGCAGGGCGCGCAAGGCCGAAGAACGCATGAAACTCATGCTCGATGCCACACCCCTCGGTTGCAAGCTCTGGGACGTGAACCTCAGCATTGTGGACTGCAACGAAGCCGCCGCCGCCCTCTTCGGTTTCGACAGCAAGGAGGAGTTTATCGGGCGTTTCGACGAGCTCTCGCCCGAATACCAACCCGGCGGGCAGCGCTCCGCCGAGGTGATACAAGACTACGTGAAGCGGGCGTTTTTGGAAGGGCGCATGACGTTCGAGTGGATGCACCAGACCCCCGACGGCGACCCTGTGCCCGTGGAGGTCACGCTCGTGCGCGTGGAGCATGGCGACGACTTCGTGGTGGCGGCGTATCTGCGCGACCTGCGCGAAATCAAGACCTTGGAGGTTATGGCGGAGGAAGTCAATATAGACCCGCTCACGGGCATATATAACAGGCGCTACTTAGACAGGGAGCTGAACACGCAAATCAGGCATCTCTCGCGTCGCACGGAAGGCCTGCTTTCCGTGATGATGCTCGATATAGACCACTTCAAGCTCTACAACGACACATACGGCCACACCGAGGGCGACAAGTGCCTTGTGAAAATCGCCGAAATCATCAATTCCTGCGCCGGCAGGGAGCAGGACTTTTGCGCCCGTTACGGGGGCGAGGAGTTTACCGTGGTGCTGCCGAATACCGACGAGCACGGCGCTTGCATGATTGCCGAACGCATACTCCGCGCCGTGAGAGACACCGCCTTGCCGCACTCGGCAAGCGACGTGGCCGACTGTGTCACGGTGTCCATCGGCGTGACCACGGGAGTGGCCGGCTACGACCAATCCGGCGGCGATTACCTGCGCCGCGCCGACGAGTTGCTCTATAAATCCAAACAGGGCGGCCGCGACAGATACACGTTTTCGCTGCTGATATAAGCGGTGGGCGGCGACGCGGACGGACGGGAATTGAAACGGGGGTTTGCGGGCTCGGTATGTCGTTTACTTATATCGGTTCGTTTCAGGTACATGGCGGCGACGCGGACACGCTTTGGAAGATAGGCAGCGGCGACGCGGCGTTGCTGTATCTGTTTTTGCGTAAAAACGACAGGATGCCGAGCGAGGGTGAGGCCGAGGAGGCGGGTATGCCGCCGGAGGCGCTGGCCCGCGCCAAGAAGGCGCTCTTAGACGCGAAACTCATCGTGCGCGCGCCGAGCGCCGCGAAGGAAACCGCACCTTTGTATGAGACCAAGGAGATTACGGAAGGCATCACGCGCGACGAGGGCTTCGCCCATGTGGTGCACGAAGCGGAGCGCCTCGCGGGGCGGCCGCTTTCGCCGTCCGACTTGCAGACGCTCTATTCCATACACGCCTGGCGGGGGTTGCCCCCGGAGGTGCTCACGCTGATGCTGCATTTTCTGCATAAAGACTTCGAGCGGCGTTTCGGCAGGAAACCCACCATGAAAAACATCGGCGTCGAAGCGGAATATTGGGAAAAGGCGGGGGTCTTCACCGCCGAGGCGGCGCAGGCGCACATAAAAAAACTGGAAAAACTGCGCAGCGAGCTGACGCGCACGCTCATTGCCTGCGGCATACGCGGGCGCGAGCCCTCGGCCACGGAGAAAAACTACGCGCAAGGTTGGATTCAGATGGGCTTCGCCCCGGATGCCGTGGCGCTTGCCTACGACAAGACCGTGACGCAAAAGGGGCAATGGTCCTGGCCGTATTGCCATAAAATCCTCGACACCTGGCACAAAATGGGTCTGCACACCGTGGAGGAAATCAACCGCAGCGCCCCCGGCCCGCAACGCCGGCAACAATACGCGGAACGCGGGGGCAAGAGGCCGCTCTCACCGCCCGGCGAGACGGAGCGCGCCGCCATGGAAAAGGCTCGGAAGTATTTGGAGGATAACGCCGATGGCGATGGAGCCTAACCTGCGCGAAGCCGCTCTGCTGCGTGTGCGTTCCCGCGAAGACGCGCGGCGGCGAGCCGCCGAGGAGCGCCGCGCCGCCCTGCGCGAACGCCACCCGGACTTAAAGGAAGCGGAAGACGCGCTGCTGCGGCTGCAATTCGATTCCCTGCTCGGCACGGCAAGCGCCGGGGAAATCGAAGCCATGAGCGCGCGCCGCGCCGAGCTTGCCGAGCGTTACGGCGCGGACAAGGTGAGCGCGGTGCCGGAAGACGCGCCGGACCTCGCGGGCGAATACGCGCTTTTACAGGTCCGGGCGCTGCGCGGATATGTTGACACAGACACCATGTGCTTTGCCCGGTTCGACGAGAGTTTGTGCGAGCCGGAGGTGAAGGGCTGCAAAAGGTTTTGCGAGAAATACGCCGCCGAGTTTTGCCCGGGGGCCGGCAATCTGCTGTTTTCGGGCGGCACGGGCACGGGCAAGACCTTTATGTCTGTGTGCGTGCTGGGCGAGGCGGCGAAGCGGGGTTTTTGGACGGAATACGCCACGGCGGCGGACTTTTTCCACGCGGCGGACGCGCATCAATTTGGGCGCGACGCGCCCGACGGGCGCGACTTCGAGCGTTTCGCGCGCTGCGACCTCTTGGCGCTCGACGACCTCGGCACGGAGTTTATCACCGCCCCCGCGCAAACGGCGCTGTATGAGCTTGTCAACACGCGCCTGCTCGCCGGGGTTTCCACCATAGTCACCACCAACCTCACCCACGACCAAATGCGGGAGCGTTACCTGCCGCAAGTGGCCTCGCGCTTGTTCGGGGAATATGAGCTGTTTTACTTTCCGGGGCGTGATTTAAGGCTGCGGTAATGCGCCCGTTAGTCCGCCTTTTTACATCGTTGCCCGCTTTCGAGACCCTCTGCGCCGCCTTGGAGCGCTCGCGCGCGCCCGCGGCCTTAGACGGCTTGCAGACCCCCCACAAGGCGCACCTTGCCGCCGCTCTGCGCGCGCGCACGGGCCGCCCCGTGTTGCTTATTTGCCACAACGAGCAGGAGCAGGAGACACTCGCGGGCGACACCGCCACCTTCGCGGGCGAGGCCTGCGTTACGCTCGCGGATAGGGAGCTTGTGCTGCAACCCATGCAAGCCGCCTCACGCGAGTGGGAACACGGGCGTATCGCCGTGCTGCGCTCCCTTTTGCGCGGTGAGGCTCCGCTCCTGTGCGCCGTGCCCGACGCGCTTTCGCGCCGCACCATGCCGCCCGCCGTGCTTTCCGCGGCCTGCGCGGTTATAGCCCCCGGCGAGGGGCTCCCCTTGGCGGGACTTTTGGCTCTGCTCGCGCGCGGGGGCTACAAGCGGGCGGAATACGCGGAGGCGGTGGGGCAGTATTCCGCGCGGGGGGGCATTGTGGACTTCTACTCGCCCGGCGCTCCCGCGCCCGTGAGGGTGGAGTATTACGGCGACGATACAGACACTGTGAGTTATATAGACATAACCTCGCAGCGCAGGGGCGAACCGCTGAGCGCGGCCGCGCTGCTGCCCTGCGCGGAAACGCTGCCGTATTACGCGCCCGGCGGGCCCGATACGCTCAACGCGGAGGAAGCGCTCGCGCCGGACAGATATATTGAAAAGATTTACCCGCAGATGTGCTCGGCGCTCGACTACCTACCCGCGGACACCATAATCGTGCCGTGCGAATACGCGCGCGTGGACGAGCGTATGCGCCATTTCGACCTTCGCGCCCTGCGCGAAATGGAGTTGCTCGCGCAACGCGGCGTTACGCCGCCGGATATATCGGCGTTTGGCCTCGGCCGCGAGGGGTTCTTTGCCACCTTGGCGCGCTTTGACATAGTATACGCCGACACATTTGCCCGCGCGGCATACGCGCCGGAGGCCAAAACACGCCTGCACCTTGCGGCCAAACTTCTGCCGCCCTTCGGGCCGCGGGCGGCAAGCGCCGTTGAAGACGCGCGGCATTACCTCGGTCAAGGCGCGCGCGTGGCGCTTATTGTGCCGCAAGAGCGCAGGGCGGAGGGGCTGGAGCTTATGCTGCGCGAGGCGGCCCTGCCCGTGTGCCGTGTGGATTCCGCCTCCGAAGAGCTGCCGGGCGGTTTTGCGGCAATTATGCAAGGCGGCCTTTCGGCGGGGGCGGAGTACCCGGGCATCCGCCTCGCCGTGCTCGCGGAGGGGAGCGCGGGAGCCGCGCGTTCCCGCGTCGCGCGAGCCGCCCCGTCGGCGCGGCAAAGGTTGGCGCAATACGGCGACCTTGCCCCGGGCGATATTGTGGTGCACGAGCACCACGGCATAGCACGCTTTGAGGGCGTGGTGACCATGGAGCCGGACGGCTTGCCGAAAGACTTTGTGAAGCTCCGTTACTCCGGCTCGGATTGCCTGTATGTGCCCGTCACGCAGCTGCATTGCGTGAGCAAATATATCGGGCAGAAAGAGGGCGACGCGGAGGGGGCGAGGGGGCCGAAACTGAGCAAACTCGGCGGCGCGGACTGGCAACGCAGCAAAAGCAGGGCAAAGGCGGCCACGCGCGAACTGGCGCGGGGGTTAATCGAGCTTTACGCGGCGAGGAAACGGCTGAAGGCTTTCGCCTTTTGCCCCGACAGCGATTGGCAGCTTTCGTTTGAGGAACGCTTCGAGTATGCCGAGACGGAAGACCAGCTGCGCTGCTGCGAGGAGATAAAGCGCGATATGCAGAGCGACTGCTCCATGGACCGCCTGCTTTGCGGCGATGTGGGCTTCGGCAAAACGGAGGTGGCGCTGCGCGCCGTGATGAAGAGCGCGCTCAGCGGCAAACAGGCGGCGCTGCTCGTGCCCACCACCGTGCTCGCCCAACAGCACTATATCACGGCGCTGCGGCGCTTCGCGGGCTACCCCGTGAATATAGACACACTCTCGCGCTTTTCCTCCCCCGCGCAAATCAAAGCGTCGCTTAAAAACCTGCGGGAAGGCAAGACCGACTTGATTATCGGCACACACAGGCTGCTGCAAAAAGACGTGGTCTTTCGCTCGCTCGGTTTGCTGATTGTGGACGAGGAACAGCGCTTCGGCGTGGCGCATAAGGAGCGGCTGAAAGAGTTGTCGCGGCAGGTGGACGTGCTCACGCTCACCGCCACGCCCATACCGCGCACGCTCAATATGGCGCTCTCCGGCCTGCGCGACATGAGCGTGCTTGAGGAGGCGCCCTCCGACCGCCACCCCGTGCAAACATATGTGCTCGAATACGACGAGGGCGTGGTCTGCGATGCCATAGAGCGCGAGGCGGGCAGGGGCGGGCAGACGTATTACCTGCACAACAGGGTGGACACCATAGACGCGGTCACCTCCCGCCTTGCCGAGCGCCTGCCGGGCATCGCCGTGGCGGCGGCGCACGGGCAAATGCGCGAGGACGAGCTGAGAGACGTGATGCAGGCTCTGTCCGACGGGCTTGTGCAGGTATTGGTCTGCACCACGATTATTGAAACGGGCATTGATATACCCAACGTAAACACGCTGATTGTGGAGGACGCGGACAGGCTGGGGCTCGCGCAACTCCACCAAATACGCGGGCGCGTGGGGCGTTCCTCCCGCCGCGCTTACGCCTACCTCACCTACCGCAGGGGCAAGCTGATTACGGAAACGGCCGAGCGCCGGCTTGCCGCCATACGCGAATACGCCGAGTTCGGCTCCGGCTTCAAGCTCGCCATGCGCGACTTGGAAATCAGGGGCGCGGGCAATGTGCTCGGCGCAGAGCAGAGCGGGCACCTCATGAGCGTGGGCTACGACATGTACCTGCGGCTGCTGGAAGAGGCTGTGCTCGAAGAGCGCGGCGAGCGCGCGCCCGGGGTGGAATGTACCGCGGACCTGCCCGTGGAGGCCGTGCTGGGCAAGTCATACATCTCCCATGCCGGCACGAGGATGGATTATTACCGCCTCATTGCCGCCGTGACAACCGAGGAGCAGGCCTCCGACCTGCGCGACGAGCTGAGCGACCGCTTCGGCGATGTGCCCGAAAGCGCGGATAACCTCATAAAAATCGCCTTGCTCAGGGCAAGCGCCGCCCGCGCGGGTATTTGCGACATATCCTGCAAGGAAGGCGCGCTGCTGCTGAGGTTGGCTTCCCCCGACATCCGCCGGGTGTCGGAAATGTGCGCGAGGAAAGAATACAAAGGCAGGGCGCATTTGGAAAGCGGCGGCGCGGGCACCCTGTCCGTGCGCCTGCCCCCCGGGCAAAAGCTGATGGCGGCGGCAAAGGCAATCATCGCGGACTTTGCCGCCTGCAAGGAAACTGCGGCGGAGGCGGACGACACCGCGAACGCCTGACAAAGCGGCGCGGCGGCGCGATTCGCCGGGCAGAATATCCTTAGTGCCCCTGGGGGCGGTAATGCTCACGCGCTCACCCCCGTACTGCGGAATGTCAACGCCGCCACAGAGCATGGCGGCAGGGTAAACGAGCCGCGCGTCAGGGCGGGGGCGGCGCATTCCGCGGCAAAGGCGGTAAAGGGCGCGCTCGCCGCGTTGCGCGGCGCGTCAAACGTGTTGTGCGCGCTCATGCCGCCGACGAGGATATGCCCCGCGTCAAAGGCATACGCGCCGCCCGCCATGAGCAGCTCCACACGCTCCTCGCTCTCGCATGAAAGGTTTGCCGCCGTGAGCGTGACCGAGCCGTCGGCGGCCATGGACGCGCTGTGCGACACGCGCGGCACCTCCCACCCTTCCGGCCCCGCCATGCCCGTGTGCGCCGCGCTTTGCAGCAGCCGCGCGCCTTGGTGGGGGCGATATAGCCTAAACACGTGGTAGGTGGGCGTGAGCAGCATCTTCTCCCCTTCGGTGAGGATTACCGCTTGCAGCACATTGCAGAGCTGCGCGAGGTTTGCCATATGCACCACGCGGCAGTATTTGTTGAAGATATTGAGCGACAAGGCCGCCGCAAGCGCGTCGCGCATGGTGTTTTGCTGGTAAAGGAAGCCGGGGTTGGTGCCCTCTTCGGGGTTATGCCATGTGCCCCACTCGTCGAAGATGATTTTCACGCGCCCCTGCTCGTCGTGCCGCTCCATCACGGCGGCGTGGCGGCGTATGACATCGTCGAGCCACAGGGCTTTTTTCAATGTCTTGTAATATTCCTCGGCGGTAAAGCCCACGGCCGAGCCTTTGTCTTGCCAAGAGTTTGTCACGGTGTAATAGTGCAGCGAATACCCGTCCGCCATGCCCGCCGCGTTTGCCATGAACGTGTCGGTCCATTCGAGGTTCAGCTCCCCGGGGCCGTAACTCGCTCCCGCGCCGCAGGCGACGCGGAATACGCGGTTGTCGCCGTAATCGCGCACATATGTGGCGTAACGCTTATACATCTGCGAATAGAAGGCGGCGCACATATTCCCGCCGCAGCCCCAGTTTTCGTTGCCTATGCCGAAATATTTCAGTTTCCACGGTTCTTTCCGGCCGTTGGCCTCGCGCCAAAGCGGCATGGGGGCGGACGCGCCGGAGGTTATATATTCCACCCACTCCTGCATCTCCGCCACTTCCCCGGAGCCGAGGTTGCCGTTGATATACGGCTCGCAGCCAAGCTGCGCGCACAGCTCCATGAACTCGTGCGTGCCAAACGAGTTGTCTTCCGTCACCCCGCCCCAATGGGTATTTACCATGCGCTTTCGCTCTTTGCCCACGCCGTCTTTCCAATGGTATTCGTCGGCAAAGCAACCGCCCGGCCAGCGCAGGCAGGGCAAGCCCATCTCGCGCAGCGCGGCAACCGCGTCGGAGCGCATACCGCGCGTATTGGGTATGGGGCTGTCTTGCCCCACATACAGCCCGCCGTATATACAGCGGCCGAGGTGTTCGGCAAAATGCCCGTATATATGGCGGCTGATGGTGCCCTGCGCCGAGTCCGTGTCTATGAATATACGCGCCACGCCAATCCCCTCCGTTTCGCCCGATTGCCCAACGCTTCCTGACAGTATACCGCAGCGGCGGCGCGCAGTCAAGCCGCCGCTTTCGGGCGGGCGCGGGCGCTCGGCGCGTCAGTTGTCAGGAAACGAGAGAAAATCTATTACGCGAAGCATAACAGCGCGCCACGTGAGCGGGAATATAGTTGTTAGTTGTTAGTGCCCATAGGGTATAATAACGCCAAATCCGGAAACCTTGCGTAATCAAGGGGTAGCGGATATGGCGTTATCTTTCTCCGCTCTTTTCCAACTCAAAACGAGGGACCGGTTTTTCGGATTGGCAGACTTGGCGTGATATTAACGCTAAAACCGCCCCTCTGAAAAAACGAAGGAGGGAACACTATGGGCAAAATATTCGCAATCTCCAACATGAAAGGCGGCGTGGGTAAGACCATGACCGCCGTGAGCCTCGGCGCGGGGCTTGCAAGGCAGGGTAAGAGCGTACTATGTATTGACGCGGACGCTCAGCGCTCGCTCACGCTCAGCCTCGGCGTAACCCTGCCGGAGAAGCTCCCCGTTACCCTTGCCACTCTGCTGACGCGCGTTGTCAATGAACAAGACATCTCCCCCGGAGAAGGTATCATCCGCCACGGCGACGGGCTTGACCTGCTCCCCGCAAACAACACCCTCGCGGGATTGGAAGTCGCCCTCGCCGGGCTAATCGGCAGGGAAGGTGTGCTCAGGCGGTACGTTGACGGAGTAAGGCCGTTGTATGATTATGTAGTCGTGGACTGCGCCCCGTCGCTTAACCTGCTCACAATCAACGCCCTTGCCGCCTGCGACGGCGCCGGTAAGCGATTATCGGGACACGGGCGCGGCTGAAGTTACGAACCGGGGAACCTCTTTTTACATCGAGGGTAGATTTACCATGCGACCGAACGAATACAAGGTTATTCTTTCCCCGTTGATAAGACTCAATTCTTAACCACAATTTTCGTCACGTGTGTCCACCCAAGCCGTGTACGGACATAATCCAAAAGTTGTTTTTCAAACGGTGTCAGCCATTCGGGATTGTTGTCGGCAAACAGCACAATTTCCCATACATAGTAATACTGTCCGCTTTTCCTTTGGTGACAGCGCAGCTCACACATTGCCTTGCAATGGTAGAATGCGTTTACGATACGGGCAATGGAGTTATGAACATTGTCACTGCTTACCCAATCGAACATCTGAAGTTCCTGCTTTGGTTTGCGGAGAGGCGTGATGTTTACGCGATAATCCACTTCATTGACGCTTTTGACCGCATTGCACTGCTTGCATAAGGTTTGTAAATTGGACACGGCATTATTACCGCCCATAGCAATAGGACGGATATGGTCTGCGTTGAGCGGCACACCCTTACGCTGCGCTTTGCCACAACACAGGCAAACGTAATTATCGCGGACAAACACTTGACGCTTTATCTCGTCTGTCAGTTCGTCGGCGGACTCCTCGTTCGGCGTGATTTCAACGTCCACCGCGTCGATAAAAATCCGATTCATGGCTTTATCGAAAGCGTCCTTGAAATTGCTGTAGCTCTTGTAGAAAAAGCCCCAATGTTTGCCGCTGTCGTTGAAGATGTTGCGGAGAATAACGTCAATTTTCCTTTGTGAAACATCTGCCAACTCGTTCGCCAGCTTATCCATGTCGTATGCGTCGCGCTTGTGAAAGTCAACAAATAACGGCTGTGTGTCATTCTGCGCCATGTGACGGATAATCTTTGCGATATTGCCAATTAGCATATCGTCAAAATTATCTGTTTCTGTGTTGAAGTATTCGTCCGCAAGTTCGCCGGCTTTATTCTCCAATCGGCTCTCGGGTACATTTTCAGCCGCGTATGCCGTTAGGTCTTGAGTGGCAAGGCATTTAATCAGGCTTTCGTAGCCGTCCCTGTTAAATTCGTAGATGATTATATTCTCTTCAAAAGAGATAAGCTCCTCTGCCGCCCCTTCCTCAATGGCTATCGTGTATTCGCAATTAAAGAAGCCCACGGGAATAAACGTCAAATAGTCCGCGTTTTCAAAGCCTTTGTAGTCAATATCGGCGACCGCAAGTTTTATTAGCTGGATAGAGATAAACGACATGGGATTTCTGCCTTGCCGCGCCGGACGCTCTGCTTCAAGACCGCCGTTCACATCGGCCCACGGGAGCAGACGTTTCCATGTGTCATGGAAGAACACGATGTTTGCGTAGTCCTTGCCCGTGCCGCCTCCAGCTTTTTCGCCGCGCAAGGCGCGTCCTATCATCTGCGTGAGGAGAATATTACTCGTTGTCTGCCGCGTGACCATAACGGTCTTGACATCGGGAACATCTACACCCTCGGTCAGCATTTTCACGTTGACGACAACATCTAACTTCCCATCCTTGAAATCCTGCATTACCTGCCGATTCACGGCATCGTTGCGCCGCCCTGCGCCGCCGCGATACGGCTCGTCCTGTCCTGCCGCGACAGTATATACCGCTCCGGCTTTTATGCCTTGCTGTGTCAGCTTTGCTGTACGCATCCGCAATGGTTTCTGTGTGGCTTCGCGATGTGAATACCTGTGTAATCATCGTTTGCATCGGGAAAACCTCCTTCCTTTATGATTTGCTATCGTTTGTCACATCGAATTATAAAAAGTAATTACATGGGTCATTCCATTTATCAAACCAGTACATAACGCTAATAGAATCATTGCAAGAAACATTGTCCCATAAACAAAAATCGTACAATTGCCACTCCGCTTGTCTCAATTCGCATTTTATATCGTTTGCGATTTCTGGGTTCGAGTAAATTCTTAGGCATATTTTACTGACCAAATCCATTTGCCGAGCCAAACTATCCCCTGTATAACCGCCAGTAACCGCTCTGTTCGCTTCACCCCAAACATCGTTCATTTGAGAGAAAAGATTGAAACGGCTTAAAGGATATATTCTGTCAGCACCGGCAGATGGGATATCCGCTAAAAATGTTTTCAAGTCTACCTTTTTCATTCTATTCGTACTACGCTCCTGTCGTATTTTGGTAATAATTACATCGGACAAGAACTGACCCGATAGAAGCACTATATGTTTGCCGTGCTTGTCCGCTTCGAGACGGTCGATGAACCAATTCCAATCCTCGTAAAATATCGAAAGGAAGTTATCTGTATTGCCGCGGTCGATATATCGCTTCAAATATTCCTCTCGGCAATTACGATGAGGATAAATCAGTATGTACGATATACCTTCGTCAGCCAGCAAAGCCAAAACACGAAAGTCTGATGGAATTAGGACATAGGCATATTTTCTCATCACGTCTTTTATGACTGAAACATAATTACACGGCCAGTCGGGACGCATTTCGTTGTTGGGGTCTGCTTTTCCAGCTTCTCCACGGTTATTGGCTTCATTGAGATAGTATTTATACGGCAAACAGTGCAAATCAATGGCGTTTTCGCCAACCATACCTACAAACGTGGTCTTGCCGCATCCGGCATAAGCGGCGATAATCATGTGGCAACCTCGACCTCATCTTCCTTTATGAATACTTCGTAAATAGCTGTACCATATCGGTCAACTTTTCCTGTGTATCGCACATTAGGGAAGGCTTTCCCTTTTTTAACCTCGTTGTAAAAATGCTTTCCCACAGAGGCTCTCAAAGGCTTAGGAACAGTACCATCTGCCATATTTTCGTGCTGTGGGTTATTATGCCAACGCCAACTGGGTGTAATCTCTCGTAAAACAAATCGCGGGTTGATATCATTATTGGCAAGTACCTCAGCAACCTTCTTCGCTACCGCGCTTGTGACTTCTTGGTAAATCTCGGCAAAGGAAAGCTTGCTCACTTTCGAGTTTTTTATTGTGTCAGGATACGCTAAAGCGATTTCTTTTACAAATTGCGATACACTCGAAAAACCTGCAATGAGAGCATTCTGTTCGATAGCTTCATACTCCTCATCGGTCGCTCTAAATTGGATTCTTGGTGCCATGACTCAACCTCCCTTATAATCTTAATGTGTCGCCACATTAAGATTATAAGGGATAACTAACAGCTTGTCAATACATTTTTGGAAATTAACAAAAAATCCACAATTCACCCGTCAATCGTCCAGCGAATCTCGCAGACATGACCGACCCATCCCGTGGCGACGACGCCCGCCTGAAACATAATGTCAGTAAACCACACCTCGCCCGTGCAGTTTTGAATAATGAGCCGGACGGTGATTGAACGCAGCTTGCCGTAGCCTTTCGGCGAAGCGTCCCGCGCCGTGTGTTGGAAATACGCCATATAACCACCGTCCCCTCAGAATAAATCAATGAACCGCGTCTCGGTCGTGCCGTCCTCAATGAAAACACCGTCTTTGATACAATTACATTTTCCGCAAACAACGCTCAAATTGCGGTATACACGGGCTTTCGTGGGTTTTCAGTAACCTCCGAAAGCCCTTTTTTCATTACCGATTTATGGTGACAACGGGTCGCCACGGCTTTCGGATTTGAGTTTTGCACCCTTTTGTTTTCGCCGCCAGAGGAAAAATCAAAAGGTTTAGGAAACGTCAAAAGGTGTGCAAGTCACTCGTCAGCATCCTGTTTGCGGAATGCTTGCTCAATAAGTTCCATAACATCGTCCAGTTGGTCGAGACTTTCAAAAGGAACCTGAACATCACAACTTGCAAAATTACCAAGCTCCGTCATATCTTTACAGATTCCTTTTGGGTCTATGACTTCATTAAACTTCATATTTATTCCCAACAACAGACGTTGTTTCTGAAGCAATATGCTAACGAAATTCGAATCGGCTTTATAAGCGATGTAGGATTTTTTAAACTCCCGCTTTACAAATGTGCCGAGATTCATAATTCGGATGTTCAGCGATTCAAAAAGTATTCTGTTGTAGGCGTTTATTTGGTCATAGCTGTCAAGGGCATACTGCTGGGTTGGTTCGTCTTGTTTAGCATACGGCGCAAATTCGTTTTCGGTAAGCGTCGGGTATGGCCACGCTTTTTTAGCAATCTCGCCAAGCTGCGCGGCGCGTTCCTTAACTTGCTCTTCGCTCCATGTTATTTGGGTTACGACATACTTATTCAGACGGAGCGCGCTTTCTTTGAATCCACCCTCCATATCAAGTTTTTCCGAAAACGACGAATCGCTCATCTCAGAATTGTATGCGGTCAGCGTCAGGTTGCCGATTGTGTGCAAATATTTCTTTTGAATTTCGCTCCAGTTGTTGCCAAGAGCAGCTACCCAATCCACCGATAAATTCGGGTTCTGCGGAATAATGTGTTCGATGGTCAGGTTTTCCAAAGAAACAACTGATTTATTATCCCAATTTTCGAGACGGCTGAGAATATAACGGCAGCGATTCATGTTGTAGATGTCCCGTGAAAGAAACGTAGCAAGGAAGCGCTCGTTGTTTGGGAACTCCTTATAGGAATCAAGGAGTATAAAGATTGCTTTTATGGAGTTCAAATAATCATCTGAGTTGATGTCGTTCTTCATCGTGGCGAAGGTTTTATTCAGGGAGTTTGTCGGTATATCGCAGACGGCGCGGCGAAGGACGTAACTCACACAGAGTTGCACAATCTCCCGCAACGCATCAATCGTTATTAGTCCCTTGTCGCAGTCATCGTGAATCTTCAAAAGAAACGGATAGGCCACCTCCATACGGATGGCTTTCATATCTTCGTACAGGGATTTCAAAACAGGGTCGCTACTTCTGACGAAGTGCATATCAGAGTAGTGCTTCGCGAAAGCATATATGTCTTGGCAGAGGTTACGGATATTCATGCCGCAGTTTTTATGATAGGCTCGGAATTCTTTGTACACCTCATTTTTCCTCGGAATCCTGCCGAGCTTCATCGTAAGATAGTCACGAAAGAAATTGTCGAGCAGTTCACTTTGGTGTTCATAATCGAAGAGCAGTTCCGTTGGTCTCCAGATATTATTGTAAACATTCGTCTGAGATGCGGAATCCAGTCCCATCAACAGATGGTTTCGGATGAGGTCGGAGTCCTTCAAGTCCATACCCGTGGAGTTCAAGCTCTCGAAAATTGCCTGCGGGTCGTCATATTGGCGGTCAAGTACGATATCCACGATTTGAAGTTTGCCGACAGCATCGTATAGGTCGGAAGGCGAAATTTCACCCTTACCTATTTGTCCTGAGAAATAGCCATAATTATCCAACACACGCGATTTCAGAGAATCGGGAATCGGTGCGCTCTCGATTTTTTTGATGAGCGCATCTCTGTCGGACTGCGTGAGGAGCAGCTTGTATTTGGCATCGCCTGACTCGTATTGATTAAGTAGCAGCGTATCCGTGATTTTATTCGGATTTACGCCGCAGTCTGTATGCGCCACAGCATAATCGCGCAACGCGACGAGAAGCAAGGTCAACGTGGTAAGTCTCTGTTGCCCGTCAATAATCATCGCAAGAGTTGAGCCCGCCGCCGAGTCCTCATCAATACGGACTATCGAGCCTACAAAATGACCCTCTCGATGCGTTGCATGGAGGTTGACAATGTCGTTCCAAAGGCGGGCGCATTGCTCGCGCTCCCAACTGTAGGTTCTCTGATACAGCGGTATCAAGTATTGGCACGTCCCGCCGAGATATTTGTAGATGTTGCTCTTGAAAGCGTTCATTCCCATTATCCTCCCCGTTAATTATCAGTCCACATCTCACACTGACCGATGACTGTGGCGATTGCGTCTTCCATGCCCTCCGGCGGGTATTTGTATTTTCTCAACAGTTTTTTTACCATACGCCGCATACCCGCACGGGCGGATTCTTTTTTCTGCCAGTCAATGGTGCGGTTGCGGCGAAGCATATCCGAAAGTTCACGGGTCATCTCAACAAGCACATCATTTTCGTAAAAATCCTTTACCGCTTCGGGACGGGTCAAAGCATCGTAGAACGCCAGCTCCTCGTCGGAAAGCCCCATCGCGTCGCCTTCGGCTTGGGCGTTCGCCATGTCCTTTGCCATCTTCATAAGTTCTGCGATGACTTCCTCGTTGGTGAGCATACCGTTGAGATAGGCTTTCATTGCGCGGGAAAGCATCTCCGAAAACTTCTCGCTCTTGACAAGGTTAGTGCGACGGTAAAGGGACACTTGCTCGGCAAGCAGTTTTTTCAGGATTTCAACGGCGAGGTTCTTTTCCTTCATCTTGGCGATTTCGTCAAGGAATTTCGGGTCGAAAAGCGAGAAGCCCGTGTCCACATCGGAAAACAGATTTATAACGCCCTCGCTTTGAATGCTCGCTTTCAAGAGTTCGTTAATTCGCGCGTTGATTTCTTTCAGCGACAGCGGCTTGCCCTCTCCTGTGATACGGGTTAGGAGCGTCCGCACCGTTTCAAAATACGCCGCCTCAAGGCGCTGCTCGGCGGTGAGAAGCGAGCGGCAGAGTGACAACGCCTGACGGAGCAGCATTGACTCTTTGATGAAGACATCTTTGCGACTTGCGGCATTGCCATAACCGACAGACGGTTCGGCGACTCGTAACAATTCTTCTTTTACTGTGCTGTTATGCTGTGCGTCAACAGCCGTCAAGAAATTCACGCCACCCATTATAGCTTTGGCTCGGACGAGGTCGCTATCGGTGGATAAGAACGCCGAATAGTCAAAGCCGTGCATCAAGTTACGGCACACTTCCAACTTTTCAATAAACTTCGGCAGGGCGGTTTTGGCGATGTCGGTATCGCCGTAGTTGTTCTTGTCACGGTTAGTATAGTCGTTCATCGCCTGCTTCAAAGCCGAAGCGATGCCGACGTAATCGACGACAAGCCCACCTTCTTTGTCGCCGTACACGCGGTTGACTCGGGCGATTGCCTGCATAAGATTATGTCCGCTCATCGGTTTGTAAACGTACATCGTGGCAAGCGACGGCACGTCAAAACCCGTCAGCCACATATCCACCACGATGGCGATTTTCAATGGGTCTTCATTATCCTTGAATTTTTTCGCCATCTCGTCTTTGCGGCGTTTGTTTCCGATAATCTCCCGCCAGCTTTCCGGGTCGTCGTTGCCGCTCGTCATAACCACGCCGACTTTCTCCGTCCATTCCGGTCGCATTTTCAGCAGCTTGTCATAAATCCTCATAGCTATCGGACGTGAGTAAGCGACGACCATCGCTTTGCCGGTCTGCTCGTACTGACGGTTTTCCTCGTAGTGCTTCACAATATCCTCGCATAAGGCGGTTATGGTATCGTCCGCGCCGAGGATGCTGTCCATTTTACCGAGTTCTTTCTTGCTCTTTTCGATGGCATACGGCTCGGCGTTCTGCGCCATAACGTCGTACTCGGCGTCGATAAGCCGCAAAACCTCCTCGTCTAACTTCAAATGGATAACGCGGCTCTCGTAGTAGACAGG
>JAIRWH010000031.1 GCA_031253545.1 Oscillospiraceae bacterium
CAACGAAAACCGTTAGGTTTTTAGGTTCCATGCGCCGCCCCCGCTTTGATTGCCGCCCGCATGTTTTCCAGGCTTTGCTCCGCCGTCAGGAACGGGATGCCGGATTTGCGTCGCTCTATGGCATCGAAAACCGCCGCGTCACGGTCGGTGCTGTGGGCGACCGCGAAAGGGATTCCCCCCGATTCCATGGACGCGACCAGAAATATGCGGATTGCCGTCGAAGTGTCAAGTCCCAGCGAAGCAAACAGCGCATCGGCGGAGTCCTTGAGATTGTCGTCCACGCGGACTTGGATTGTCTTTGCCATAATTGCCACCTCACAAAAAGTTATTGTCATTAGTATAATACTATATTTGCAATGATTTGTCAACATAATCTCGTCATATTAACAATACCGAGCAACAAAGGAGAAAGCAAAAATGAGAACGGCAAAAATCTTAACGCTTGCACTTGCGCTTGTAATGGCGCTCGCCCTCGCCGCCTGCTCCGGCGCTTCGCCTTCCCCCTCGCCCTCGCGCAGCCGCAGCCCCTCCCCCTCGCCTTCACCCTCGCAGGTAGTGGACACCGCCCGCGCGGCGGCTGTGGAGGACACAGGCGGCGATGTGACCGCCGAGACGGGCGGCGAAGTTATGTCCGCGTTTCCCGGCCTTGCCCTGCAACGTGACGATGCCATCGCCACAAGAGAGCAGTCTTGGACGAGTTTGGAGCTTGGCGAGGGGCAATATATACTCATAGAGGAAAACACGGAACTGCGGATAGGTAACTGGGCCATTGCCGAAGGCAAGGCTTGGTTTAACGTAAACACCCCGCTTGAGGTTGCCACGCCCAACGCCTCGCTGTCCGTGCGCGGCACGGTGTTTTACATAGCGCACGCGGGAGGCGTGACGCGCATAGCCGTGTTTGAGGGTACGGTGAGCGCGGGCGACGGTTACGATGTGACGGGGCAAGCCTTGGAGATAGACGCTATCGGCGGAAAGACGTACTACGAGCTCACCGACGACGATTACCGCTCCGAATACTTTTCCGAAAGGCTCAGGGACTGGCCGGGTCTGAGCGGGGAGCCGGGCGGGCAGCCGCAGCAGCCGCCGACCAATCAACGTGAGGAAATGGCCTTCCATTTCAGCGAAACGCGCGAAGGGGTGCTTTTCGGGGTATTTGTCTGGCTCAATCCGTCAAGTTCCGACCCCACCAAAACGGGTATCGTTATCAACGAGTATTATGACGACCCGTCGTTTGGAAAAATGTTTGAGTATTATTCAACTGCCGATGCCGCGTATGGGGATAATATGTCTTTTTCTGTCCCAAGGATAGATATGGGCGACGTGATGTGGAACGAAAACGGAACGGGAACCCTCCCGGCATCGGACGGCACAATTTACCTGACCGTGACAGGCGGCAGCGCGCTCACTTACAACGCTGTGTATAATAACGGCGGTAGCGAAACCTATGTGCTTTCACGGATTACCAAAACTGAAGAGGCCGCCTTATTCGACTCTGAATAAAAGGAGAATGAACATGAAAAAACTCACCGCGATAATCCTCGCGATGACCCTCGCCCTCTCCCTCGCCGCCTGCGGCGGCGGCTCGCCTTCCCCCTCGCTTTCGCCCTCGCCGTCGTCGCCCTCGCCATCGCAGGGCGCTCTCTCGCCCTCGCCGGGCGGCACCGACCCCACGCCCACCGACACCGACGACCCGTCCGGCAGTCCCCAAGACACAACGCCGCCTGCGGGGGTGGCGGTTGGCGACATAATGGAGTTCGGCGGCTACGAATGGCGGGTGCTGGAGGTGAGCGGCGGGAAAGCCCTGCTGCTCTCCGAGTATATCATCGAAGACAGGTTATATCACGATGCCTATGCAGAGGTGACTTGGGCGGACTGCGACCTGCGCGCCTACCTCAACGGCGAATTTTATTTAGGCTTTAGCGAGGGCGACAGGGCGAAGATAACGCAAACGAGGAGCAGCAACAAGGACAACCAATGGTACGGCACTCCCGGTGGGGACGACACCGACGACTACATCTTCCTGCTCTCCCTTGAGGAAGTGGTGAGGTACTTCGGCGACAGCGGGCAGTTGGCAAACAGACCTAGCGAGGATGCAAAGTATATAGACGACCAATACAACGAGGCGCGGTTAGCGTATACCCTCGATGGTGTACAATGGGCGTGGTGGTTGCGGTCGCCCGGCTATGATGTCTCAAATATCGCCTATGTCCGCTTCGGCATGGGCGTAATCATGATGAATGGGAACGCAGATAGTGATGTTCTTGGCCTCCGCCCCGCCATGTGGGTAAGTCTGGAATAGTATTATTCACATACCGCCTTTGCAACGCCGACCCGCGCCGCAACAAAACTCCCCGCCGCCAATTCGGGCTGCGGGGAGTTTTCCGTTTGCCGATACCTTTGTTATTCGCTCATCTCAAAGGCCGAGTCGGGGCTTTTGGCAATAGTCATGCGCACAAGCTCGTCTAAGCGGATTTTGTCCTCCTGAGATATATCCGTGAAGACCACCGCGTAGGAATGTTTGTGCTCCTGCGGAGCCCTTTCCGCTTTGACAACGGCCTTCGCTTTGATATGCACGGGAATACTGGGCCCTAAGATGGGGTCAATGATGAGGTCAACCCATATTTCGTCGTCTTTTTGCAAACCTTCGTCCGCGAGCATGAGCAGCCCGCCCGCCGCGATGTTGGGAATCTCCGCTTCCAGCCAGGCGTGGTTGTCTTTGCTGTATTTGGCATCCACGCTCCAGTTGCTCGTGCGGACATAGTCTCGCTTGGTAACGTGCAACGGGTCATTGAAATTTTCCCCCATGGCAGCCGCCCCCTAACTCTCAATATTCGCGTCCCTCACGCGGTAGGTATGCCACACGGTTGCATTGTATCACACCCGCACAAAAAAAGCAATCGCATTTCTTACGCCGGGGAGCAAACAAACGGCGCTGCCCGTCGTATACCGCTTCGGTAATCATAAGCAAGATAAGCGGGGTTTCCATGTTTCCTTCCCCATTCGGGGGAGGGAAACTCCCCGGCGGAGCCTGCTTGCGATTTGCGGCGTAACAACAATAACGCGGCGCGGGAACGGGGGTAACGCCGCCGCGCGTGTCAGTTACGCAGCGCGCCGTCGAACTTGATGGCGGACGGGGCGTAGTCAAGCCCCCGCACAAACGCGGCGGCCTCGCGCGCGCCGTGCTCCCGCGCCATGCCGCTGTCTTCCCATTCCACGGAGAGCGGCCCTTGGTAACCGTGGGCGTTGAGTACCCGGATAATGCTTTCGAAGTCCACATCGCCGCGCCCGGGGGAGCGGAAGTTCCAACCTCGGCGCAGGTCGCCGAAGTCTATGTGCGAGCCGAGCAGGCCGGACCTGCCGTCGAGGGTGACGGCCACGTCTTTGATGTGCACATGGTAAACCCTGTCTATGAAGTCGGCAAGGAAGATATGCGGGGTCACGCCTTGCCAAAGCAGGTGCGAGGGGTCGAAGTTGAGCCCGAACTCCGGCCTGTGAGCAAAGAGGCCGAGCAGTTTCCGCGTGGAATAGTAGTCGAAGGCAATCTCGCCCGGGTGGACCTCCAAGGCGTATTTTACGCCGCACGAGCGGAATACGTCGAGTATGGGGCTCCACAGGCGAACTATCTCGGCGAAGCCGTCTTCAATCATGGCCTCGGCGGTCTGTGGGAAGGAATAGACATAGCGCCAGACGGGCGAGCCGGTAAAGCTCGTGCACACGCTCGCGCCCAAACGCTTCGCCGCTTCGGCGCAGAGCTTCATCTCTTCGGCGGCCCAACTCCGTATGGCTTCCGGCTTCCCGGCGTATCGCTCCGGGGCGAAACCGTCTAATCGCGGGTCGGGCGCGTCGCCCACGCACTGGCCGATTAGGTGGGTGCCGAGGGCTTCAAGTTTCAGGCCGTGCTCATGGAAAAGCGAGAGCACATACTCCGCGTAGGCGTTGTCGGAAACGGCTTTCGACACGCACAGGTGCTTGCCCCAGCAGGCAAGCTCCAAGCCGTCGTAACCCGCGTCGCGGGCAAAGCGGCAGATGTCGGCAAGTTCCATGTCGGCCCACTGGCCGGTAAAAAGCGTCACAAGTCGGCTCATGGCGATGCTCCCTTCCATGAATATAGGCTGGTAGACGCGGGGTTTACCTCGCGCGCCGGGGCGGTGCGGGTGTTGCCCTGCGCCGCGAGGCGTGTCACGCGGGCCTATCCGGCGGCATATTCGGGCAGGCTGTCTCGGCGCGGCGCGCGGCGGGCGCCGCCCAAAGGGCGGCGTTGCGGAGTATGAGCCGCACTGTGGGGTGGCAATACACGGGGTACTCCTCGTGACCGGGTTGGAAGTAAAACACCTTGCCCCAACCGCGTTTGTATGTGAGTCCGCTGCGAAACACCTCGCCGCCGGAAAACCAGCCGATGAACACGGTGTCTTCGGGGGAGGGGATGTCAAACGGCTCGCCGTACATCTCTTCGTCGGGCAAGTCGAAGTAGGGGGGCACACCGGAGGCAATGGGGTGATACGGCGCGGCGACCCACACCCGCTCGCTCTCGCCGCAGCGCCAGCCCAGCGTGCAGGATGTGCCCATGAGCAGCTTAAAGGGTTTGGCCAAATGCGCCGAGTGGAGCGCCACAAAGCCCAAGCCCGCCTGCACCTTTTCGGCCACGAGGGCGGCCGCGCCGTCCGGCACGTCGCCGTGGCGCGCGTGGCCCCACCAATACAGCACGTCCGCCGCGTCGAGGGACTCGGGTGTTAAGGTGGCGTCGAGGTCTTCAAGCGAAGAGAAGCGCACCGTGTGGCCGCAACCGGCAAACGCGTCGGCGATTGCCGCGTGGAGCCCCCGGGGGTAGGCCGCGCGCACGGCATCGGCGTTGCCGTGCCGCTCGGCGTTTGCGATAACGTCTTCGGCGTAGATAAGTATATTGAGGCTCATTGGTCAAAGAACACGGGCTTGCCCTCGGCGGCCGATTTGTATATGGCATCGAGTATGAGCGTCACGGCGTAGGCCTGCTCCGGCTTCACCACAAGCTCCCCCTCGCCGCGCACGGCGCGAAGGAAGGTCTTTTGCTCGGCAAGGTCGGGCGAGGCGCCCGTGTCGCCTTCGTAAAAGTCCACGCCCCTGCCGCTGACCGCCACCTCCGTAACAGCCTGCCGCCCCGCGCGTATATCGTTTACAAACACGCCGCCGGTGAAGTCTATGCCCGCCTTTGTGCCAGACATGGTAAACACGGCTTCCTGCGGGAAGCGGTCGTTTAGCGCCCATGAGGCTTCCAATGTAACGGTGGCGCCGTTTTCCATGACGATAAAGCCGAAGGCGCTGTCTTCCGCGGTGAACTTCACCGTGTCCCAATCGCCCCAGGCGTTGCCCGTGAATGTCTGCCCGTTTAGCTTGTGATACGCCGTGCCCACGGCGTATTTGGGCTTGTAGTTGTCCATCACCCAAAGCACCAAGTCGAGCGCGTGGGTGCCGATGTCAATGAGCGGCCCGCCGCCCTGCTCGCGCTCATTTAGAAACACGCCCCATGTGGGCACGGCGCGCCTGCGCACGGCCTTCGCGCGCGCGAAGTAGATGTCGCCGAGCTCGCCGCTTTGCGCCATATCTTTGGCAAACATATACTCCCTGCGGTAGCGGTTTTGGTAGCCCACAGAGAGCAACTTGCCGCTCTTTTCCGCCGCTTCGAGCATCTTTTTGGCTTCCGCGGCGTTGATGGCCATGGGTTTTTCGCAGAGCACATGGCAGCCGGCTTCCAAGGCTTCCACGGTGAGCGCGCTGTGGGAGCGGTTGGGCGTGCAGACATACACGGCCTCGATACTTTTGCCGATGTCTTTATGCGTAAGCAGTTGCGTAAGGCTCCCGGCCGTCACCGCGCCCTCCGCGCCGTATTGGGCGCGGGCTTTTTCGGCCCGTTCGGGCACAATGTCGCAAAAGCCCACGAAGTCCACGAGTTTCGATTCCTCGGCTTTCGGTAAATGCTTGCCGAAAGCTATGCCGCCGCAGCCGACCATGACCGCCTTGACCTTATCCATACGCACCGCCCCTTACGCTTTACAGAATAATGAGTGTATTATACGGCGAAAAAACACAGCCGTCAAGGTTGGCGAAACCCGGCGGCTGAAAGCTGCCCGGCGGCGGCATCTGCCCGCGCGCGAGGAGGCAGATGCAGGCTTATGCGCGAATATAAGGCCGCGTAATACTTGTCTTCATTTGCGTTCAGCGCCGCGTACAGCGCGTCTTTATACAACGCCGCCCCGCCGGGGTCTTTGGCCGAGAGTACCGACCCATAGGATATATGCAGCGCTTGGCGCGAATCGTTTTGGCAGAGCAAGCCGGGCAGGGCGGAATCGGGCAGGGTGTCTATGTCGGGGATATTGGCCGTGTTTTCGGTGGTGTGGTAATATTGCTTCGCCTCGGCGAGGTTTGCCAGGGCGAAGAGGACGACGGAGCGAAAAAGCTCCGGGTTCACTTCGGCAACCACGCGCAGGGCTTCAAGCCAGCTTGTGCCCGCCGTTTTCAGGTGCGCATTGCCGCCCGTATGCCTGAAAATTATGGGAAATACAGACAGTTTATCGCTGCCGGAGTGTATGCTCAGTTTGTAGCCACCCTCCCGCGCGATACACGCGTGGCGCTTGAAGTCTTCCTCAAAGTCCGCGAGGTCGCCTATGTAATCTATGCCTTTCTGAAACTCCCCGCAAAAGCGCGGCGCCAAGGTCACAAGTTCCACGCCCGCGCGGCGCAGCTTATTTGCCACATATAGGTGGGCTTCGGGCGTGGTGGGCGCGGCGGTCTCGTCTATGGAAAGCTCGAAGTCTATGTCTTTGCCGCGCAGGTATTTGTGGTATATATCGGCGGCGAAGGCCACGGCCTCGCCGTATATGGCCTCCGGGTCCTCGCCTCGGTCATTGCGTATATGCGCCGAGCAATCGAGCGTGACCATGGTGTAGCCGCAATCAATGACGTTTTGCACCTCTTCGGGGGTTTTCAGGTGGTCGCCGTCCGCGCCGTAGCCGCCGCGCCAACCCTCCTGAAACACAGCCCACACCGCCGCCGCGAGCACATCCTCGTTTGTCCTGCCCGTTAGGGTCAGTTCGCGCGCGGATTGCTGCGCTAAGACGGGGAAAGCGTCCGCGTTTTTATGCGCGAGCAGCCGCAAGTGTCCGGGCGAGGCTATGCCGAGGCGGTCGCCTAAGCCTATGGTAAACGGTTTGCCCTTGTGGCGCGAAGGGCGTGTAAACGGAAGCAGTTCTCGCAGCAGGGCGGCGTTGCGGTTGCTGAGCGGGCAGCGTTTCGCCGCGCCTTCCGGCAGGGCAAGGGGCGCGCCAATCAGTGTTTCGTATGCCTCGCCGCCGCCGCTCACAATCAGGCACTTACCCTCGCCGTCTTTTGCCATGCAGAGCGTGTCGCCGCCGCAACACGCGCGCGAGGCGGGGTATATCTGCCGCTCGCTCATGCGTCCGCCCTCCTCAGGCCGTCTTCCGTCTCCTCGACTTCAATGAACATGGCGCGTTCGCGCGGCGTTTCGTTTGGTCGGTGGAGCGCGAGCAGGAGCTTATTGCCGTAAGAACGAAAGACCATACCGTGGCCGCCGTCGGCGGCAAACAGGGGCTCCGGCGCTTGGAGCCACGGCCCGCGCAACAAGCCCGAAGGCGACACGGCGTAACCGAGGCAGTAGCCTTTCTCGCCCACGCACGACCAGAGCATGAGCAGCTTGCCGCTTGTGAGACGGTACGGGAAACAGCCGTCGGTCACATAGCCCTCAATCTTGTTGCTCGGAGAGTACGCCTTGCCGCTCCACGCGGCATCGGACGAGGCAAACAGCTCTATGGGCGGCGACACGGCGCGCGAGAGGGTGTCGTCAAGCTCAACGGAACAAAGCGTGCCGTCGCCGGTCTGCACCCACTCATGGCAAAACACCATGTGCGGGCGGGCGTTTTCGTCAATATACAAAGTGCCGTCTAAGCACATCCATTCCGCGGGGGTGACGGCTCCGGCGCTGTGCGGTGCAAACGGCCCTTCCGGGCGCGGCGCTTTGAGCACGGCTGTGCCGCGATTATAACCCGGACCGATAAACGAGGCGAACATATAGAACGCGCCGCCGTATTCATACACCTCCGGCGCCCAGAAGTTCTTTACGCCCCAGAAGCCTTCCGGCGGGCGGAAAGCGGGCCGCGGGCCGCGCCAGTTTTCAAGGTCGCCTCCGACATAGACATCGAAACCCACGCCGTCGGCCTTCCAGATGTCCTTGTCCGTGGAGCCGTACATATAGTATTGCCCGCCGTGCAAGAGTATAAACGGGTCGCGTATTTGTATATCGGCGGTCAGCATTGCCCTTCCCAACCTTTCGGTAACACGTCCATGGTAGCGCGCACCATGTCGCGGGCGAGTGAGCGTATGTCTTTTTCGTCACACCTTCCGGCAAGAAGCCTGTCGCGGAGGAATACTTCCGTGAGCGCGTCCATGTCGCAGTCTGTCGCCGCGCGCATAATAGCCGCCCGGTTTTCCGCGTGGGGCGTAACGAGGGTAGCGAGTGGCGCGGGCAACGCCCCCGCGGCCACGGGTCGAATATCGTCGCGCGAGAAAAGCGCGTTGGTTTCCACCACAACATCGCGGGGCAAACCGTCAATCTGCCCCCACGCATTAGGCAGGTTGACGTTGGTTACCGCGCGGGTAAGGCCGCACAGCGCGCGAATGAGCAATATGCCCTCCTCGCCCGAAGGCTCCAAGGCAAGCCGCTCGTCGCCGCCCACAAGCCGCGCCGTTTTCTCGGTCTTTCGCGCGCGGTCGGCCACGCGCCAATCCACGCTCGTGAGGCAGAAACCCCAACGCTCCGCGGCGGCGGGGTCTTTGAGGTACATGTCGCCCGGCATAAACTCGGCCAAATGGCGGTCTCCGGCGGCGGCGATATAGCCGTAACGGCGGTATAGGTCGAACTTCACGCGGTGGGCGCAGGTAAACACGCGGTCGGGCGCGGGGCTTTTCCGGCAGGTAAAGCCTTGCTCGTAATACTTGTCGGCAAACGACGCAAACAGCCCAATGAGGTCCGAACCCTTATACGAGGCGCGGTCAAACCATGTGAAGTGGTTGATTCCCGTGACGTTGACGTATATATCGCCTCGCGCCGCCCTCGCGCCGAACTCGCTTTCCGCCATTGCCGCGAGCAGCTCCTGCGTGCCGAACACCTCATGGCAGCAGCCGAAAGCCTTTATCTGCGGGTAGGCGCGATACAGCGCCTCAACGCATTGGCCCATGGGATTGGTGTAATTGATGACCCACGCTTCGGGAGCGTGCGCCCTCACGGCTTCGGCAAAACCGACAAACAGGGGTATCGTCCTGAGCGCGCGCACCGCGCCGCCGGGGCCGACGGTGTCGCCCACGGGCTGATAGACCCCCAACCGTTCCGGCAAATGCACGTCCGAGCGCATATGCTCAAATGTGCCGGGCAATATGGAGATTATTACAAAGTCCGCGCCCGTCAACGCCTTTTGCAGGTCCGGCTCGGCCACATAGCGCCATTTGGCCTTCGCGCGGGGGTCGGAGGACAGGCGGTTGCCGATTACGGCGTTGTCTTCGGCGGTCTTCGGGTCGATATCATACAGGCGTACTTCGCCGCACAGCTCCGGCTCAAGCGCGAGGTCGGTCATAAACGTGCGCGCCCAGCCCATGGAGCCGCCGCCGATATATGCGATATTCAGCGCGTTCCGCGTCATGTCAAACGCTTCCTTTCGGGCAGGTCTTTGGAAAAGAGCGCCGTTTCAATACGGCAGGGGCGATATGCCCTCATACTCCACCTTCCAGCGTCCGTTGTCGGGCAAACCGGGGCAAGAGCGCACGTTGCCGTAACCCGCGAGGAACATGGCAAGGGCAAACAAAAGCGAACCGTTGCCCGGCAGGTAGAGCGGGAGGTCGCTCCGTCCGCGCTGGAAGTTATTGCCGCCGACGGTGTAGCTGTTTTTCGGCGTGTTTTCGAGCAATATGTCCATAGCTGTCTCCGGCCTGCCAAGACGCGCCTGCGTCATGGCGCACAAGGCGAAGTCCCAGCCCCAGAGCGTGTCTTTGCGCCAGAGGCGCGAGACCGTGTCCGCCGTGCGCAGCATGGCCGCTTTGTCTATACGTTCGCCGGGGATAAAGCCGTGGGCGAAGAGCATGGAGGGGTGGTCGCGGTTATATTCGCCGAATGTATCCGGGCAGTTTTGGTGGGCGAGGTAAAGCCCGCCCACGGGCGGCGGGTCGGCAAGCGCGTTGAGCGTGCTTTCCCAAAGCGAAGCGTCTTCGCCGAGCTCCTTTGCCCAACGCGCGGCCACGGAAAGGCCGAAACGCCAGTAGCTCAGTTCGAACACGGGGTTGAGCGCGTTTTCCGGCGCGTGTTCCTCCTGGGCCGGTATCAGCGGCGGGGCGAGGTTCAGCCGCGAGGCGAGCTTGTCGCGCACGGGGAAGTCGCACATAAACTCGGCCGTCTCGCGTACTACTTCCCAATATTCACGCATGAAGGCTCGGCGCGAGGATTCGGTCTTGGCAAGGCAGGTAAGCTCAAGCATATACAGTATATGCGGCTGCTGCCATATCAGCAGCGGAGCTATGCGCGAAGGGCTGTCCACCCCCTCCGGCCCTGTCATCTTCGGCCAGCGCGCGCCTCTGAAACCGTTGCGCGCGGCGTTTTCTTTCGCTTTGCCTAAAATTGCCTTGTACCACGCGAAACTCTTTTCAAGCAGCCATTCGCGCCCCCACAGCGGAAACCAGCCCGAATGGAGGATATGCATCTCCAAGTGAAACTTGCCGTACCAACTGTTGCACGAAAGACCAGTCTCCTGCGGCGGGAGGCTGCCCGCGCACTGCGCGGCGCACAGGTACTGCGAAAGCACGGCGCGGCGTTCCAGTTCGCGCGCGCGCGGGTCTTTGGAGCCGGAAAAGTCCGCCGCGCCGCCGGAAAGCCAAAAGCCCTCCCATGTTTGTTCGCTGTTGCGTTCGACCTCACCAAAGGTAAACGCCCTGCGCGGCGCGGCGGGGGCAAATGTGAGCGTGAAGGCCGAGGAAGTGAACACATACCTGTGCGCGAAGGGGGCGGAGAGCGAATCCGCGCCGTTTAAGAGCGCGTAGTAGCGTGTGGAGTGCAGCGCGCGCTCGAATAGGTAGCATCCTATGCCCGTGCGGGCGCAGGTTGTGGTATGTTTCTCCGGGGAGAGCCAGTCGGAGGCGTGTTTTTCGTGCGAGCCGTATGGGAAACTCAACTCAACGGTAACGTCAATGCCCGATTCCTCTATGGAAAAGCCGAGCGTATCGCTGTCGCCGGCGCACACCGTAACGACCGACACGCGTGTGCCGCACAGGGTAAAGTCGCTGCGAAGCCGCCCGGTATACAGGTCCAATTCCTGCCGCGCGTCCGTAATATCCCTTGCGCGCACCCTCTTGCCGCGCCAAAGCAGAGAAACGCGCGCGAGGTTGAGCCTGTGGGGGTTCTGGCGCAGACGGTCATACACAAGCTCGTTGCCCGGCCGGCGCAGCGCGGGGTAGATATACTCGCGGCCGTTTGCCGCGTAGCGCGTCATCTCCAAATCGGCGAGCGTATACACCGAACCGTCTTCGTTCGGCTGCGTGTGCCAGCCCCATTGGCTCATTGTGCAAAGCGGGAATATTTCGTAATCGTCATACAGGGTTTGCAGCCCCGTGACATCGGCGGTAAACGCGAACTCGCCGTTGCCCACGGTGAGCGGCGACTCCGGGTCCGGCGCGCGCAACAGCGGGTTATGCCTGCCCACAAGGCTTTTTCTGTCTATCAAGCGCAACTCTCCTCCGCTATACATACGGCGCCCCGTGGGTAGGGGCGCCGTATATGGTCAATTCGGGGTTTGGGGAGTGGGTTCAGCCAAGCGCCGCCTTGTATTCGTTATACAGTTTTTGGTAGAGCGCCACATATTCGTCCGCTCCGGCGTTTTTGGCCCTGTCTAAGAACAATGCCCAGTTAGCGTCGGTCACACCGTTCATAATGAAGTCGGCGATAGCCTCCTGCATAAACGTGTGGAGGTCTTCATACAGGCGGCCTAAGCGTTCGGCGTCGTCCGGCTCCGGCTTTAAGTATTTGGTGAGGATGAGGTAGGAGTTTTTCTCCACAATGCCGGCTTTGTCGTATTTTTGGGAGTTGTCGTAGCGCTCCACGCGGTGGGGCGCCATCTCGTACACGTCGAAGATATAGTCGCCGGGGGCGAAGAACTGCCCTTGGGTGACGGGCACCGCCGTGAAGAGCGCGTTCTCGTCGGGTACATACTCCACAAAATACGTGCCGTCGTCTCTCCTGCCGAGCGGCGGCGGGTCAAACGGCCCGGGGCCGATGTTGCCGTTTTTGGCCACCATCATGCGCTCGGTCTCTAACTGCGCGTCAAGCCATAAGAGTGAGGCGGGGATATTTTTGTTGGTTGTGGTGAGCACGGCGCCGAAAGCGGGTATATCGGTCTCGAAGTCCCTGGGCAGCTTGGCGCCGCGGGCGGTGGCGGGCGGCATGATGTTGACCCAGTTTGCTATGGTATCGGCCGTCCACGCCGTGTTGAGAAGGCGCAGGTAGGTGATGAACCCGACCTCGTCGGCGTTGACCTTGTTGTTTTTGTCGTTGTCGCTTTGATTAAGAGCCTCTTTGTCGAGCAGGTTTTCGTTATAGCACATATTCAGCCACTCGGAGGCCTCGCGGAAGCCGTCCATGTAACCGGGGAACACTACCGTGCCGTCGTCTTGTATGGCGGCGTACACATAAAACTGGAGCGGCACGCCGAACATGGAGTAGTAGGTGTATATGCCGTTGGTCTGGTGGTAGATATTGCCGCCGGCGCTCATGGGGTAGGTGTTGTTGCCTGTGCCGGGCTTGCCGTCGCGGAACGCTTTGAGCACATCGGTAAGCTCGTCAATGGTGGTGGGCACGCTCTTGTTCACGGCGGTGAGCCATGTTTGGTTGATGAACCACGCGGCGTTGACCACCACGCCCTGCGCGTCCATGTAGCCGACATAATACATCTTGCCGTTGGAGGCGCGCAGCACGTCTTTCGCGTTGTTGAGGCCGATACGGCTGTTGTAGTTGGGCATGTAGGTGGGGATAAGGTCGTCGAGCGGTATGATGATTCCCTGCGTCACGCCGTATTCCTCAATGCTGAGGTTGTTGTTGGGGCGGATAATCATATCCGGGTACGCGCCGGAGATGAACATGAGGTTGAGCCGTTCGTTCCAGTCGTTTTCCTTGATGACGGTGAAGTCCACGGTCACGTTGGTGTCTTTCGCAAGCTCCTGGTAGTACCAGAGGTTGGCGAAGTCTGTGGTTTGGTTGTCAAGCGCCCACTGGTAAGCCGTAAGGGTGACGGGCTCCGTGACCACGTAAGGCTCCGACGGGCTCGGGCTTGTGCCGGGAGTGCTCTGCGAGGGCGAGGTGCCCGACGGGTTTGCGCCGGAATCGGACGGAGACTTGGACGCGCAAGCCGTGGCGGCCAAGACCATCAGCAATACCAGCAACAGGGCGAGCATTCTGGTTTTCATGGTTTTCCTCCTAAAATCAATTTATTTTCGGCGCGTTCGCGCAGAAAACCTAACCTTTGAGCGAACCGATGGTAACGCCCTTGACGAAGAACTTTTGCATCTGCAAATAGAGCAGCACAACCGGCACCGTGGAGACCACTATGCAACAGTATTTCACTACCTCGGCTTTGCGAACGGCCTCGGATATGGTCTTGCCGTCGCCGAAGAAGCCCATGAGCGTGTCTAAGGCTGTGCCGGAGGTGGCTTGCACGATGAGCTGGCGCAGTATAACCATGAGGGGGTATTTGGTTTCGTCGCGAATATAGACCAGCGCGGTGAAGTAATCGTTCCAGCGGGCCACGCCGTAATATATGCACAGCACGGCGATGATGGTGCCGGAAAGTGGCAGCACTATTCTGAAAAAGTACGTGAAGTGACCCGCGCCGTCCACCACGGCGGCCTCGTGCAATTCGTTCGGTATGGACGTGGAGATATATGTGCGCGCTATCATGAGGTTCCACACAGACACGCAGTTGATGATAATCATGAGGGTCACCGTGTTGTAAAGCCCAAGCCGCTGGTTCATGAGAAATTGCGGTATAAGGCCGCCGGTAAAGAACATGGTGAACACGAAGTAAAGGCTCACGAGTTTTTTCCCGGCAAAAGCGCGCGAGAGCGAATATCCCGCCATCATCGTGACGATGACACTCAGCGCCGTGCCCGCCACGGTGTAGATAATGGAGTTGAGGTAGGAACGCAACAGGAGGCTGTGGTTGAGTATGGCCTCGTAGCCTATGAGCGAAAAGTCCACGGGCCAAAGCCATACCTTTCCCGCAAAAAGCGCTTCCGCGCCGGACACGGAGGCTATGAGCACAAGCCAAAGCGGATAGAGGATGACGACCAATACGGCGAGCCAAAAGGCAAGGTTGAAGGCATCGAAGATTCTGTCTCCGTGCGTCTTGCCGATTTTGCGCTTCACGCGCGCGTGGCGGGGCTGTGCGGTCATGTCGCCGAATCCTCCTTTCCGCGGGCTGTCAGAACAGGCTCGTGTCGTTGAGCTTCTTGGCGATTTGGTTTACCGTGACGATGAGCGCGAAGTTGATGACGTTGACAAGCAAATTGATAGCCGCCACATACGAAAACTGCCCGTTTTGCAGACCCATCCTGTATACATACGTGCCGATGATGTCCGATTTGGACATATTGCCGGGGGTAATCATGAGCAAGGCCTTGTCGGTGTTTGACACCATCATCGCGCCGCAGTTGAGTATGAGGAGCAACACGATGATGGGTACCATGTGGGGTATGTCTATGAAACGGATTTTCTGCGTTTTTGTGGCGCCGTCTATGGTGGCGGCTTCGTACAGGCCGGGGTCTATGGCGGTGAGCGCCGCTATGTAGAGTATGGTGTTCCAGCCGGCGTGCTGCCATAAGTCGGAGCCTATGAAGAGGGTGCGAAACCATTGCGGGAGCATCATGAAGTCCATTCGTTCGCCCCCGAGTTTCTCGATGACGATATTCACGAGCCCGCTGCTGGGTTTGAGGAACAGCACAAGCATACCCACCATGACCACCGAGGATATAAAATGCGGCGTATAGATGGCCGTTTGGGTAAAACGCTTGAAGCGCCGAAGCTCCAGTTGGTTGAGCAGTATGGCCATAACCACGGGGACGGGGAACGCCCAAAGCAGACCGTATACGTTGAGCAGCAGCGTATTGAGCAAAAGGCGCGGCGCTTGCCACGAGGCGAAGAAGTCGGCGTAGTGCTTCAAGCCCACCCACTTGCTGCCCGTAATGCCAAACACCGCCTTGAAGTCGCGGAAGGCGATTTGGATGCCGTACAGCGGGAGATAGCAGAAAATGAACACCAAGCCCACGGCGGGGAGCAGCAGCACGTAGAGCTGCCAATCCCTGCGCGCGGCGCGACCCACGCGCCGCGCCGCGCCGCGAAGGGTTACCGACACGCGCGAAATAACCGGCTGCATACACACCTCCGCCCCGTTTTTCTCGGTTCACGGCACACCGTGCCCACCACCCAGTATAATACCGCGCGAATGGAAAGTCAACAGAAAAAGTGGGGAGCGGGGTACGCACGCCCCGGCACGGCCGGCTTGCAATTTGCGGCGCGGCAACAACGCGATTGGTCGCCCCGCCCGCCGTTCGCCTATTGCATTGCGGCCGCGGATGTGTTATTGTGTTGTTACGCTCAAAGGAGGTGTCTGCAAATGGCAAAATGCAGTATCTGCGGCAAGGGGGTCGCTTTCGGCATCACGGTCAGTCACTCCCACCGCCGCTCCAACCGTATGTTCAAGCCCAATGTCAAGCGCGTGAAAGCCCTTGTGGGCGGTTCGCCTTGCCATATCCACGCTTGCACCCGCTGCCTGCGCAGCGGCAAAGTCACGCGCGCCGTTTAACGGGGGCGCGGATGACCGGGAAGGAATACGGTTTCCATACCAAATGCACCCACGCGGGCTACGAAGCGGACGCCACACATTCCGTGCAGGCGCCGCTGCATATGACCACCGCCTACACGTTTGACTCCACGGAAGACGCGAGGGCCGTGTTCGCCTTGGAAAAACCCGCAAACATCTATTCCCGTCTCGGCAGCCCCACTTGCGACATATTGGAAAAACGCATCGCCGCGTTAGACGGCGGCGTGGCGGCTTTGTGCGCTTCCAGCGGCCACGCGGCCATGCTCATGACCTTCATGTGCCTGTGCGCGAGCGGCGATGAAATCGTCTCCGCCTCGCGCATATACGGCGGCGCGGTCAATATGATGTCCAAAACCCTCCGGCAGATGGGTATAACGGTGCGCTTCGCCGATATTGACCGCCCCGAAAGTTTCGCGGAAGCCACGAACGGGCGTACGCGCGCTTGGTTTGCGGAGACGCTCGGCAACCCCGCGTCGGATGTGCCCGACTTGCGCGCGCTTGCCGACGCGGCCCACTCGTTTGGTTTGCCCCTCATAGCCGACAACACGGTGGCCACGCCCTATCTCCTGCGCCCGGCGGAGCACGGCGCGGACATCACGGTCTACTCGGCCTCGAAGTACCTCTGCGCCCACGGCACGGTTATCGCCGGGCTTGTGGCAGACAGCGGGCTGTTTTGCTTCAAGGGCAACCCGCGCTTCCCCGACTTCAACACGCCCGACGCTTCCTACCACGGCCTTGTGTACGCCGACCTCGGTCCGGCGGCTTTTGTCACGAAGCTGCGCGCGCACATACTGCGCGACACGGGCATGACCTTGTCGCCCTTCAACGCGTGGCTTGTGCTGCTCGGCATGGAGACATTGCCGCTGCGCATGGAGCGGCACTCGGCTTCCGCGCTCGCCGTGGCGGAATATTTGGAAAAACACCCGAAAATCGAATCCGTGTCTTACTGCGGGCTGAAAAGCTCGCGTTATTACCCCTTGGCCATGCGCTATATGCCGAAGGGTCAAAGCTCCATGTTTACATTCGACATCAAGGGCAGCGCGGAGAGCGGCGGACGTTTTTGCGACAGCCTGCGCCTGCTGAAGATTGTGACCAACCTCGGCGATTCGCGCACATTGGTCAGCTGCCCCGCCGCCACCACCCACAGTCAGCTTTCCGCCGAGCAGCTCTCCTCGCAGGGCATAAAGCCGGGCACCATACGCATTTCCGTGGGCTTGGAAGACACGGAGGATATAATAGACGATATTGCCTCCGCGCTCGCGGCGGTGTAGCGCGTTTCCCTTGCCGCGCGCGGAAACGGGGTGTGTGACCATTTGGAGCATATACTGCAAAGACTTACTGCAAGGCACGTTGGAGCTTTTGGAGGCCGCAGGCCTCAAAGCCCTTGTGCGCCCGGGCATGAGGGTGAGTCTGAAACCCAACCTCGTTATGGCGAAACCGCCCGGCCTCGGAGCCACCACGCATTGCGAGATTGCCGAAGGGCTGATAATGTATCTGCGCGGCTTGGGCATAGACGACATCTCCGTTATCGAGAGCGCGTGGGTCGGCGGCGACACGGAGCAAGCCTTCGACGTTTGCGGCTACCGCGCCCTGCGCGAAAAATACGGCGTTGCCCTGCATGACCTGAAAAAAGACGCGACCACGCCCGCGCGCGCGGGCAAGTACACGTTTGACGTATGCCGCAAGGCCTTGGACACGGACTTTCTCATAAACCTGCCCGTGCTCAAAGCGCATTGCCAGACCAAGCTGACATGTTGCCTGAAAAACCTCAAGGGCTGCATACCGGACAGCGAAAAGCGCAGATTCCACGCCATCGGCCTGCATGAACCCATAGCGCACCTCGCGCGCGCCATTCCCGTGCATTTTAACGTGGTAGACGCCGTCTGTGGCGATTTATCCATGGAGGAAGGCGGCAACCCCGCGCAACGGAATATGCTCATGGCGGGGAGCGATATGCTGCTGCTCGACACATACGGCGCGGAGCTTATCGGCTTGCGGAGCAACGAGGTGGATTACCTGCGTATCGCCTCCGGCATGGGCATAGGGCGCGCGTATGAGCCGGGCGTTACCGCGGTGACGCGGCTGCGCGAAGACGCAAAGCCCCGCGTCGCCCCCGCGCGCGGCGGGCTTGCGGAAAGCCTCTCGGCGTATGTCAACGAAGACAGGGCCTGCTCGGCTTGCCACGCCGCGCTGCTCTTTGCCCTGCGCCATGTAAAACCCCGCGGGAAAATCAACGTCGGTCAGGGCTTTCGCGGCAAACCCGGCACCCTCGGTTGCGGCGACTGCGCCGCCGGGTGCGCGCGCTATGTGCCCGGTTGCCCTCCCACGGCCGAGGCCATACGGAGTTTTTTGGAAACCTGCCGATAAACACGCCGGAAAGGAGCGGGGAATGATATGGACACAAAGCCGAAGGGCGCAATTGTAAAGGCGCTCACGGGCGAAAACTTGCGCGGCAAGGGCAAATGCGCGGCGGCGCAGAGCCTTTTGGTGTTCTTGTCGCTGGGGCTGATATTGCTGCTGTTCGACTTAGCCCTCCAAGGGGTTATCGTGGCCTCCCTTGGGGCGAGCAGCTTCATATTGTTTGTGACCCCCCACACCGCCTCCTCGCGCACGGCCAACCTCGTGGGCGGCTATATTTGCGCGTGCGTGTCGGGGGTGCTGCTGGGTTTCGCCCACGAGGCCATACGCGCGCTTGACTTCGAGCGCGTGCACCTCGCGCTGATAATAGTATGCGCCTGCGCGGCGGCGGCGACCATGTTCCTCATGGTATACACGGGTTTCGTGCACCCCCCTTCCGCCGCGCTGGCGCTGGGACTTGCCGCAGACACCCACGGTATCCGCACCGCGGCCGCCGCGCTGCTCGGCATTGCCGTGCTGTGCGCGGTGAGGAACCTATTGAAAAAGCACCTGAAAAACTTGGTGTAGGGACATAAAACGCCCCTCCCCGCTACCAAAAAAGGCGGGGAGGGGCGAAAGGGCGCGCCGGGAGGCGAGGCTCAGAAGGCCACGGCCCCCAATTTCTCAAAGGTGACGTAGCTGTACGCGATTACCGCGTCATATTTCACAAAGTAGAGGTAATCGCCGGCGTACAGCAGCCGCCCGTCGCCGGCGCTCACGTTCGCGAGCTGCGCGAGCTTGCCGCCGCGCGCGGCCACAACGCGCCAGGTGGTCTGACCGCCGGAGCTTGCGGACCAATCGTATAGGCTGAAACCGAACAACCCCCTTGCCGCGTCTACCATGAGGGCGCGCGGGTTGTGCTCGGCCTCGGCGTAGGTGTTTTTCCCAAGGCTGAGCACGTCAATCTCTTTCGGGTTGTACGGGTCGGACACATCGAAGAGCGAAACTTTCATGCCCACGTCCGCGGTGCCCACAAACACCTCTTCGCCGCCGCGCTTGATGTACGTTTCCGCAATATCCCTGCCGAAACCCACCAGCAAACCGCCGCCCACGGGGTGCAGGTATGTGGAAAACCCCGGCACTTTCAGTTCGGAGAGTACCTTTATGTCGCGCGGGTCGGACATGTCAATGATAAACAGCGGGTCTACGCGCAGGAATGTGACCACGTAGGCGGTGTCGCCCATAAAGCGCACGGACTGTATGCTCTCGCCCCCGGCAAGGCCCGGCGTTTGCCCGATGACGCTCATATCGCCCGTGTCTAAGGCATACACCGCGTTGTGTGTCGTCCCGTCCGCCCAATCGGTCGTCGCCACGCGGAATACGCCGCGGTATTCGTCCATGCTGTATTGGTTGAGCAGGCTGCCCGGCACGCTGCCCTTCGCCGCGAAGGCCACGCCCTCCGGCGACACGGCGAACCTGTATATTTCGGTCACGGAGCGGTTGGTCTCGCCGTCCCACTTGTTTCCCGCCACATACAGGCTGTCTGAGCTCATGTATGTCTGCCAACCCGCGCCCACAACGCTTTCCATGTTCACGGGCGAGAGCGAGGCCACGTCTATCGCGCCCACAAACAGGTAGGAGCAGTCTGTGCCGCCGGGGAAGTAGGATATGTCTTCCGCAGGCACGGTCTTGTAGCCGCCGCCCGCCGCCGTGTCGCGGTATATGGGCAGCAGGTCGCCCTCCGCCATATCGTCAAACGGGATGTAGTAATTATATTTACGGCAGACGAAATAGAGGGTGCTGCCAATCATGCGAGTGGCCACGGGGTCGCCCTCCACGGTGAAGACGCGCGTTTCTTTGGGGGCCGACCTGTCGGAAATGTCGTAGACCCTGTATTCCGTGAAACCCCTTGACGGAAACCACATGAGGCCGTCCACGGCGTCGCCCGCCGCAGGCCCGGAGGCGGACTTGTCAAAGTATTCCCAACGGTTACCTGAGGTCACAAGCCAATCGCCCGACACATATATTTCGCTCCCCACGCCGTCCGGGAGCGTCACGCGGCTGACCACGCCCATGTCCGCGCCGTTTATCTCAATAATGGTAATCTGCGCGCCGCCGGGCCAACTCAGCGAATAGATATACTTGCCGTCGGTCTTCACGATGTCGCCCTCGGCCACCCCGTCTACCTGCGCGTTTGTTTCGGAATAACCGCCGGAGCCGCCCTTCGCGCTCCCGCCGCCCATGTCTTCCGAGCCGGCGGCGGGAGCGGAGACGGGCGGAAGGGGCGCGTTGTTTCGCGCGTCGCTTACTTTGTCGTCGTATTCGCCCATATAGCCATAGTTAACAAACGCGCCGTTGCCGTCAAAATAGCTCAGAAGTTCGGTGAGCGAGGCAAACTTCGGCAAAGAGCCGACGGCGGCGACGTTCGCCGGCGCGCTTTCTTTGATGGCATCTACGAAGATGCGGTTGCCGCCCACGTTGATATAGCCTTTGCTTGCGTATCCCCCGCCGCCGGGGGGCTTGCCGCTTTCGCCTTCGCCCCCGTTCCCGCCGTACAGCGCGAACCCGCCCGCCGTGATTGTGAGGGTGAGCGCGAGCGCGAGGCAGCATGGGAAGAGCCTTTGCCTGATGTTCATGTCATTCCCTCCGTTTGTTGTCGGTTTTTTGTCTCCGCCTGTTTAGACGCGCGGAGGGCCGGAAAAGTTCCGCGATTTTTTCCGGAGAATCAGAGCAGCTCGCCATAGCGTTTTACAAAGAGCTTTTTCATTAGCGTGGTGAGCAGCATATAGCCGAAGATAATCACCATGAGCGCGGGGAAGAACACCCAAGGCAGGGCGGCCATCTTCAGCCCGTGTTCTATGTCGCCGGAGAGCAGCAAAGACGCGAACGGAAGCGCCGTGCCCACGGCAATGCCGCATGTGGTGAGCAAAGTGACCTGCCAGGACGCGCGGCTTTGTATGAAGGGAATCTTCGGGGTGCGAATCATGTGTATGACCAATGTCTGCGACCAAAGCGACTCCACGAACCACCCGGACTGAAACAGCGCCTCGAAGGCGATGTTGCCCTTCGTGTACGCGCCCCCGGCGAACGCGGGGCAGATGAACGCGAAGAGCAGCACATAGGTGGCCACGTCGAACAGCGAGCTGGTGGGGCCTATCCAGAGCATGAACTTCGTGATGGACGACGCGTCCCACTTACGGGGTTTTTGCAGGTAATCCGTGTCCACGTTGTCCCACGGCACGGTGATGCACGATATATCGTAGATGAGGTTGAGTATGAGTATCTGTATGGGCAGCATGGGCAAAAACGGCAGAAACGCGGAGGCGGCGAGCACGGAAAACATATTGCCGAAGTTGGAGCTGGCGGTCATCTTGATGTACTTAATGATATTGGCGTAGATTTTCCTGCCCTCCACAACCCCTTCTTCCAGCACCATCAGGTCTTTTTCCATGAGTATCAGGTTCGCCGACTCCTTGGCGATGTCCACCGCCGTGTCCACGGATATGCCCACGTCGGACGCGCGCATGGCCGCCGCGTCGTTGATACCGTCGCCCATATAGCCCACCACATGGCCGTTTTCGCGCAGCGCCGTTACAATGCGCGCTTTTTGGTCCGGCGAGAGTTTGGCAAACACGTTGGTTTCCTCCACGGCGGCTTTCAGCTCGGCGGGAGCCATCTTCTCCACGTCCGAGCCGAGCACGATATGCTCCACGGGTATGCCCACCTGCTTGCACACGCTCTTTGTGACGGCGTCGTTGTCGCCCGTGAGCACTTTCACCGTTACGCCGTATTCGCTCAGGGCGGCGATGGCCTCCTCCGCGCTGTCTTTCGGCGGGTCTAAGAACGCGAGGTAGCCGAGCAGCACCATGTCGCTCTCGTCCGCCACGGAAAACGCGCCCGCGGGGGCGGGGTTGGTCTTTTGCGAAAGACCGAGCACCCGCATGCCGTCGGCGTTGTATTGCTTGCAGGTTTGCAGCACCTCTTCGCGTATGTCTTCCGTGAGCGGCTCCACCTTGCCCTTGTATTCCACGTAGGAGGATATGGAGAGCATTTCCTCAATCGCGCCTTTGGTAATAAGCTGCGTCTTGCCGCCCTCGTCGGCCACCACCACGCTCATGCGGCGGCGGTGGAAGTCGAAGGGTATCTCGTCGAGTTTGGTAAACTTTTGCCATTGCTCGTAGGATTCCTGCTCCTGCGATTTTTCGATGATGGATATATCCATCAGGTTTTTAAGCCCCGTCTGGAAGTAGCTGTTGAGGAAGGCGTGGCGCAGCACCCTTATGTCGTCGTTGCCGTGTATGTCCAAATGGTATTGCAGGATAACCCTGTCTTGCGTAATGGTGCCGGTCTTGTCCGTGCAGAGCACATCCATCGCGCCGAAGTTCTGTATGGAGTTCATGTCCTTTACCACCACTTGCTTTTTGGCCATGGACACCGCGCCTTTGGCAAGGTTGGCGGACACGATCATCGGCAGCATTTCAGGCGTGAGGCCCACCGCTATGGACACGGCAAACAGCACGGCCTGCAGCCAGTCGCCCTTTGTGAAGCCGTTGAGCAGCAACACCACGGGCACCATGATGAGCATAAAGCGGATGAGCACCCACGACACGGAGTTTACGCCCTTCTCAAAGCTCGTGGGGGGTTTCTTTTCCTGCATTTGGCGGGATATGGCGCCAAGCACCGTGTCGTCGCCCACGGCGAGCGCGAGCGCCACGGCCGAGCCGCTGATGACGTTGCAGCCCATGAACGCCAAGTTGTTCAAGTCAAGCGGGTTGTGCCGCTTGCCTTGAATCTTATCGGCAAACTTTTCCACGGGCTCGCTCTCGCCCGTGAGCGAAGACTGCGACACAAAGAGGTCTTTGGCCTTGATAATCCGCACGTCGGCGGGTATCATATCGCCGGCCGCGAGGTAGACCACATCGCCCACCACAAGCTCGCCGAGCGGTATCTCCGCGCGGCGCGAGGTTTCCTCCTCCGTGTCTTCGTCGGTGTAGACCCTCTGCACGGAGATGGTGGTTTCCACCATCTCGATGAGCCTGTCGGCCGCCTTGCCGCTCCTGTGCTCCTGCACAAAACGCAACGCGCCGCTGACGGACACCATGACCAGCACGATGGCCACGGCCGCGAAGTCGCCCGTGAAGAAGGATATGGCGGCAAGCACAAACAGCACCACGGTGAAGGGGTTGACAAACGCCTCTAAAAGGCGCGTGAACACACCCGCTTTCTTGCGCCGTGATATGGCGTTGCTGCCGTATTCGTCGCGCATATCGTCAATTTTTTCCTCGTCGAACCCGTCGAGGGTGTTGTCATACTGTATAAGCAGGGTTTCCGGGTTCTTGCCGGCGGCGTTCAACAGGCGTTTTTTCACCCTGTTGGCCCTTGCGGCAATGTCGTTGCTGTCTTTTTTCGGCATGGTAAACCTCCCGTCGTTTGGGCAATTCTAAGCCGCTACTGCCGCCGCCCGCTTCCATTTGTTCACCCGCTTTCATATACGCAGAATGGTGGCCGAGATTATTATACACCGCCGCGCCCGCCCGCGTCAACCCCGCCGCGCGGGGGCGGCCGCTCCCGGCGAAGGGGGAAGGAAACGGTGTCCTCATTCGGCGTGTTGGCACACATACAAAGTCCCTCCCCCGAAGGGGGAGGAAAGCGAGAAAACCCCCGCTTACGCGAGGCATAACGGCGCGCCACGTGAGTGGGAATCTAGGTGTGAGTTGGTAGGTGTCAGTGGGTCGGTGTTAGGGGTTAGGAGACGGGGGAACGGGGGGCGAATGAACGGGAACGCGGGGTTGTGTCTGTAACCGCTATCCGTTCACCGTTCGCCGCCCAACGCCCGGCGGGGGCTTAAATGCCGGGCAGCAGCCACGGCAGCAGCACATCCGGCGAAAACAGGAGCGCGTAAGCGATGAACAGCACGAATACGGCGAATATGGCGAGCGAAACCGCCGAACACACCGCCCCCGCGCGGGCGAGAGCGTTCGCTTTGCCCACGCCCGCGCTCCTCGCCTTGCCCATAACCCCCAACGGCAGCCCCACCGCCGCGAACGGCACGCCGGCGAAGGGCAGGAGCAACGAAAGCAACCCCAACGCCAGCGAAGCCGCGCCGAGCCCCGCGCCCGGATTTTTTCGCGGCGGCGCGTAGCCGGGCGGCATGGGCAAAGACGGGGGCGCGGGCGGCAAAGGCGGCGGCAAAGGCGAAGACACGGGCGTTACCGCGCCATCTCGCCCGCCGTGTGGACCTGTATGGTGTTGGTGATGCGCTCGGAGGAGGAGGAAGAGCCGGTAAACACCACTCGGTCGCCCTCTTCGGCGAGCCCCTCGTCTATGATTTTCTTCGCGGCGGATTTGTACACGTCGTGCAAATGCTCTTGAAACTCGCCCATGACGGGCGTGACACCCCACCACAGGGCAAGCTGGTAATAGGCCTTCGGGTTGGGGGTGACCGCCACAATCCTCGTGGCGGGGCGGAAGCGCGATATGGTGCGCGCCGTGTTGCCGCTGCGCGTGGCCGCCACAATCAGTTTCGCCTGCAAATCGTGCGCCGTGGTGCAGGCGGCGTGGCTGATTGCGTCCGTGATACTGTTTTCAAGGTCGGCGGTGTAGGCGGAGAAACGCTTGATGTAGTGTATGGCGGATTCTGTTTTCTCGGCGATTTTCACCATGGTGCGCACGCTCTCGAGGGGGTACTTGCCCGCCGCGGACTCGCCGCTGAGCATGATGGCGCCCGTGCCGTCGTATATGGCGTTGGCCACGTCGGTGACTTCCGCGCGCGTGGGGCGCGGGTTGCGCGCCATGGAGTCGAGCATCTGCGTGGCGGTGACCACGAGCTTGCCCGCCGAGTAGCACTTCTTGATGATGGCCTTCTGCAAAGCGGGCAAATCCTCAAACGGTATCTCCACCCCAAGGTCGCCGCGCGCCACCATAATGCCGTCCGCCTCGGCCAAGATTTCGTCCACGTTTTGCACGCCCTCGGCGTTTTCGATTTTGGCAATCAGTTCGCAGCGCCGCTCGCCGAGCCGGGCGATGAAGTCTTTCACGAGCCGCACGTCTTTGGCGCAGCGCACGAACGAGAGCGCGATGAAGTCGTAGTCGTTTTCGTGGGCGAAGCGTATGTCCGCCTCGTCGCGCTCGTCCATATACGGCATATGCGTCCTCACGCCCGGCAGGTTTATGCTCTTTCTGTTGCTGAGGGGGCCGCCGTTGATAACGCGACATTCCACGTCCGTGTCCGTCACGCGCTCGCTCCGCAGCTCAATCAGGCCGTCATCGAGCAGTATGCGGGTGCCCGGCGTGGCCACCGTGGGCAACCCCGCGAACGTGACCGCCACGCCGTCAGGCCCGCCCTCGCGCTCGCGCGTGGTGAGCGTGAACAGCGCGCCCTCTTTCAGCTCCACCGAGCCTTGCGCGAAGGTCTTGACGCGGATTTCCGGCCCTTTGGTGTCGAGCAGGAGCGCCACGGGCTTTTTCAGCTCCTCGCGCAGCGCCTTCACCGTCTGCGCCTTTTTCAGGTGCTCCGGGTGCGTGCCGTGGGAAAAGTTCATGCGCGCCACGTTCATGCCGGAAAGAATCATCTCGCGCATGACCTCCGGGGATTCGGACGCCGGCCCGATGGTGCAGATAATCTTCGTCTTTCTCGCCTGTGCCATGTTTGCCACCAGCTTTCCTAAAAAATAAGTGTGTTTTTATGCTCGCCGGTTTGGGAGAAGCGCACCCATTCGCATATGTTCACGGCGTGGTCGGCTATCCGTTCAAGATACTTCGCTATCAGCAAAAAGTCAATGGCGTTGTCTGTCTTTTCGGCGTTTGTGGCGAATACCTCCGCAATCTCGCGCTTGATGAGGTTGAAGTAATCGTCCACCGCGTCGTCTTTTACCTCCGTGGCCTTCGCCAGCGGCAAGTCGCTCCCTAAGTAAGCGGTTATGGCGTCGCCGACCATCTCCACCGCGGCCTTGGCCATGAGGTGTATGTGCTCGTTTTCCGAAAAAATATTCTTTTCGGGTATACGCATGGTCAGCTCCGCTATGTCGGAGGCGTGGTCGCCGATACGCTCCATGTCCGTGGTGATTTTCAGCGCCGTGGTAATCAGGCGCAAGTCCGAGGCAATCGGCTGCTCGCGCGCGATGAGCCAGAGGCATTTGGACTCGATTTGCTTCTCTTTGTCGTCCACGGCCTTGTCGCCGGCGATTATGGCTCTGCACAGCTCAAAATCGCTCGCCATAAACGCCTTGATGGAGTTTTCTATGGCCTCTTTCACCATAGCGCCCATGTTAATCAGCTCGTTGTGCAGTTCGGTAAGCCCCCGCTCAAAATTGCTCCGCACCATGACGGTCACCTCTTTTTAGTTGTTAGTGGTTAGTTGTTAGTGGTTAGGAGACGGGGGTGCGCGCCTGCGGCGCGTTAGTTGCGCGTTAGTGGTTAGTGGTTAGTTGTTAGTGGTTAGTGGTTAGTGGTTAGCGGACGGGGAATCTATTATGCGAAGCATAATAGCACACCACGTGAGTGGGAACATAGTTGGTTAGTGGTCAGTGGGTAGTTGTTAGTAGACGGGGGACGCGCTTGCGGCGCGTTAGTTGTTAGTGGTTAGTGGTTAGTGGTTAGGAGACGAAGGAACGGAGAGACGGGGGTTACGGCGGGCGGCAGCCCCTCGGCCTTGCCCGAAAGGCGCGTTCCCCCGTCTGTTAGCGGGGGCGCGGGGGCGGCGGCTCCTCGGCCTTGCCCGAAAGGCGCGTTCCCCCGTCCGTTAGCGGGGGCGCGGGGGCGGCGGCTCCTCGGCCTTGCCCGAAAGGCGCGTTCCCCCGTCCGTTGGCGGGGGCGCGGGGGCGGCGGCTCCTCGGCCTTGC
>JAIRWH010000059.1 GCA_031253545.1 Oscillospiraceae bacterium
GGAAAGCATAGCCTCCGTGAACCTGCCGAAGGAGTTGCCCAAGCCTCCGATATTGCGCGACAGCTCGGCAATCATCTTCTCGGTCTTCTCCTGAGATTCGCGCCTTTCGCGCTCGTACTGCTCGTACCGTTCGTCGAATTCACGCTTGCGGCGCTCGTCTTCTGCTTTGCGTTTCTCGTCGGCCTCGCGCCTTTCGCGCTCGTACTTCTCGTACCGTTCGTCGGCCTCACGCTTGCGGCGCTCGTTTTCTGCTTTGTACTGCTCGTACCGCTCGTCGAATTCACGCTTGCGGCGCTCGTTTTCTTCCGCTATCCTGTCCAACGTCGCCCACACCGACTCAAAGGTGTGGCTCTTCGCGTTCGAGAGCGCCTGCTCCGCCGTCATGGTTTCCATGTTATGTTCCTCCCGTGTTTATGAGTCGCTTTGCTCAAAGCATGCCCTGGGCAGCCTTTTCCTCGAAGAACCGGTCTATCTGGCCGGAAAAGTCGCGCGCGGCGTTGAAACCGAGTTTCTTGTGGCGGTTGTTCATGGCCGCCACTTCGATAATCACGGCGAGGTTGCGCCCCGGTTTTACCGGTATGGTCAGCGACGGCAACTGTACGTCCATAATGGTCACGGTCTTTTCGTCCATGCCGAGGCGGTCATACACCGTCTCGTCTTTCCACGCTTCCAAGTTGATTACAAGCTCTATGCGCTCTGTGGGCTTTATGGCGCCCATGCCGAAGATGTGGCGCACATCCACCACGCCTATGCCGCGCAGCTCGATGTAATGGCGTATAAGCTCCGGCGCGGAGCCCACGAGCGATATGGCGGAGACCTTCTTTATGTCCACGGCATCGTCGGCGATAAGGCGGTGCCCGCGCTTTACAAGCTCGATGGCCGTCTCGGATTTGCCCACCCCGCTGTCGCCGAGGAGCAGTATGCCCTCGCCGTATACCTCCACCAACACGCCGTGCATGGTAATGCGCGGGGCGAGCTGCAACTTTAAGTAGGCTATGAGCGCGCTCATGAGGTAGCTTGTGGGTTCGGGTGATTGGAGCACGGGCTTGTTGTATTTGCGCGCCGTGGCGATACATTCGTCAAACGGCTCTATGCCGCGCGAGAAGATGAGCGCGGGGAAGTCCTTGCCCATAAACCGCTCGAAGCTGAGCCGACGGGATTCGTCGTCAAGGCTTTTGAGGTAATATGTCTCCACATTGCCCATCATCTGTATGCGCGTGGACTCGAAATGCGCGAAGAAACCGGCGAGCTGAAGGCCGGGGCGGTTTACGTCGTCGGAATAAATCTTTATGTCGCCGAGGTTGTCCGGCGCGGTCAGCACGGCAAGGCCAAACTCCTCTATGAGCTTCGTGAGGTTTATGGTGTACTGCGGCTGCGGCTGCGGCTGACCGGGCAGTTGCTGTGGTTCCATATCCGCCCCTCCTCCCGTCGCGCTAATTGTATACCCAAGCGCCGCCGCTTGTCAACCTTTCGCGCCGCCCGACCGCCCGGCTCCGTATATAAACCACACACCGCGGAAACCCGCGCTTGATTACCTTCCGCTTTTATGTTATAATACGCCGTAATACACCCAAATATATTTACGGAGGGACAATCATGAAAACACGCAGAGTATTCGCGCTTGCCACGGCGTTGCTCATGCTCGCCATGTTCCTGCCCGCCGCCGTCGCGGCAAACGAATACACCGCGCAGTTCGGCGCGCAGTTCGACGACACCGTGAACCCCGACGTAAACGGCTGGGAGCTGGGCGACCTCGGCAAGGTCATGTTCAGCGAGGGCGAGGCGACCACGCTCACCATGGAGTTTGACGCGCCCGTGAAGTTCGGCGGCGCGTATGCCGCCATTGAGACGGACTTCCCCTACGCCGACGGCGTGTACGCCGCGCTGCTCTCGATAAAGCTCGACGGCGCGGAGCTGCCCATTAACGCGCAGTATATCAACCAAGAAGGCCTCGGCGACCCGCGCGGCGTGCGCGTGAATATCCGCAACGAGTGGAACGGCGATATCCCCGCGCAGCCCGTGGAGTTGGGCGACGCGCCGGAGTTTACCAAATTGGAGGTCACGTTTATTGTCGGCGGGCAGCCCCCCACATATACCGCGCAGTTCGGCGCGCAGTTCGACGACACCGTGAACCCCGACGTAAACGGCTGGGAACTGGGCGACCTCGGCAAGGTCACGTTCACCGACGGCGTGGCGGCCACGCTCACCATGGAGTTTGACGCGCCCGTGAAGTTCGGCGGCGCGTATGCCGCCATCGAGACGGACTTCCCCTACGCCGACACGGTCTACGGCGAGCTGCTCTCGATAAAACTCGACGGCGCGGAGCTGCCCATTAACGCGCAGTATATCAACCAAGAAGGCCTCGGCGACCCGCGCGGCGTGCGCGTGAATATCCGCAACGAGTGGAACGGCGATATCGCCGAGCAGCCCGTGGAGCTAAACGGCACACCGGAGTTTACCAAATTGGAGGTCACGTTTATCATCTCCGCCTCCGGCGGGCAACCCCCGCCCCCGCCCCCGCAAAAGCCCGCCATACCCGCCTTTGACCCCAACGGCACATACAAGGCGTACCTCGGCATACAAAGCGAAAACTGGATATTCCGCGACGGGTGGAACACCGCCTTCGGGCTGAACGGCTCTTCGTGGGACAGCTACGACGCGGGCAACAACTTCTTCGGCCTTTCGGTTATCCGCGACAACCAAATCGTGAAGAAGGACGGCACATTCACCGACGCAGTCATCGCCGGCAACGGCACATACCGCGTGAGCCTGACGGGCTTTGACTTCGAGAGCGACACCCGTTTCCGGCAGCTCTATGTGTCCACGGACATACCCGGCGAGGCCGAGGAGGTAATCTTCACCGACGTGCAGGTGTATATCGGCAACAGGGTGGTGTATACCTTCGCCGCCGACCATCTCACGCAAGAGGGCGGATTCCTGCTCGACTGGGAGGATTATTACGACATCTTCGTGCTGAACGACTGGAACGCCGCCCTCGGCGGCGAGGCCGGCCTGTTTGGCTACTCCGTGCCCACCGAGGGCGAGATATACTTGGAGTTCACCGTGGAGGGCTTCGCCTATGACAACGGCGCGGAGCCGCCCGCCTCCCCCGGCTCCTCCGCGCCCGGCGCCGCCTCCCCGTCCCCGTCCGACGGCGACGGCGACGGCGGCGGCTTGAAGCCGTGGGTCATCGGGGTCATCATCGGCGGCGTGGTGGTCGCCGGCGGCGTGGTGGTGCTGCTCGTGCTCAAAGGCAAGAAGAATTAGGTGCCGGATATGCGGCGGATGAATGTGCCGTTTCCTCCCCTTCGGGGGGGAAACGCCGCGGCGCGCGCGCTGCCGCTCTGCCTCGCGCTCGCGCTGCTCTGCTCCTGCGCCCAAACCTCCCCCCCGCCCTCGGAAAGCGACGCTTCCCCCTCGCACACCGCCTCCCCCTCGCCGTCGCCCCCCGTTATCGCGGAAAAGCAGCCGGGCGAGATGAACTCCTTGGAGTTTGCCCGCGCTATGGGTTACGGCATTAACCTCGGCAACACCATGGAATCCTGCAACAGCAGAGACCGTGTGCCGCTGCAGGAGCCGTCCGTCTACGAGACGATGTGGGGGCAGCCCGTGACCACCCGGGCCATGATTGCCGGCATGAAGGCGGCGGGCTTTTCCACCCTGCGCGTACCCGTGGCGTGGACCAACGCCATGGACTGGGAAAACGGCGACCTCACCATTGACGGCCGCTACTTGGATAGGGTGGAGGAGATTATCAACTACGCCTTAGACGAAGGCATGTATGTTATCATCAACGACCACTGGGACCACGGCTGGTGGAGCCTGTTCGGCCACCCGGACGAAGGCGAGCGGCAGAGGGGCATGGACATCTTCAAGGCTATGTGGGGGCAAATCGCCGAGCGGTACAAGGATATAGACCACCGTCTTGTGTTCGAGCCGGCCAACGAGGAATGGGGCAACCGCTTCAACGACAGGACGGCGTTCAGCCCCACCGGCGGCACGCTCACGCAAGACGAGTGCTACGCCTTCCTCACGCAAATCGCGCAGGAGTTCGTGGACCTCGTGCGCGGGAGCGGCGGCGTGAACGCCACGCGCTTTTTGCTCATACCCGGCTACAACACCGACGTTGCCATGACGGCGGACAGCCGCTACAATATGCCCGTTGACAAGGCGCCGGACAAGCTCATGCTCAGCGTGCACTACTACACGCCGTGGAGCTACTGCGGCGACACCTCCGGCGTGGGTTCGTGGGGGCGCACGTCGGAAGTGGAGGAAATGAACGAGCTGCTCTCCCGGCTTGCCAAATACACCGCCGCGGGTTACGGCGTTGTGCTGGGCGAATGGGGCGTATTGAACAACGAAGGCCCGGACAGGCTCACGTTTTTCACCAACTTCTTGGATAACTGCGACAAATACGGCTACGCGCCCATGCTTTGGGATACGGGCGACTTGTACAGCAGAGCCGACCGCGCCATTACCGCCCCCGACATCGCCGCGCTGTTTTCGCAGCGCGAGAAGGCCGCGCGCGCCGGGCTTACCGAGGAAGACATCGTGGCCTTGGCAAACGACAATATGGCGTGGACGCTCCGCAAGGCCGCCAACAAGCCGGAGACGATTATCACCGCCGACGAGGCGTTTGCGTGGATTATGTTCTCCTCCGGCGACTGGTCTGTGCAATACAGCGTGGGCGACCAATACAGGCCGGAGCAGATTGCCGCGGGCCTTGTGGCCACAGACCCCGAAGTCACCGCCGGGCCCGGCGTGTATACCGTGTCGCTCGACTTCACGGGCACGGCGGCGGGCTACGCGGACGGTATCGTTTTCTCCGCCGTGGGCATTATCAACGGCGAAATCCTCTTCCCCGGATATGTCATAGACATAAAGGAGCTTTTAATCAACGGCGAGCAGGCCGTGTACTCCGGCGAGCCCTACACCACCAACGACAACGCCGTGACCACGCGGGTCAACCTCTATAACGAATGGGTTTCCGACATACCCGCCTCAGCCCGCACGGCGAGCGGCAGCTTAGACGGCGTTACGCCCACGCCGCTTTCCGACTACACGCTCGCCAAGATTGAAACCCTTTCCGTAACATTCGAGTACAAAGCGCCGTGAGGGCGGTACGCGCGCGGGGGGGCGCCCTCGCCTCCGCGCCCACGGCGCTGCTGCGCGTATACCTTGCCGCCGTATTCCTCTCGGCGTTTGTGCCCGCGCTCAACCCCGCCCGCGTCAGCGCGCTCATAGACAAAAACGCGTCGCTCTTCACCTGCGCCGTGTCTTACTCCGCCATCGCGAATAACTTCGTGCGCGCCGTAGAGCGCGGCTGGATAACGCGGGGCGCGCTCGTTGCCGCCTACGTCGGCGCGCTCATCGCCATGCTCGCCGTGGCGGGCGCGGCGGCGGCGTTTTGCATGAGCATGGGCAACAATAAGCTCCGGCGGCTCTGCGCCCTTTGCTCCGCCGCCGCGGGCTTGGCGGGCTTGGCGGGCGCGGGTGTTCTGCTTGCCGCCTCCCGCGCGTTTGCCGCCGTGCCCGACCCCGCGCGCATAGAGCCGCTCTCGCCCGTGGGCATACCGACGTATTTTGCCGCCTTCGCCTTGCTGCCGCTCCTTGCGGCGGCGGCGTGGTTTTCGCTCCCCCGGCCGGCAAAGGGCGAAAAATGCGCCCTTGCCCCTTCGCGCAGGCTCTTCCTCATGCTCTTGCCGTTCCTCGTGCTTGTCACGCTGTTTTCCTACCTGCCGCTCTGGGGCTGGCGCGTTTCGTTCTTCGATTACCGCCCCGGATTCGACCTCACGAAAGACAACTTCGTGGGTCTCGCCTGGTTTCGCTACCTCTTCGACAACCCCGCCACGCGCGCGCGCATAGGCGCGGTGCTGCGCAACACGTTTGCCATGAGCGGTATCGGCATAGCCACAAGCTGGCTGCCCATGGTCTTTGCCATATTCCTTTCCGAAATGCGTTCCCGCCGCGCCAAACGGTGGATACAGACCGTGACCACCGTGCCCAACTTCATAAGCTGGGTGCTGGTATACAGCGTGGCGTTCGCCATCTTCTCCACGGAGGGTTTCCTCAACTGGGCGCTGGGCGGCCTCGGCCTTATTGAAAGCGGCGCGAATTGGCTCATGAGCGGCTCGAATATCTGGCTGAAAATGTGGGCGTGGGGCACATGGAAAGGGCTCGGCTGGGGCGCGATTATCTATATCGCCGCCATCTCCGGCATAGACCCGCAGCTATACGAGGCCGCCACCGTGGACGGCGCGGGGCGTTTCGCCCGTATGTGGCACGTCACCGTGCCGGGCTTGCTCTCCACGTACTTCGTGCTGTTGCTGCTGGGCATATCCAACATCCTCTCCAACGGCATGGACCAATATTTGGTGTTTAGCAACCCCGCCAACAAAAGCTCCATCGAGGTGCTGGATTTATACGTCTATAATTTGGGCCTCGCCTCCGGCAGCGGGGGCAATATCCCGCTCGCCACGCTCATCGGCATGTTGAAGTCCATCGTCAGCGTCACTCTGCTGCTCGGCGCCAACAGGGCGTCTAAACTTCTGAGGGGTGAGAGCATTGTATAAGCAGTCCGCCGGAGACCGTGTGTTCGCCGCGCTAAACGGCCTGTTCTTCACGCTGTTTGCCCTGCTGTGCGCGTTCCCGTTCTATTACCTCTTCATCAACACCATCAGCAACAACGAGCTTGTGGCCTCCGGCCTCGTGAACCTCTACCCGCGCGGCATACACTTCGAGAACTACTTAAAGCTACTCAATGTGCGCGACATCGCCACCTCCGCCCTCGTCACCGCCGGGCGCACCGTGCTGGGCACGGCGCTCATGGTGGCGGCCTCCGCGTTCGTGGGCTACCTTGTGTCGCAAAAGGCCATGCTCGCCCGCAAAACAGTCTACCGCTACATCATCGTCACCATGTACTTCAACGCCGGGCTTATACCCTGGTACCTCAACATGTCCATGCTCGGCCTCACCAATAATTTCTGGGGCTATGTCATCCCCGCCATCGTGCAGCCGTTTAACATCATACTCGTAAAGACCTACATCGAATCCATACCCTCCGAGCTGGAGGAAAGCGCGTTTATGGACGGCGCGGGCTACTTCACCGTATTCCGCAAAATCATCTTCCCGCTGTGCAAGCCCATACTCGCCACCATCGCCGTGTTCGGCGCGGTGGGCCACTGGAACTCCTTCATAGACTCGCTCATACTCATGAGCCGCGCCCCGCAGCTGCACACCCTGCAACACAAGCTCTATATCTACCTCAACACCACCAACGACCTCGGCAAGCTCATGGAAAGCGGCGGCACCATTACCTCCGACATGGTAAACTCCGTGCTCAATACCCGCGTGGTGCGCCTGTCCGTGTCCGTCATCACCGTGATACCCATACTGCTCGTGTACCCCTTTATGCAGCGCTATTTCCAAAAGGGTCTCATGCTCGGCGCGGTGAAGGGCTGACAATCCTTTGCTTTCTGTTATGAGGCAGGCGGCCGCCCGCCCCGGCTTTCCGTTGTTTCCGAAGATTACCACATCATCATAAGGAGGCGCAGACTATGAAAACCAAGCTCATCGCGCTCTCGCTCTCGGCGCTGCTGCTCCTGCCGCTTGCCGCCGGCTGCGCGGGCGGCAACAAAAAGCAGACGGTCAACTTGGTTATCTACACGCAGCTCGCCAACTTCGCGGGCACACAAATCGGCTGGGCGGCGGAGGTGCTGAAAGAGAAGTTCAACGTCACCGTCACCATCATCAAGGAAGACGACGGCACATTCGCCACGAGCATGGAATCGGGCAACCTCGGCGACATCGTCATCTTCGGCAACGACGTGGGCGATTATCAGGAAGCGGCGGAAGCGGGTATGCTGCTCGACTGGGAAAAAGACGACCTGCTTGCCGAATACGGCCCCGCCATAAGCGAACACTTCCGTATCCCGCTGGAAAAAAACCGGGGCATTAACCCCGACGGCAAAATCTACGGCTTTGGCCACAACGTGGGCAGTAGCAGCGACGACCACGACGCGTTTTTCTACTACCCCCATATCCGCTGGGATTTATATGAAAAACTCGGCAAGCCCGAAATAAAGACGCTGGAGGACTTTATACCCGTCTTGGAGCAAATGGTGGCCCTGGAGCCTACCTCCGACACGGGCGGCAAGACCTACGCCGTGTCGTCTTTCCCCGACTGGGACGGCGACATGGTGATGATGGTCAAGTCCACCGGGGCGCTCTACGGCTACGACGAGTTCGGCGTGGGGCTGTACGACACCAAGACGCAGACATGGGAAGACTGCCTGAGCAAGGGCGGCATGTATCTGCGCGCGTTGAAGTTTTACAACACGCTCTTCCAAAAGGGGCTGTACGACCCGGATTCCATGACGCAGACCTTCGACGACATGAGCGAAAAATACCGCAACGGCGTGTGCATGTTCAATATCTTCGAGTGGATGGCGGGGGTGTTCAACACGCCGGAGCACAAGGCGGCGGGCAAACTCATGGCGTGCGTGGCCGCGGAGGACCAAAAGAACATAGTATACGGCCTCAACCCCTTCGGCGGCAACCGTGTGTGGACAATCGGCGCGAAGACCAACTACCCGGAGCTGTGCATGGAAATCATCAATTGGTTCTGCACACAGGAGGGCGTACTCACATATAACTACGGCCCGAAAGGCGTGACATGGGACATTGACTCCGAGGGCGAGGCGTATATGACCGACCTCGGCCTCGCGGCGCAGGAAGACAAGCGCGCCACTTCCGTGGCCTACGGCGATTATTCCGGCTCTTACCAAGACGGCGAGTTCCAGCACAACAACACCACGTGGAGCATAGACTCCGTGAACCCCGAAAGCCCCTCCGGCCAACCGTTTAGGTATTCGCGCTGGGTCACCACCATATTGAAGCAGGGCAACACGGAAATAGAGCGGTCTTGGCGCGCGTGGGCGGGAGCGGCCACGGCGGACGAATACTTGGAGAAAAACGGGCACCTTTCCATATCCATTGGCAGCACATACACCGGCAGGAACAAGGGCAGGGCGCTCACCACCACATGGACACAGGTGACCAACGCCATAAAAGACGGCTCGTGGAGCGCCATATACGCCCCCTCCGACGCGGAGTTCGACGCGATTGTGGCGAAGATGGTCGCCGACGCGAAAGCCTACGGCTACGATGAATGTGTGGCGTGGCAGCTTGAGGAGGTCGAGCGCCGCAAGGCCGCCGAGGATACCGTAACCTCCGCGCGTTGAGGGAAGCGGTGGATTGGCAGCGTAAGGCGGACGCGCCCGCGAGTGCCGCGCAAAAGGCGCTAATCATTGAGGACGATGAGAAAATCGCGCTTTTGCTTAAAATGTATCTGGAAAAAGACGGCTTTGCCACCGACATTGCCGGCGACGGCATCAGCGGCCTGAGCGCCGTGCGCTCCGCGCGCCCGGATATTGTGCTGCTCGACCTCATGCTGCCGGAGCTCGACGGTTGGGAGGTCTGCCGCTCCATACGGCAGGAGAGCGCCGTGCCCGTCATCATGATTACGGCGAAGGGCGAAACCATAGACAAGGTGCAGGGCTTGGAGGCCGGCGCGGACGACTACATCACCAAACCCTTCGACATGAAGGAAGTGCTCGCGCGGGTGCGCGCCGTGCTGCGCCGCTACTCGGCGGACGAGCGCAAAAAGCGCAGAATAGAGTACCACCGCCTTGCCGTGGATATGGACGCCTTCGCCCTGCTCATAGACGGCAAACCCGTGGACACGCCGCCCAAGGAGCTGGAGCTGCTCTACTTCCTCGCCTCCTCGCCCGGGCGCGTGTTCACCCGCAAACAGCTCTTAGACGACGTGTGGGGCTTTGACTACTTGGGCGATTCGCGCACGGTGGACGTGCACATCAAGCGCCTGCGCGAGAAATTGGAAGGCGTCAGCGAGCGGTGGCGCTTAAAAACCGTTTGGGGCGTGGGCTATAAGTTTGAGCTTTCGCCATGAAGAGCGTATTCTTCCGCTATTTCGTCTACTCCGCCGTCACCGTGCTGCTCTGCCTTGCCATATTGGGCTTTGTGGCGCTCCGCGCCGCCTATGCCGTGACGGAGGGCGAGCTCATGGCGCGGGCGTTCTCGCGCGTGTTTATGATGACGGCCTTTTGGGTGCTGCTCATAGCCTTTGTCACGGCCTACCTATCCTCGCGCTACATGGCGCGCCCGTTTCGCGACATGGCGGCCTGCGCCCGCAGCTTTGAGCGCGGCGACTTTTCCGCGCGCGTGGGGCGCTGGGACGAACGCGACGACGAGATAGGCGAGCTGGCGGCGGCTTTCAACGGCATGGCGGAATCGTTGGAGCGCGTGGAGGAACTGCGCCGCAGTTTCATCGGCGGCGTGAGCCACGAGCTGAAAACCCCCATGACCACCATCTCCGGCTACATCGAGGGTATATTGGACGGTACCGTGCCGCCGGAGCGCCGCGAGGAAACGCTCGTGATGGTGCGCGAGGAGGTTCTGCGCCTTTCGCGGCTTGTGTCGGGCATGATGGAGCTCTCGCGCCACGAAACGCAGCAGATGAAGGTGCGCTCCGCGCCGTTTGACATCTCCGAGACCGCCGCGCGAGTGCTGCTGGGTATGGAGCAGAAAATCAACCAAAAGGGCATATCCGTGGATGTGCTTGTGCCGGAGGAGCCGGTTATCGCCAAGGGCGACCCGGACGGCATAACGCAGGTGCTCACCAACCTGCTCGACAACGCCGTGAAGTTTTGCAACCCCGGCGGCTCCGTGGCGCTCACCGTGGCGGCGAAGGGCGGCCGCGCGCGCGTGACGGTGAAGAACACCGGGGCGGGCATACAGCCGGAAGACCTGCCGCGCGTGTTCGAGCGTTTCTACAAGGGCGACCGTTCCCGTTCCCTCGACCCGTCGGGGCTGGGTCTGGGGCTGTATATCGTCAAGAGTATACTAAACGCCCACGGCGAGGATATTGACATACGCTCCGACACCGCCGCCACGGAGTTTTCCTTCTCCCTGCCTTTGCAGTAGTGTGGTTGTTAGTCGTTAGTTGTTAGTGGTTAGTGGTTAGGAGACGGGGGGACGCGCCTGCGGCGCGTTAGTGGTTAGCGGTTAGTGGTTAGGGGTTAGGAGACGGGGGTCAGTTGTTGGTGGACGGGGACGAAGGGGGCGGGGGGACGGGGGGCGGGGGTTACATCTGTTACGCGGAGCGTAATGACACGCCGCGCGGGATTATCGTGGGGCCCCCCCCCCCCCCCCCCCCCGGGGGGGGGGCCCGCCCCCCCCCCCCCCCCACGCCCCGGGCCCGCGGCGGGGGGAGGCCCCCGCGGGGGCGGCG
>JAIRWH010000061.1 GCA_031253545.1 Oscillospiraceae bacterium
CGCGAAAAACGCTTCGCGTTCCGCTTCAAGATGCTTGCCCGACACGAACGTGGCGCGGCGGGTATCGAACTGAAACTGCCAGTATTCGTCCTCGGTCAGCTTCGCGGCGCTGAGGTAAATCAAAAACCCATCCCTGTTTGAGGCCTCGGCAAACTGTTCGCGTTCGTTGTTCAAGTATGCCCACACTTCCTCGTCGGTGGCGGTATAGCCTGCGTATACTGCCGCCCAAGCAAGCGCCTCGCGCCTGAGCAAGGTTTCCACAGCTGTTCTCGCGCTGTCTTTGGTGTTGGAAATATCGAGCACTTTGCTCATTGAGAGCACTTCCGCCGCCGAGATGGAGATGTTGCCGCTCTTGTAGAGGGGCGTGCCGTCCCCGTATTCGCCCCTAATGTAGGCGCCGTTTATTTCGCCCGCCATTGTGAGCAATTCTTTATCGCTCTTTCGCTGCGACATGGAAACCGCGGCGGCGGTGCCCGCAACGACGGCAACGACAGCCAGAGCGAGGACGGAGAACAGAATCTTCTTTTTCATACCGTCGCCCCTTCCGCAGAGTATTCCGAGTTTACGGTCAACGCGAGGAAACGGGTGTCCTTGCGCTTCTTTCGGCTATGCATGATAGTTTCACGTCCTTTTCGTTTTATTATTACCGCCCCGCTCCGCCCGTCGCGCGCCGGGAGAGGCGGCGGCAATATCAAGCATAAACCTTCGGGTAACTCGAATGTCAATACCTTTTTCGCAAAAAAATAAAAATTTTTTGCGTGGCGCGAAACGCCCTGCCCGCAAGGCTTCTCGCCTTTTCGCAAAAACGGGAAGCCGCTTGCCGGGGCGGAAGATTACGCCAAAAACTCTCGGGTAGGGTGAAGATATGATGAAAGGTCTGCGCGTTTTGGGGGACGGGGGGCAGTTGTCGGCGATTTGCGGACGGAGGTTGCGCGCAGGTCGGGTGGCGGGCGGAACTCGGCAGCTTATCGCGCCGCGCGCCTTGCCTCACTTCGCAAGACGTTCGGGCACTTTCGGTTGGTAATAGCCCAAGTTGCTTGCCAAGCCCGCCCCGCGCTCACGCCCTTGCCGGAGTATTATCGCTCCGGAAACCGACGGCAGGATGTGCCCCGAAGGGGGCGCGATTTTTCTCTGTCGCGACTGTTTATCGCGCGGGTAATACCGTTAGCCCGGCCGGCCGGGTATGGCGGGGTATAACGGCCGTTACAGCGCTTCCGCGGCAAACGGCCGGTCACGTTCATTACGTAACCGGCCGGTTTTATTACCTTATCCGCGCGGAAGGTTAGACGTGGTGCTTAGAGCCGAGGATGGAGTAAGAGCTTACCTCTATCTGCACCAACGAGCGGCGGAGCTTGATGTGGTCGCGCTGTATGGTGAGGCTGTCTGTGGATGGGGACTCGGATTCGATGAGGCTTTGCGCGCGGTCACGCTCGGCTTGCGCGGCGGAAACGTCTATGTCCTCCGGCCACTGCGCGCCGTTGGCAAGCACCGAGACTATGTTGTCGTGTACCTGCACAATGCCGCCATACACGGCAATCCTGCGCTCGCCGCCTTCGGAGATAATGCGCAACGCGCCGTAATCAAGCACGGCGGAGCAGGCCTCGTGGTTGGGCAAGATGCCCATGTCGCCCGTAACACAGCGCATGATAACCATGTCCACGTCTTCTTCCAGCTTGATTTGCTCCGGGGTCACAATGCGCAAATGCAGCCTTGCCATCGGCGTTATCCTTCCTTCACGGAGGCCACGACCTCGTCAATCGTGCCTTTATTGAGGAAGTTTCCTTCGGGAATATCGTCGTGCTTGCCGTCAATAATCTCCGCGAAACCGCGAATGGTTTCCGCCACGGGCACATACTTGCCCGGAATGGACGTGAACTTTTCCGCCACGAAAAACGGCTGCGAGAGGAAACGCTGCACCTTGCGGGCGCGGTTGACTATGAGGCGGTCGTTTTCGGAAAGCTCGTCCATGCCCAAGATGGCGATAATGTCTTGCAGGTCTTTGTAGCGCTGCAAAATGCTCTGCACGGAACGCGCCACATCGTAGTGCTCGTTACCCAATATACCCTTGTCGAGTATGCGGGAGGTGGACTCCAACGGGTCTATGGCGGGGTAGATGCCCTGCTCCACTATGGCGCGGGAAAGCACCGTGGTGGCGTCTAAGTGGGCGAACGTGGTGGCGGCGGCGGGGTCCGTGAAGTCGTCGGCGGGCACATAGATAGCCTGCACCGAAGTGATGGAGCCGGAGGTGGTGGAGGTAATGCGCTCTTGCAGGCTGCCCACCTCCGTGGCGAGCGTGGGCTGATAACCCACGGCGCTGGGCACACGGCCGAGCAACGCCGAAACCTCCGAGCCGGCCTGCACATAGCGGAAGATATTGTCTATAAACAGAAGCACGTTTTGGCGGGAAACGTCGCGGAAGTATTCCGCGATGGTGAGGCCCGAAAAAGCCACGCGCATACGCGCGCCGGGCGGCTCGTTCATCTGGCCGAACACGAGCGAGGTTTTGTTGATAACGCCGGACCTAATCATGTCGTTGTAAAGGTCAATGCCCTCGCGCGTGCGCTCGCCCACGCCGGCGAACACAGAGTAGCCGCCGTGCTCGGTGGCGATGTTGCGGATGAGCTCCATGATGATAACCGTCTTGCCCACGCCCGCGCCGCCGAACAGACCGATTTTGCCGCCCTTTGAGTATGGGCAGAGGAGGTCCACGGCCTTAATGCCCGTTTCGAGCATTTCCGTGGTGGCCGTTTGGTCGGCAAAGCCGGGGGCGGAGCGGTGGATAGGCCAGTATTCCTTAACCACGGGCTCGTCTTTGGAGTCAATGGCCTTGCCGAGCACATTGAGCATACGCCCGAGGGTTTCCTCGCCCACGGGCACGGAGATGGGGGCGCCCGTGTCCAAGGCCTCCATGCCGCGCACAAGGCCGTCGGTGGAGCTCATGGAAATACAGCGAGCCACATTGTCGCCGAGGTGCTGCGCCACTTCCATGACCACGGTGTTGTCGCCGTTTACCACTTCCACGGCGCTGTAGAGCGCCGGCAACGCGCCGTCGAACCTGACGTCAATAACGGCGCCGATGATTTGCAGGAGTTTACCAACATTCTTCTCAGCCAAATCAAACTCTCCTTTATTGTAGGGCGTTAGCGCCGCCTACTATCTCGGTGATTTCCTGAGTAATCATGCCCTGACGCTTGCGGTTGTAAGCCAAGGTGAGGTCTTCTATGATTTCCGCGGCGTTGCGCGAGGCGGCGTCCATGCTCGTCATACGCGCGGCGTGTTCGCACACGGCCGATTCTATCATGGAGCCGTACAGGAACAGGTTGACGTACATGGGCACCGCGTAGGACATAAACGCGCCGGCATCCGGGTCGTAACTCATGAGCTTGCCGTGGTGCACAAGGGATGACGCGGCGGCTTCGCCTTCCTCCTCGCCGTCTTCCGTGCCCACGGGCAGGAGCTTGACCACGGAGGGCTTGTGCGAGAGGGCTGTGTTGAACTTCGTGTAGGCGATGTATATCTCGTCCGCCTGACCTGAGGTATACAGGGCCGTGAGCAGGTGGCCGATGTCTTCCGCGTCTTCGTAGGGCACGGTCTCGGAGCCGAATGAGAACCTGTGCGGTATGTCTTTGCCCCGGCGGCGGAAGAACTCCCAGCCCTTCGTGCCGATGGCCACGACCTTCACCTGTTTGTCGGACTTGTTAATGAAGCCGAGCGCCTCTTTGGAGATGTTGATGTTGTAGCTGCCGCAAAGACCCCTGTCGCTGGTGATGACCACGCATACAATGTTTTTCACGTCGCGCTTCTCCGCGTACACGCTCTCGTCGGAGCCGTCGCTGTCGGCGCGGATACCGTCCATGAGGTTCTTGATGTCGGAAAACATGGGGCGCACGATTTCGAGTTTGCCTTTGGTCTTCTGCAGTTTGGAGGCAGCCACAAGGTTCATGGCCTTCATAATCTGCTGGGTGCTCTTAACGCTGACAATGCGGCGTTTGACGGCTTTCATCGAAGGCATACGGGCACCCCCTCTTTACTTGCTTTTCTGCACGAAGGCCTCGGCGGCGGCGATGATTTTTTCCTCCAGGTCGTGCGACACCGCGCCCTTTTCGCGCACTTCATCGGCGAGGGCGGCGTGCTGCTCGGTGATATACCTAAGGAACTCTTCTTCCGTGTCGCGCACGTTCTCCACGTTGACGTTCTTGAAATACTTGTGCGTGAGCGCGTACAGGAGTATGACCTGCCGCTCCACGGGCATGGGGGCGTACTGCGCCTGCTTGAGGATTTCCACAATACGTTCGCCGTGCCTGAGGCGGTCGAGCGTGTCTTTGCTGAGGTCGGAACCGAACTGGGCGAAGGACGCGAGCTCTCTGTACTGCGCCAGCTCGATACGCAACGGGCCGGCGATTTTCTTCATGGCGGGTATCTGCGCCGCGCCGCCCACGCGGGAAACCGAAAGGCCGGGGTTGATGGCCGGCCGTATGCCGTTGTTAAACGCCTCGGCTTCAAGGTAAATCTGCCCGTCGGTAATGGAGATGACGTTGGTGGGGATATAGGCGGAGATGTCGCCCGCTTGGGTCTCAATGACCGGCAAGGCGGTAAGTGAGCCGCCGCCGCGTTTGTCGCTGAGTTTCGCGGCGCGCTCGAGCAAGCGGGAATGGAGGTAGAACACGTCGCCGGGGTAAGCCTCGCGGCCGGGCGGGCGGCGCAGCAACAGGCTGAGCGCCCTGTACGCCACGGCGTGTTTGGAGAGGTCGTCGTAAATGACCAGCACATCGCGGCCCTGCTCCATCCACTCTTCGCCCATGGCGCAGCCCGCGTAGGGGGCGATGTACTGGAGCGGCGACGGGTCGCTTGCCGTGGCGGCCACGATGACCGTGTAATCCATAGCGCCGGCTTCCTGCAAGGTCTTGGCTATGCGCGCTACCGTGGAGGCCTTCTGACCGATAGCCACGTATATGCACAGCACACCGGTGCCCTTCTGGTTGAGTATGGTGTCCACGCAAATGGCCGTCTTGCCGGTCTGGCGGTCGCCGATAATCAGCTCCCTTTGGCCGCGCCCGATGGGCACCATGGCGTCAATGGCCTTTATGCCCGTTTGCAAGGGCTTGTTGACCTCGCCGCGCTCGATAACGCCCGGGGCGCGCCGCTCAATCTGCCGGGCCGCCGAGGCGTTAATGGGGCCTTTCGCGTCTATGGGCTGGCCGAGCGGATTGACCACGCGACCGAGCATGGCGTCGCCCACGGGCACCTCCACAATGCGTTTCGTGCGCTTCACGAGGTCCCCCTCGCGGATTTTGGAATCCGGTCCGAGCAACACCGCGCCTATGCTGTCTTCGTCAATGTTGAGCGCGATGCCGAAGACACCCCCGGTAAACTCCAAGAGTTCGCCGCTCATGGCGTTGTCGAGCCCGTACACGCGGGCGATACCGTCGCCCACCTGTATGACGCTGCCCGCTTCCGCCACATCGAGTTTGGACGTATAGGCCTGTATCTGCTGCTTTATGACGGAGCTAATCTCATCAGGTTTAAGGGTCACGCACCGCACCCCTCTTTCAAATAGGTTGTCAGGTCAGATATGCGCTTCTTTACGGATAAGTCCACGAAAAAGTCGCCTGCATGGACGCACGGGCCGCCGATTAGCGAAGGGTCGCCCTTTTGGGTAATCTCCACCTGTTTGCCCATGCGCTCGCTTAGGGTCTTTTGCAGCTCGCTCTCTTGCTTTTGCGAAAGCGGCGCGGCGCTGCCCACGGAGGCGGACGTCTTGCTGCCGCGGTGGTCTATAATGCCGATGAGCGCGGAGAGCGCGGGCACGATAAACGCTTCGCGGTTTTTGTCAATGGCAAGGCAAAGGAAATTGAAAAGCTCTTCATGGATACGCGAGGCAAAGATGCCTTTGAGAAACGTTTTCTTTTCGCCGTTGGAGATGTGGGGGTGGAGCAGCACCCTGCGGGTATCGCCGAAAGCGAGCGCATCGCGCGCCAATTCGGCCTGCTCGCGCAGTTCCTCCCTGCCCTTCCGCTGCTCGGCAAGCGAATACAACGCCTCGGCGTATATGGCGCTCAGCTTTGCCACGGCACGCCCCGCAGTTCGCTCATTGCCTCGTCGAAGAGGCGGTCGCTTGTCTTGTCGTCAATGGACAGGGCGATGAATTTCGCCGTCATGGCGGCGGAAACCTCCACAATGGCGCGCTTCATGTCCGCGCGGGCGCGTTCCCATTCCATTTTGACCTCGGCATCCACCCGGGCTTTCAAGGCGTCCGTTTCGTGCCTCGCGTCGGCCACCATGCGCCGAGCTGTCTCCGCGGCGTTTTTGCGGCTTTCCTCAATCAGCTCGTCGCACTTGCGACCCGCGTCTTTGAGCATCTGTTCGTACTGTTGCTTCAATTCGGCGGCTTGCGCCTTGTCGGCGGCGGCCTGCTCAAGTTGGTCCGCAATACGTCCGGAACGGGCGGCGAGGAATTTCCTCACGGGCTGATAGAGGATGTTTGCCAAGACAAAGGCTAAAAGGGAAACGTTGATGATTTGCGCGATGATTTGCACGATGGTCTGCCCGTCCAGCGCAAACATACGCCCGCTCGGAAACTCCAAGGTGAGAAAGAGCAATGTCGTCAATCCAATCACACCCTCTACGAGTTTATAGGCCGAACTTGCTTGCCAGCTGATTGAAGAACCATGTGCCGAGCGGGTTGACGAACAGCATGACGAAGGCGATAACCAAGCCGTAGATACCGCCGGTCTCCGCCATGGCGAGACCGATGAACATGGTGGGTCTGATAGCGCCCGCAGCCTCCGGCTGACGCGCCGTGGATTCGATGGTCTTTGCCACGATGTTGCCTTGCCCGATGGCGGTGAAGAATGTGGCGAGGATGGCGATACCCGCGCCGATTTGTCCGGCTGCGAGCACGCTTGCCAAGGCTTCCGCGAAGGCGTTGATGTCAGGGCTCATTGATAACTTCCTCCATATAAAAATTTCTGAAACCGCGTCAGTCCGAAGACGAGGCCGCTATAAACGAAAGGCTGAGTATGCTGAAGATATACGCCTGCAGCACCCCGGCGAAGAGGTCGAAGTAGAAGTGGAGCGCGGCGGGTACGCCGAACTTCACGAACACGGGCACAAGGCCGTATATCAGGCTCATGAGTATGAGGCCGCCCACGATGTTGCCGAACAGACGGAAACTGAGCGAAATGGGCCGCGCCACCTCGCCGATGATGTTGAGCGGGTTGATGAACTGCTTGAAGAACCTGCCCCCTTTGGCTTTGAGGGCGATGGACTGTATGAGTATAAATGTGATGAGGGCGAAGGTAAACGTCATGGTCCAGTCGGCGGTGGGGGGGCGTAGACCCACAAGCCCGCTGAGGTTGGAGACCAAGATGAAGCCGAAGACCATGAAGTACCAGTTGCCGAGCGGCATAAGGCGCTCGCCCGCGCTGCCCTTCACGAAGTTGTCGAAGAACTCCACGAGCATCTCGATTATATTCTGGAAGCCTTTCGGCACATCGCCGAACTTTTTGAGCGCGACGCGGGCGGCGATGGCAAACACTATGAGCACGGCCATGATAATCCACGCGTTGACCAGCGATTCCGTTATCCACACGTCAACGCCGCCGATATGGAGCACGGCGTAATTCTTCACGTCGAAGTTGATGCCCTTGCCGGCCGAATCACCCGCCGCCCAGATGGAGAACATCTTGAACAGGAAGGTGAGCACGGCCACCACAAGCAGGATACCCAAGAAGAGCGGCAACTTTTTGGGCCGCTTTACCTCTTTTTTGTCCGCGGTCTTATCCGCCATAACGCCGCACCGCCAATCTTGACAACGCCGAGGGAGCGAAGGACGGATACGCAATCTCGCTCAAAGTCAGTCACCTCCACTGTTGATGGGGCTGTCCGCGGGGTCTTCGTCGAGCTTGAAAAAGCGCAGGCTCATCGCGGCTATTTGGAATGTGAGAACACCGGCCACGGCGCCCCACAGGGCGGAGTATGTGCCGTTGGCAACGAGGGCTGCCGGAGCCAGCACCGCGGCGGTGAGGAACATACGGAAGAAGTAGCGGCGGTGGGCAAAACGCTTGCCCTCTTTTTGGTCGGCGATGGCGGAAACCTTGTTTACGGTGTCTTCCACCACAAGCACCTTCGCCACGCTGACTACCGAGGCGAGGAAAGCCCAGAGCGCGAAAGGCAACACCTCAAGGGAACGGTAAAACGCGGCGCCGGCGGCGCATATAACCGGCAACAGGGCGGAGATGACGGCAATCATGCTCCTGGCGGCCTTAGACAGCTTCACGGGTTCGCCCCTTTCGGCGTGTTATTGCTTGCCGGCCATGTCGAAGATGGACTTGACGGCCGCCCCAAAGCCAAGCAGGGTGAAGAGGAGCAAAAGCCAGGGGGATGTGCCGAGCTTGGAATCGAGGAAACGGCCGAGCATAACGCCTATGAACACGCAGGTGGCAAGCGATACGCCGATGTATGAAAGGTAAGACAGCGCCCTGAGGGTCTCGTTGTTCTTGTTGTCGCGTTGCATACGGCAAGCACCTCGTTACCGCCTCACGGCGCGCGGCATTACCACGCCTTCTGTCTATCATAATACACAATCGCGCAAAACGCAATAGGGTAATTTAGTTTTTTTGCAATCTTCGGGAAATCGGCCTTTCCGGCGGCGCGGGCCCGTTTGCCTTTGCGAAGGCGGGCGGCTTCCCGTTGTTTGGCGCGGGTGACGGCGGAAGGAGCGGGGGCGCGGGGGCGGCAGCCCCCGCTCCT
>JAIRWH010000089.1 GCA_031253545.1 Oscillospiraceae bacterium
TTTGCCCATGCCGCGCAGCTTTTCCGCTATGGAGCGCACGGCGGCGCGGCGCACGCGCACGCCGGAGAGCTTGAAGGTTATGCCCTCGTGCGCGTCGTTGACGGCTTGGCCTATGTGCAGGTGCACAACGTCCGCTTCGAGCAGCAGCCTGCACAGGCGCAGCACATACGCGTTGCCTTGCAGCTCCTCCGGGGGCTCGCCCAATATGTTGCACACCCGGTTGAGCGTGATGGCGCCCTCCGTGGCGATGTCCACGCCCTCAAGGGCGTATTCGGGCGGCATCGCGCCCGCGGACTTCGAGATAATGGGCTCGGCGGTCACGCCGAGCTCACGCGATATTATGTCAATGGTGGTGGAGCCGCACACGGCCTTTTTGCCCGCGGCCCGCGCGAGTGCCTGCGCGTAAGCGCCGTTGAGCGCGCGGTTGAGCGGCGGGCCCGTGAGCAGCGTCAGCTCCGAGGCTTCGCGGCAGTGCAGCAGCGCGAGCGAGGTATCGTCTTCGTGCCTGCCGCCGGACACGCAGGCGCAATATTCCGCCACGCTTTCGGGCAGGCGCGATATATCTCCGGCGGGGTGCCGGTTGATGTATTCCGCCACGCCGGGGGAGCCTATGCCGAAGCCCCGGCCGTGGCCTAAGCCCGCCTGAGTGACTCCGTCGGACATGAGCAGCAGCGAATCGCCCGTTTCTAATTTGCCCGCGCACTCGCCCACGGCCTCGTAGCCCGCCGCGTAGACCCTCGGAGTGAGCGCGGTGGCCACGCCGCCCTTGAGCAGTAAGGGCTGCGGCGATTCGTAGGTATACACGGTAAAAGCCCCGTCGGGCAAGACCATGGCCGCCGAAAACGCGGCAAACGGCATATCTTCGGTGCGCGCGCGGTGCATGGACGCGGCCGCCAATTCGCTTGCCGCGCGGGGGGATGTGCCGAGGCGTATATGCTCCATAACGCGTTCGGCGCAGACGACGGCGGAAACGCAGGCGTATACGCCGGAGCCGATGCCGTCGGCCAACACATACGCCGTGCCGTGCGGGAGGCGGGCGCAGAGGCTGTAATCGCCGCACACGGCAAGGCCGGTCTTGGTCTCGTGGCGGGTATAGTCGGCTATATACAGCATGGCGCGTCACCCGTCCCGGCCGTGTATCGTGCCGGGAGGCTCCCCTCCCCCGCAGGGGGATGGGAGCAAGAAAGACCCCGCGCCCGCAGCCTGCGGGGGAGCGCGTCAGCCGTCCTCACTATACAAACCAATGAGCTGTTTGGCTATTTCTTCGCTTTTGGCGGCGCTCTTGCCCAAAAAATGCGCCATTTCCTGCGAAAAACTGACCTGGTGCTCCAAAAACTCCTGCGCGTGGCGCAATGTCTGGGTCTTTATGGCATCAAGGTGCGCCGGGTCGTATGTGAGCTTGGTGATGTCGGAATATATGCCCGCGTATTGGCCGTTTTCGCGCAGGGCGTAGATTAGCTCGTGGAACTTTATGCCGTATTTTACCTGCACGGATTCGTATTTTTCCGCCGCGCCCGACTGCACGGCCTCGTAGCCGTCGGCTTTGAGCAGATACGACACGCGCCGCCCAAGTATGCCGCCGCCGCACATAAACATCTTCATGAACGCCGGGTTCATCTGGAGCATATTCAGTTCCGCGTCCAAGATGACCACCCCGCAGGGCATTGTCTCGATAATGCGGTCGGTGCGCTGCTGCGCCAATCGGCGCATATAGGGCATGCACATCTCCGGCTCGGCCATGCCGCGCGCGATGGCGGCGGCGTTTTCTTCGCATGTGGGGTAGCCGCAAGCGCCGCAGTCCGGCCGTTGCTCCGGGTCGGTCTTGCCCATGGTCTCGAAGATTTTCTCTATGGCGCTTTGCGGCACGGGCTCCATATCAACGGGCTCGGCGGTAAACGCCCGCTCGACGGGCACTTCCGGCCTTTCGCGCCCCGTGTCGTCGGAGGAGCTTGCGGCATACGCCGCCACGCGGGCGCGGCGGGTATAGAGCGAGCCTTCGGCTCCGAGGGCGGGGCCGTTTACGCAGCCCCCGGCGCAAAAAAGCGGCTCGATAACGGTAAGGGCGGCAACGGCCGCCTCATCGCCCAGCAGGTCCATCACGGCCCGCGCGCCGGACACGGGCAAATGCCCCGCCGGGGGGCCGGGGTCTTTGCCGCCCGCGGCGAGCATGCCGCCTTCCATGGGAAACAGGCGCGCCTTGCCGCAAGAGCCGGAGTAATCAAACCCGCTCTCCGGGCATTGCTCCAAGTTCACGCCTTCCTCGCCAAGCCATTGCGCCAGCTCCTCAAAGGTCAGCGCGCAGTCCACGGCATCGCGGTTTTCCTCGCGCCGCGCCTCGGCTTTCTTTGCCGCGCACGGGCCGATGAACACCACGCCCACGCCGGGATACAGCGCCTTCAAGAGCCGCCCGTGCGCCACCATGGGCGAGGCCACGCCGATTAACTCGCCGCGCAGGCGCGGGCGGTATTTTTCCACATAGCTCACGGCGGCGGGGCAGGCTGTGCAGATACGCCCGCTCCGCCCGGGGGCGAATGAGCGCTCCGTGATATATTCCGCTCCGGCGGCGGTCTCGCCCACCACGGCGAAGCCGAGGCGGCGTAAGGCCGACGGCAGGCGAAGGGCGAGCGGCCCGCCATATAGGGCGGCGAAAGACGGCGCCACGGAAGCGGCGGCGCGACCGCCTTGCGCGAGCGCCTTGGCGCTCTCTAAGTCGTTGCGTATACGTTTGGCGCGGCGCGGACATTCGCGCACGCATGTGCCGCAACCCACGCACAGCTCGTCTTCAATGTGAGCCCGACCCCCCGCGACGCGAATGGCGCTCACGGGGCAGGAGCGCACGCAACGGTAACAGTCGCGGCAGTCGGCGGCTACGGTGTATACGGGGCTGCTCATGCCAAGGCGGTTTTTTCGATTTCACTCACGGCCATTTCCACGGTGCAGTTTTCAAGCAGTTTGCCGTTCACGGTGAGCACGGGGCCTTTCTTGCAGTGCTCGCCGCAGAAATTGGCGGAAAACTCCGTGGCCTCTTCAAGCCCCTTGGAGCGGAGGTACGCCAATACGCCGTTGTATAGCTGTTGCGCGCCGCGCAGGTAGCAGCTTGTGCCGAAGCATATAGACAGCGAGAGTTTCGCCTCGGCGGGCTTTTTGTCGCCCAGCACGAAGTCGTCTTGTATGATGCGTTTGCGGTTTTCGTATTTCGTGTGGAGCAGGCGGTGGATTTTGTGCTCGTCAAGGTGTTCGCGGTATGTCTGCTGCAAGCAGGGGTTGTCGGCGCTGATGTGGAATTGCAGCATTTTGTCGTTGTCGTAGAGACCGCAGGCGCGGTGCGCGGCCGCGAGGCGGTCGAGCGTGATGGGCTGGCCGCCGCCGTTTACGCAGCCTCCGGCGCAAGCCATGACCTCTACTATGTCGTAATGTTCCTCCCCGGAGCGTATGCGGTCTATGAGCGCGCGGGCGTTGGCCAAGCCGCTCACCACGGCAAGGTTGAGGGTGACGTCACCGAATTGCGCCTGCGCCTTTTTCACCCCTTGCTGCCCGCGCACCTGCGAAAACTCCACGGGCGAGCCCTTTTGCAGCTCGTTGGAGGCAAAGCGCAGCACAGCCTCGCTCACGCCGCCGGACGCGCCGAAGATGACGGCCGAGCCGGTGTATACGCCGAAGGGCGCGTCGTAGGAGCCGAGCTCCATGTTGGCAAGCTCAATGCCGCTTTCACGGAGCATAACGGCAAGTTCGCCGGTGGTGAGCACAAAGTCTGTGTCGGGGTTGCCGCCTTCGGCAAACTCCGGCCTCCGCGCCTCAAACTTTTTGGCCGTGCAGGGCATAACGGCCACGATTACTATGTCTTCGCGCTTTATGCCCAACTCCGCGGCAAGGCGGTCTTTGCAGAGCGCGCTGAACATCTGCATGGGCGAGCGGCAGGTGGAAAGGTTGCCCAGCAGGTCGGGGTAATACTGCTCGGCAAACTTGACCCACGCCGGGCAGCAGGAGGTGAACATCGGGAGATTTTCGCCTTTCTCGCGACGGGCGAGGAATTCGCGGCCCTCCTCCACCACGGTGAAGTCCGCGCCGAGGCAGGTGTCGTATACGCGGTCGAAACCCATGCGCCGCAAGGCTGTGACGGTCTTGCCTATGGTGAGTGTGCCGGGCTTTTCGCCGAAGAACTCGCCGAGCGCCACCCGCACGGCGGGCGCTATCTGCACCACCACCGTTTTGGACTTATCGTATATGGCTTCCCACACCTTCGAGGCGTGGTACTTCGGGGTAAGCGCGCCCACGGGGCATACCTTCACGCACTGGCCGCAGTTGACGCACTCAATTTCACCCAAACCCTTGTTGAAACACGTGACCACGGCGCTGCGCGCGCCGCGCCCGGTGAAGTCCAACGCGCCCACGCTCTGCAATTCGCCGCAGACCCTCACGCAGTCGCCGCAGAGTATGCACTTGCCCGGGTCGCGCACCACGGCCTCCGAGGAATAATCCTTCTCCGTCTCGGCACCCATTTGCTTGAAGCGTACCTCGCGCACGCCGAGCTGGTTGGCCACCGCCTGCAAGCGACATTCGCCGCTTTTGGGGCAGGTGGTGCAGCGGCAGTCGTGGCTCGCCAAGGTGAGCTCGATAATCATGCGGCGCATATTGCGGATTTTCTCGGTGTGGGTGCTCACCACCATGCCCGGTTCCGGCTTCGTGGAGCAGGCGGGCAGCACGCCGCGCCCTTCCACCTCCACCATGCACATGCGGCACGCGCCGTATACGCTGATTTCGGAGTGGTAGCAGAATGTGGGCAGGTCTATGCCGACTTTGCGTATCAATTCAAGCAGGTTGCGCTCGTCTTCGATGTTTACCGCCACGCGGTCTACCGTGACTGTTGCCATACAAAAACCCTCCTATGAGCGTATTATCGCTTCGGAAATTGACGGCGGCTTACCTCAGCCCCTGACCACCGCGCCGAACTTGCACCCCGCGGCGCAAGCGCCGCACTTTATGCACTTGGACGAGTCTATGACATACGGCTTGCCCTTTTCGCCGGATATGCACCCCACGGGGCACTTTCGCGCGCACAGGGAGCAGCTTTTGCATTTTTCGGGGATGATGCGGTAGGAGGCGAGGGCCTCGCAGCTGCCCGTGGGGCAACGTTTCTCGTAGATGTGGGCATCGTATTCGGCGCGGAAGTTTTTGATGGTGGAGAGCACGGGGTTGGGGGCGGTCTTGCCCAGGGCGCAAAGCGAGCCCAAACTGACCACTTCCGCGAGCTCCTCCAAGAGCTTCATGGTTTCCTCCGTGCCGCGCCCTTCGATGATGTCGTCGAGCAAATTGAGCATCTGGCGCGTGCCCTCGCGGCAAAGCACACACTTGCCGCAGGATTCGTTTTGCGTGAACTTCATAAAGTAGCGGGCGATTTTCACCATGCAGGTGCCTTGGTTCATGACCACAAGCCCGCCGGAGCCCACCATGGCGCCCACTTTTTTGAGGTTGTCGTAGTCGAGCGGCAGGTCTAAGTGCTCCTGTGTGAGGCAGCCGCCGCTCGGCCCGCCGATTTGCACGGCCTTGAAGTCGCAGCCGCAGAGCGAGCCGTCGTCGCGGGTAACGCCGCCGCCGATGTCGCCCACCACTTCCCTGAGCGTCGCTCCGAAGGGCACTTCGATAAGCCCGGTGTTGGCCACATGGCCGGTGAGGGCAAAGGTCTTCGTGCCCTTGGCGGTGTCTGTGCCGAGCTTGGCGTATTCGTCCGCGCCCATGCGGAGTATGCGCGGTATGGTGGCGAGGGTCTCCACGTTGTTGATGACGGTGGGCTTGCCGAAGAGCCCTTTTTCCGCAGGGAACGGCGGCTTTATGGTGGGCATGCCGCGCCGGCCTTCGAGCGAGGCGATAAGCGCCGTTTCCTCGCCGCACACAAACGCCCCCGCGCCTTCCATGACGGAAATATCGAAGTCCATATCGGAGCCGAAGATTTTTTTACCCAAGAACCCCGCCTCGCGCGCGGCTTCTATGGCCGCCTTCAAGCGTTGCACGGCGAGGGGGTATTCCATGCGCACATAGATGAAGCCCGCCGTGCCGCCCACGGCCTTCGCCGCCACAATCATGCCCTCGAGCACGGCGTGGGGGTCGCCCTCCATCACGCAGCGGTCCATAAACGCGCCGGGGTCGCCCTCGTCGCCGTTGCAGATAACGTATTTCACGTCGCCGGGGTTTTTACGGGTAAGGTCCCACTTGCGGCCCGTGGGGAACCCCGCGCCGCCGCGCCCGCGCAGGCCGGAGGCGAGGATTTGCTCGCAGATTTGCGTGTCGCTCAGCTCGAACACGGCTCTGCGCGCTTGGAAATAGCCGCCGCGCGCGATGTATTCGTCGAGGTCGCGCACGTCTATGTTGCCGCAAAACTCCAATGTGAGCCTGTGCTGCTTTTCGTAGAAGGGGATTTTCTTCATGTCGCACACGCTCGCGCCGTCGGACGGGCGCTTATACAGCAGGCGCTCCACGGGCTTGCCGCCCACGAGGGTGGTGTCTGTAATCTCGCCCGCGTCGCCGGGCTTGACCATGCAGTAGAGTATGCCGTGGGGCTGTATGGCCACGAGCGGCCCCATCTGGCAGAAACCCTGGCAGCCGGAGATGGCCAAGGCGTTGTCCGCGCCCTCCTTTTCAAGGAATACGCTCACGGACAGCCCCCGTTTGGCAATCTCCTCACGGAAAGCGTCGAATATCTGCATGGAGCCGCCCGCGATGCAGCCTGTGCCCGCGCAGACGATGACGCGGCAGCGGCAGGCATCCATGGAGGCGCGGAAATGCTCCGCGCGGCGTTCTAAGGTCATTTGCTCAGCCATTGCGCCCTTCCTCCTCGCGTAACTTTTTGATGAGCTCGGCGGTCTTTTCCGCGTTCATGGAGCCGTGGACCTCCTCGTTTACCATGACCACGGGGGCAAGGCCGCAAGCGCCGAGGCAAGCCACGATTTCGAGGGTGAACAGCAAATCGTCGCTTGTCTTTTTCTTTTCGTTCAGCCCCAGCTCCTTTTCGATAACCGAGATAATCTCCGAGGCCTTCTTCACATGGCAGGCTGTGCCGTCGCAGACGCGGATGACGTATTTGCCTTTGGGCTGCAGCGTGAAGTGGGAGTAGAAGGTGGCCACGCCGTACACGGCGCCGGGGGTCACGCGCAGGGCTGTGGCCACATAGGCCATGATGTCTTCGGGAAGGTACGAGTAGGCGTCTTGGATTTCCTGCAGGATGGCCACCAACCTGTGCGGGTCGTTGCCGTATTTTTCCAGCACGGCGCACACGTTCTCAAACTTGGTGGCAAACACTTTTTGGCTCATGCGCTTTTACTCCTCTCCGTAAAATGCTTTTTTGTAGATGTCCTCTAAGTCCGTGACCAAGGGGTATCGGGGGTTGGCCACCGTGCATTGGTCCTCGAAGGCGTTTTCGGCCAAGGCGGGGACTTTCGAGAGGAACTCCCGCTCGTCCACGCCGCAGTCTTTGATGCTCATGGGCAGGTTGATTTCGCGCATGAGGCCTTTCACGGCGTTGATAAGGTTTTGGATTTCCTCCTCGCGCGTATTGCCGCCGAGCCGCAACCTGTGGGCGATTTGCGAGTAGCGGAAGTCGGCGGAGTGCTCGCTGTATTTGGGGAAGATGGGGAACTTGTCGGGCTTTTGGGCGTTGTAGGCGATGACATAGGGCAACAGCACACCGTTGGCGCGCCCGTGGGGTATGTGGAACTCGCCGCCGAGCTTATGGGCAAGCGAGTGGTTGATGCCGAGGAAGGCGTTGGTAAACGCCATGCCCGCTATGCAGGAGGCGTTGTGGAGCTTCTCGCGCGCCGTGGCGTCGCCCGCGTCCGCGTAGCTGCGCGGCAGATAGCGGAAGACCATTTCGATGGCCTTCACCGCGAGGCCGTTGGTGTAGTCGGAGGCGAGGACCGACACATAGGCCTCCAAGCCGTGGGTCAGCACGTCAATGCCCGTGTCCGCCACAATAGAGCGGGGCATTGTGGCGGCAAACTGCGGGTCTATGATGGCCACATCGGGCGTAAGCTCGTAATCGGCGAGCGGATACTTTATGTTGCCGGCGGCTTTGTCGGTAATCACGGAGAAGGAGGTGACCTCGCTGCCCGTGCCGGAGGTGGTGGGTATGGCCACAAGCTGCGCCTTTTTGCCGAGGTTGGGGTAGTGGAAGGCGCGTTTGCGGATGTCGAGGAAACGGAGTTTCAAGCCGTCGAAGTCGGTGTCGGGGTTTTCGTAGAAGAGCCACATACCCTTGGCTGCGTCTATGGCGGAGCCGCCGCCCAAAGCCACTATAACGTCCGGCTCAAAGCTGTTCATGGACGACACGCCGCGCCGTATGGTCTCCACGGATGGGTCCGGCTCCACGTCGGAGAAGATTTCGCAGCGCACATGGTCGGGGTGGCGGCGCAGATAATACAGCACTTTGTCCACATAGCCGAGCTTTGCCATGGTGGGGTCGGTCACGATGAACGCGCGGCTGATATTGGGCATTTTTTCGAGGTATTGCACGGAACCTTTCTCGAAATATATGCGCGAGGGTATCTTGAACCATTGCATGTTGGTCCTCCTCCGGGCGACCCTCTTTTTGTTGATGAGGTTGACGCTGGACACGTTCGACGTGGTGGAGTTGCGCCCGAACGAACCGCAGCCCAACGTGAGCGAGGGGGTGTTGGTGTTGTAGATGTCGCCTATGGCTCCCTGCGAGGAGGGGCTGTTTATGATGACGCGGCCGACCTTCATCTCCTGCCCGTAGCGCAGGCAAAGGGCCTCGTCGTCGCTGTGGATGACCGCCGAATGACCCAAACCGCCCAGCAGGAGCATTTTTTTGGCAAAGTCAAAGCCCTGCGCTTCGTCTTTCACCACGAAATACGCCAGCACGGGCATGAGCGTTTCTATGGAGAGCGGGTATTCCAAGGACGGCTCCGGCAGGCGCGCGAGCAATATCTTGGTGCGCGGGGGCACGGATATGCCCGCTTGCGCGGCTATCCATTCCGCCGGCTGACCCACGCAGGCGGGGTTGACCTTCCCCGTGCCCTTGTCTATCACGAAGGCGGTGAGCGCGTCTATCTCCGGCGGGGCGAGGAAACGGCAGTTGTGCTCCGTGAGGTAGGCCTCGAAGGCCGCGCTGACATCTTCGTGCACGATGACCGCCTGCTCGGAGGCGCATATCATGCCGTTGTCGAACGTCTTGCTTATCATGAGGTCGGTGCAGACACGGGCTATGTTTACGCCCCGGTGGATATAGCAGGGCACGTTGCCCGGACCCACGCCAAGGGCGGGTTTGCCGGCGCTGTACGCGGAGCGTACCATGCCCGCGCCGCCCGTGGCGAGTATGAGCGATACGCCGGGGTGGTTCATAAGGGCGTTCGTGGCCTCGACAGACGGCTCGGTAATCCATTGTACGCAATGCTCCGGCGCGCCTTTGGCCACGGCGGCGTCGCGCACAATGCGGGCGGCTTCCGAGGAGCTGCGCTGCGCGCCGGGGTGGAAACCAAAGATGATGGGGTTGCGCGTCTTGGCGCAGATGAGCGACTTAAACAGTGTGGTGGACGTGGGGTTGGTCACGGGCGTTACGCCCGCCACCACGCCCACCGGCTCGGCGATGTCCGCGTAGCCCTCGGCATCGTTTTCCTCCACCACGCCCACGGTCTTTTGATATTTTATGCTGTGCCAGATATATTCCGTGGCGAACATGTTCTTGATAACCTTGTCTTCCATAACGCCGCGCTTTGTTTCCTCGAAGGCGAGCTTGGCAAGGTGGAGGTGCTTGTCCACCCCCGCCATGGTCATGGCGTGCACACAAGCGTCCACCTGCTCCTGCGTCATGTCCATGTAGCGCGCCAAGGCTTCCTGAGCCTGCGCCACCAATACGTCTATCTGCGCGAGCGGGTTTTGCGGCCGCGGGGTTTCACCGCCCATATCCGGCACCCTCCTCCGTGTTTCGGCAACCTCGCTGCCTTTGTCTTATCCGCTCTCATATTATCACACCTTGCCATTTTATACCAAACCGCCCGCGCTGTCAATCCTTGTTTTCCGCGGGCGGCAACCGAACCGCGCAAGCGCGGCACATAAGTTGCGTTTCCCGCCGCGCGGCGGCGCTCCCGCAGGGTGGCGCACAGAGCAAAGCCCCGCCCGGAAGGGGCGGGGCGGGGCTGAGTTATCGGGTTGCGGCGTAATCGGCGGCCATCATGGCTTGCAACGGCTGCAAGGCCTGTAGCCCTTTTCAATCATATACTCTCTGGTTACGCCATAGAAATCCAGCCTGTTTTTTGTTGGGAGGGTGCCACAGGTGGGTAAATGAAAAACCTTGCTGACTGCATTGCCGACATAATGACCGGGTGTGGGCAAGGGGTTGACGCTCGGCGACGGACCGGGTGAAGGCGAAGGGCTTGGACTGGGCGAGGGCGAGGGTGAGGGGCTGGATCTTGGTGACGGACTTGGGCTTGGCGAGGGCGAAGGCGAGGGTGACGGCGAAGGGCTGCGTGATGGTGAGGGGGATGGCGACGGCGATGGCGAGGGTGACGGACTGGGTCTGACGCTTGGAGAGGGCGAAGGCGAGGGTGACGGACTGGGTGACGGCGATGGCGAGGGGGACGGGGAAGGCGAAGGTGACGGACTGCGCGAAGGCGAGGGTTTGTCCTCGGACGGCGACGGTTCTTCGCTCTGCGTGGGGTCAGGTTCGCTCGGCGAGGGTTCGTCGTCGCGCCAATCAAACGGGTTGCTCGGATTGTCGTTGTCTGTGGGTAAAGTGTCACGGCTCGGCGAGGGGCTTTGCCTGTCGCGTGAGGGCGAGGGCGAGGGCGAAGCGCCGCCGGAGCAGGCGGCAAGGGCGATTGATAGCGCGAGAAAAAGAGGGAGCAGCTTGTGTTGGTGTCTCTTGCCCACAAAAACACACCTCGCTTTTGTTTTTTTCCGCGACGGCACGGAGAGAGTATAACACAACAAAACGCGGCGCAAAGGGAGTTGTCGGTTGTTAGCGGTTAGGAGACGGGGTTGCGGGGGGAGGGGATTACGGCGGGGGCGCAGTATCTCTCGGCCGGGGAAAGTCAACGCTCCGCTAAAAGGACTTCCGCATTGGGGTCTGTAACACCGTTTCGTCTGCCGACTCGCCGTTTGCCATAATTTCATAATCCGCAAGAATGACATCGGCTGCCGCGCTTTCTTTCTCTAAATCCTCCGGCGACATAGACGCAAGCCTTGATAAGTCATCCTTCAGTTTTTTCACCATGCGCGAAAAAACGGCGGCCGTCAGAGAGCCGGACACCAAAGCGCCCACTAACGGCACGGCTTTGGCCACGGCTTTACCGGCGGTGTCTTTTGTCAGCTTTACGCCTACCCATGCCAATGTTTTCTTGGCTATGTTGTAAACGGCGTGTTTACTGAGCGGCATGGCGGCCACTCTCGCGCCTATTTTAGACGCGTTGGCCGCGGCAAACTTCGCGAGAGCCGCGTTCGCCGCGTTGACGCCAAGCATCGCGCCAAGCAGAATAACCAAGCGGTTTTCTATGGCATCGTCCATATCCAATCGCTTGTATCCATATATGTACGCGAGTTTTTGGGCAACTCGCAGCACATGGGCGTAGAACTGCGCCAAATCGGCGGGAACAGCTCCTATCAGCGCAAGACCGCCCGGTATCCCCGCTCCGGCGGACAATACCGTGGCTTTTGTTCTTTCTAACTTAATCGCGCCGACCGCAAGCATATCAAGCGTTTTGACCTGTATCCCCGCGTTTACTGTCCCGTATTCCAGCGCGTCCGCAAGCCGCTCCGAATTGACCTTGTTTTTCAGCTGCTTGGTCAGAAATTCGTCGCGGTCAATTCGGCAATACGGTAATTTGCAAGCGGCGGCAATGACTTCCTCAAAGCGGCCGCCCTTGTCCCCGCTCATAGCGCCATCTCCTTAACGCGTTTTCGTCGCGGAATCATTCTCCGCAAAACCCGCCCCGCTGCCGCGCGCTGTGGCGCAATCGAGGGTTGCGCTTTTTGGGATTATCGTACACACGCAGGGGGCGGAAGGCGAAGGGACGGGGGTCAGCGGGAGTTTTGGGGGTCGAAGGAGAGCGTTGTTCTGCTTTCATTGAGGCCGATTATGGCGGATTTGTTGGGAAAGTAGTTATAGCGGCAGTTAAGGCTTGTCAGCGCGGTGAGGAGCGTAACGTCAAGCATGGTGAGTTGGTTGTATCTGCAGCTAAGGTTTGTCAGCGCGGTGAAGTGCTCTATGCCGGTCAGGTCTTTGATGTCGCCGCGTACCCCATAAGTTCCGCTCACATCAAGCACCGTCACCCCCGCTACATTGCCCTTGGTAATATCCTCCTCCGGCTTGTCGATTGCGTTCCGCACAGCCGCCTCGAAGGCGGGGTCGGGGAAGTTGAGGACGGCATCGTCGGGCAAGGGGTCGGGTTCGCTCGGCGTGGGTTCGTCGCCGCGCCAATCAAACGGGTTGCTCGGATGGTCGGTGTCTGTGGGTAAAGTGTCACCGCTCGGCGAGGGGCTTTGCCTGTCGCGTGAGGGCGAGGGCGAGGGGGAAGCGCCGGAGCAGGCGGCAAGCGTGAATAGCAGGAAGAAAGCCGACACAAGGGCTGTGGTTCGCTTTTTCATTTGGCAGAAGCCTCCCAAAATAAATATTCCCGGCAAGCCCGCCGACGGAGAGCGTATACACGCCCTCCGCGCGGTGCCGCCGAGAACAAAACGGCGACGCAGGGAGCATTTCCCCCAACGTCACGCCAT
>JAIRWH010000090.1 GCA_031253545.1 Oscillospiraceae bacterium
CCCCGTCCCCTAACCACTAACCACTAACCACTATCAACTAAACGTGCCGCAAGCGCGCCCCCCCGTCCCCTAACCACTAACCACTGACAACTAAACTCCCCTGTCTCCTAACCACTAACCCCTAACCACTAACCACTATCAACTAACCCCCCGCTAAACGGTTGCGCTTTGCCCCCTTTCGGCGTATAATGTATCAAAGCGCAAAACTAACACAAGGAGGTGCGCGTTATGCGGAAAATCGCGGCTGCGGCGGCGCTTGCGGCGCTCGTGTTCACGTTGCTCACCCTCTCCGCCCGGGGCGCGTCCCCCGCGGACACGCTCGCCTTTGCCGCCGTGAACAACGGCATGCTGTATCCGCCCACGGCAAGGTATGCCCCCTTGGAGACGCGCGACGCGCTTTGCGTGACGCACCACCTCCTGTACGATTCCAACATTGCCGTCAGGTTTGACTGGGATGTCGGCCGCCGCTACCTCTCCATGGCTCACGGCGGCAAGGTGGTGGTCTTTGACTTCAACGAATACATAGTGTATGACAGCAAAAGCGAGTACATGGTGTACTTTTATGTGACGGAAAACGAACCGGGCTCGCCCACGTTTTACTTAGACGTTTCGTTTATTTGCGATTACTTCGACTGGAACTACTCCATTATACCCACCGATTACGGCCGCATACTGCGCGTTATGACAAGGAGCAGCTATTCCGACGAGATGTACAGAATCCTCATAGGCGACGCCCCGCGCGTGCTCTATGAGCAGCACCTCGCCCCGCCGTCCGAATCCCCCTCCGCGCCCCCGTCCGCCCCGCCGTCCGCGCCCTTGCCGCCCGCCACGCCGCCCGCGCCGCCGCCGCTCGGCGTATACCTTACGTTCGACGGCACGGTGAACGAATATACCGAGCCCATACTTGACATATTGGATGCCGCCGGAAAACAGGCCGCGTTTTTCCTTGCCGCGCAAGGAGCGGAGGCGTATCCCGCCGCCGTGAGGCGGATAGCGGCCGGCCATTCCTTAGGTCTGCTCGTGGCCGACGGCAACGGGGAAACCCCCGCGCCACCCGGCGAACAGGCGCGCGCCTTGCGTGCCGTGGGCTTTGCCGCGCCGCGATTGGCGCGTCTGTCCGACGCGGCGCAGGGCGACGAGGGCACGGGCGAAGCCCTTCGCGCCGGCGGTTACCGGGTGTGGGGTTACACCGCCGACTGCGCCGGGCTCACCGCGCGGGAAGCCCTCGCGTTGCTCCCCGCGCCGGAAAGCGGCTCCGCCGTAATGCGCTTTGATTTCAGCGAGCGCACGGTGAGCGAGCTGCCGGACGTGTTGGAGGCGCTCGGCGACGGGCTGCTGTATTTTTACCTTGTGATAGATTACTTCGACAGGCCCGTGTCCGGTCCGCGCTAAACGCCCCTCATCAGCTCCTCGTAAAACAGCACCGCCGAGCCCAGCGCCTGCACCTTGATATGCTCGTCGGGGCCGTGTATGCCGGCAAGTTCCTCCGGCGTGAGCACAAACGGCGTGAATCGGTACACACATTCGGAAAACCGCTCGTAGTGCGCGGCGTCCGTGCCGCTCGCCATGACCGACGGCAGCACGGGCACGGGGCCGAATACATGCTCGATGGCGCGGCGCACGGAGGCGAAACTTTGCGTATTGTATTTGGACACAGCCGAGGGGTTCTTCACCGACATTATTTCCACCTCCACGCCGAGGTCCTGCGTCAACTCCGCCATATACTGCGCGAAGGCGTTTTCGTTTTCGCCCACCAAGAGCCGCGCGTTTAGCAAAAACTCCGCCGTTTCCGGCATTTTGCCGGGCGAATGGCTCCCTTTCGCCATGGTGGGGGCAACGGTGGTGCGCACAAGGGCGTTGGTTTCCCTGTGCTTTTCCATCTCTTTGAGCAGTTTCCCGCGAAACAGAAACGGGTGGCAAATGAGTATGCGGCGGCCAAGCGGCAGCTCCGGCGCGAGCGCTTTGAGCATATCGCGCACCACGGGCGTGAGGCGCGACTTCACGGGCTTATACTCCAAGCGGCAGACCGCCTCGCAAAGCCGCCCCAGCGCCGACTGCTTCGGGGGCACGGCGGCTTGCGGGTTTTCGTCTTTCGCGGTGAACCTCAGGCTTGCCCTGCCTTTTTCCGCCACGCACACATGGGCTGCCGGGCGGCCTATGGGCAGCGGCGCGCGCGAAAGGCAGCCGCCTTCGTCTAATACCATGTCAAACTTCATATCCGCCTGCACAAACGCCTTGGCGATATTTTTCGCGCCCTGTTCGCCGCCGAGCTCCTCGTCGTGGCCGAAAGCGAGGAAAATATCCCTCTGCGGCTCGAACCCTTCGGAGAGCAAATGCTCCGCCGCTTCCAGCAGGCACACGACCACCGATTTGCAGTCTATCGCGCCGCGCCCCCACACACAGCCGCCCGCAATCTCGCCGCCGAACGGCTGACGTGTCCAGCCCTCGTGCGCCGGCGCCACGTCTATGTGGCCGCAGAAGAGCAGCGGGGGGTATTTCGGGTCGGCGGCGCGCCAGCGGTAAAGCAGCGAGAAACCGCCGAACTGCTCGCGGTCGAGGGTCCTGTGCACAAGCGGATACCGCTGTTTGAGGTATTCGCGCAGCCGCACCCATTCGCCGTAGCTCCTGTTGGAATCGTCTTTGTTAGACACGGTTTGGAAGGCTATGGCCGCGGAGAGGCTGTCCGCCGCGTGCGCGGCAAGCGAGGCGTTTACTTGCGGGTCTTTCGGGGGAGCGGCGGCGCGGTGCTTTATCCGCAGCGGCGCGGCGAGCAGATATACCGCGGCGGACGTGAGTAGCAGCGAGGCGAGCGGCACGGCAAGCCACCAGAACATATCGGGCATTTTGTGGTTCCATCTCCTTAGAGCCGGGGCAGTATAACGCGGAAGCGCCGCGCCCCGCGCGCGGCGGGGCGAAGACTTTCAACGCGCTCCCTATACAGATTACCACAAAACACGGCGCGCGTCAAACTTATTCGCCGCCGCCCGCCGCCGCCAACGCCGCCGGTGCCCTCCGCAGCATTGTGAGAGGTTACGCGGAGCAAAGCCCCGCCCGGAAGGGGCGGGGCGGGGGAAATACAGTCCGCAATAGCAAGTGGGCGGATAACAACAGGACACGGACAGGGCTGCTTTGCTAGTTTTTCTTAATTTTTATAAAAAACAGCACTATCCCGGCAAGGAGAAGCAATATGGAAGCGCCCCATGCAAAAGGTGTTGCACTTCCTCCTGCCGGAGGATTAAGGCAAACAAAGAGCAGTATCCCTCCGAGAACAAGCAACACCCCACCTGCGATTTTCATCGTTTTCACCCCCTTCCAACCTGCAAAGAGCGGATGTCCGCGGTTTTAGGGCGATGTTCAGGATGATGAGCCCCCGCTTTTCTTAAATCGCTCGGTTTCTTCCATAATTGCGGTTCTGAAAGCGTCCGTGCCTCCCATGTAGCGAAAGTTGCTTGTGACCGAAGATGTATTTACGCAGATTGTCTTGTAACCGAGAATCAAGCCGCCCAAACCACGCTTGAGGGTCAAGTCGTTGATTTTGTCGAGGGGCGCGTTAAGCTCAACCGTGTTTATAATACCGTATTTGCCCACAAGTCTTTTGTTGGTGAGCGCAAGCGTGGTGGTCTTCATGGTGAGGAAACCGACTCCGATTGTGATTAGCCCGATGAATACGGCTATCAGATACGGTACCGTCATGTTGGTTTCCCCGGGGAACGCGCTGAAGAGTATGGCGTGCAAGAAGCCGACAAAGCCAACGAGAACCAACAGCACCACAAAGCGTTCGACGAGCACGCACCAATGCACCTTCGCCTCCATGACCACCGTTTCGTCTTTCGAGAGTCTTTTTTCGATGTAGCTTGCCATTTTTTCTCCTCCTTGTATTGTTTTGAGAGTAACCGCCTGATTTGGGAGCGAAACGCCGATTGCAGCGCCTAAAACATGATAAACCTCCCAAAAGTATTTTGTGAGCGGCGCGTCAGCGGGACAAAGCAAGCAACACAAACAACGGCGGCGCGCGCGAAAAGCGCGGCGCGGCGGTAGTCATACGCAACTTCCTCCCAAAATAAATATTCCCGGCAAGCCCGCCGACGGAGAGCGTATACACGCCCTCCGCGCGGTGCCGCCGAGAACAAAACGGCGACGCAGGGAGCATTTCCCCCAACGTCACGCCAT
>JAIRWH010000066.1 GCA_031253545.1 Oscillospiraceae bacterium
GTAGGTGCAGGTGAGCAGCGTGAGCGCGTGGTCGCTTTGCGTGATATGCTCAATGGCGGAGGGCTTCACGTTTTCCGCGGACTCCACGGCATAAACCCGCGCGGAGCCGTCGGGCAGCAGGAGCGTGACGGCATCGCCGCGCGCGAGGCGGGTAATGCCGTAAAAATGGCTCTTATAGTTGTGCGCCGCGATAACGAGCGAGCCGCCGTCCGCCGTGCCGCTATAGCGGCAGGGTGTGCGCTTTAAGGCTTCGTAACTCCATGAGGCCGCCACGGGCAGCTCGATACCGAGCTTTTCGATTGCAAGCACACCGATATACGCCGATTCGCCCACGACCACCACATCCTCGACGGGCAAACCGGGCGGCGGCGGGGGCGAGCCGGACGGCGGCGTTTGGGAGGGAACGGGCAGACGGGAATATTCGCCTGCGGAGGACTGCCGCGCGAAACTCCGCGCCGCAGTGAGGGCAAAGTCGGCGGCATAGCGCTCCTCGGCGCGGCCGGAGAGCCAAAAAGCGCCGCTGCCCGCCAAGGCAAGGCAGCCCGACACCACAAGCGCCCCGCCCAATGCCCTGCGCAATGCCCTACGTTTTCTTTTCACGTTTTAACACCAAAATACCGGCCACGAGCGCCGATAAGCCCAAGGCCGCCAGCGCGGGCACGGGCCAACGCAACAGCGCCGTCTGCGGCAAAAGCGGTTCGGGCGTGTAGGGCAGCACACGCCATGTGCCTGTGTCGAAGTCGTAATACCAATAGGCGATAATCTCGCCGTCTCCGTCCAATTCATAGTATTCCGTGGGGCTGATATATTGCAGTCTCGCGACAGGGACGGGCGGCAGACCTATATCCGTGTCCGAGGCGGACGTGTCGGGCTCGGCCGGGTCGGATGGCGGAGGGTCTGACGGCGGGGATTCCGACGGCGGCGGTGAGACGCTCGGCGTTTCGCTCGAAGGAGCGGAGGGTGGCGCGGAAGGCGGCGGGGAAATGCTCGGAGACGGGGAAGGCGATGTGCCGGACGGCGACGGCGAAGGAGCGGAAGGCGGCGCGGAAGGGGGCGGGGAACCGGGCTCTCCGCTCGGCGGCGGGTCGGACGGGGAACCGCTTGGCAGCTCGGACGGAGGTGCGGACGGCGGCATGGAGGGCGGGGGCGAAGGGGTAATCTTAGGCTGCACCGTGACGGAGTATTTCAACTCCGCGCCTTCGTAGCGCGGCAGGGAAACGAGCGCGGGGGCGGCCTCGCCGCCGAACGTGAGCAAGTACAGACCCGGCGTGAGCGCGGTAAACAAAGCCATGCCCGCAACGTTCGTGACCCCATTGTCAAGGGGCGTGAGCGGGGCGGTCTGCGCATAGCTTGCCATGAGCTGCGCCTGGGCTTGCAGTTTGGCCTCCGAGGCGATGTCCAAATCCACGCCGGGCGCGGAGGAAAAATCCGTCGTCAAGGTAAGGTGACCGTCGGCGTTCATATCCGCCACACGGAAGAGGGCGACGCTCACGCCGCTCTGCGGCACCCCGCCGCCGTGCGCCCACACGGTGACGGAGCCGGAGGGCGAAAGGTCAACGGCAGCCGTGAGCAACAGGGCGAGCGGCGCTATGAGAGCGCGCGCGGCGCGGACGCGACGGCTCACGGTTTGCGGTCGGAGACGAAAAGCCCGACTATAAAGAGTATTACGAGCAGGGGCGTGAGCGTGACGAGCAGCACACGGTCCGAGGTAATCCTGCGCGCCTCCGAACGTATGACGAGCGGGCGCGGCGCGGCTTCGTCCTCATGGGTTTCGGCGCGAAGGCCGCGCACGAGCAGCCTATGGCTGTTGATGCCGTAGGGGGTGCAGGTTAAAAGAGTGCAGTAATCTTTATCCGGCATAATCTCAAGCTCCGAAAAGTCGTCGGGCAGCACCACCCGTATTTGGTCCACCCTGTATACGAGCGCGCGGTTGAGCACGCGCAACGTGAACTCGTCGCCGATTTCCACACGGTCTAAGTTGCTGAGCAGCACGGACGACGGCAACCCTCTGTGACCCGTGATGACGGTGTGCGTGCCCGCGCCGCCGGCGGGCAGCGACGAGCCTTCCAGGTGGCCTATGCCCACTTGCAGCACACCCACGCCCGTGCTGTGATATATGGGCAGGTTCACGCCGATGACGGGTATTTCCAATGTGCCTATGACGGAGCGGCCCGCCACATTGAGCAGGGAGGAATAGCGCGCCCGTCCGGCCTCGTCCGGCGGCAGCCAACGGTCGGGCGTGGCGAGCAGCTCTTCGTTGTAGCGCGCCGCCGCCGCGAACATGGCATCTATGTCGGCGATGTCCATCTTCTCCACATCGTCGCGGTAAGACAGCACCACGCGCGTTTGGTTGCGCGAATTGATGTAGCCGCTGACGGAAGGATACAGCAGCAACCCCAGCCCCGCCGCGAAAACCAAGGCTATGAGCGTCGCCCGCAGACCCCTTCCCACCTGAAACCGCCGATATTACCGCTTCTTCCTTCGCAGCAGCACGAGCGCGAACGCGCCCACCATGAGCGCCCCGCCCACGCCGTACAGGATATATGTGCCTATGCCGCCCGTGTCGGGGAACAGGTTGCCCGTGCCGTTTTCCACTTCCACGGTATTATCGGTAAGGGGCAAGCTGCTGTTGGCCTCGGTCTCGTCAGCGCCCGCCTTAACTTCGGTGTCGCTGATAATCACCACGGTGAGCGGCGCGTCGAGCAGGGCGAAGCCCGCCGGAGGCGTGACTTCCACAAGGTAATATGTGCCGGCGGCAAGGCCTTTGAGGCTGATAACGCCGCCCGCGGGCGAGATGAGCGCCGCCACCGTTTCCGTGCCAATCACGGGTCTGTAATAGCCGGATTCCTCAATGAACTCTATCGGCTCGGTGAGCGAAGGGTCGGAATACAGGCTGAACACAGCCCCGGCAAGGGGGGTCTTATTGGGCGCGTCCGTGAGCGATTCGTACTTGAACACATCAAAGCCATAAGTGGCCACTTCCGTGTAGTCGCTCTCCGTATCGTCGGACGAGGTCAAGTCGGCGGGTTTGTTGCCGTAGGAGATATACACCTCGTTGCCGCCGCCGTCGGAAGGACCGCCCGTAATGGCATCTTCGTT
>JAIRWH010000071.1 GCA_031253545.1 Oscillospiraceae bacterium
CCTGTCTCCCCGCTTCACAACCCATCCGTCAAGCCTAGCCCCGCCGTTCTCCCACGGCCCCGAAATCGTCGCCTCGCAAATACGCTTGCTCGCCTCGACCTGCTCCTTCGTCATCGCCGGCACCTCCTCTGTTTGTCTTATAAACACACAGAGGCACAGCCGCCCACTTTCCGCGAACGCCCGTGCCTCTGTATTTATCCGCAAAGTCAGCCCGTATATCGTGTACAATTCGTGTACGGTGACGTCGTTATCCTCTGTAACCCTTGCTATTACTGGGTTTTCTGTGTGCTGATTTTGTTTCGGCGCAAACAGCTCACCCTCTTACCCTAACTTATCGCAAAGCGTCTCAATGAAGCCCCTGTCTTTCACCCTGCATATCGCCGCCGCGCTCTCACTCTCCGTTATGCGCGCCGCAACGCCGTCGGCAAGGGGTATCTCCCCGTCGCCGTCGGCGCAAATGTATACGGGTCGCTCGGAGGTTTTCTTCGCACGCACGGTAACCACCGCCGACGCGGGCAACACGAGCGGTTGGGCGCGCTTGGCGTACGCGTTGACGGGGGTCAGCGCCATACAGCGCAGCTGCGGGTGCAGCAGCGGCCCGCCGGCGGACAAAGAGTAACCCGTGGAGCCGGTGGGCGTGGCGATAATGAGCCCGTCGGCGGGCGGGAAAGGATATTCGCGGCCGTCTATCTCAATATGAAGCATCACGGCTTTGGCGGATACGCCCCTTGTGAGCGAAATTTCATTGAGAGCGCAGGCGGCAAGTTCGCTTTGCCCGTCTTTTTCCAAACGCAAAGCGAGCATCATACGCTCGTCAATGCGGTATTCGCGCGTTTTCAGCCTTTCGAGCAAATGCAGCTCGTCTTTTTCAATTCCCGTTAAGAACCCCACGTTGCCCGCGTTAATGCCCAATATGGGTATACCCATGCGGCAGGCCGCCCCCACGCCGCGCAGGAGGGTGCCGTCGCCGCCCACGGTAATCATTATGTCGGGGGCGCGGTCGCCGCCGGGGCGCACACACTCTATGCCAAACGCGCGTAGCGCCGCCTCCGCCTGCCGGACCGGCTCGCCGCCGCCGTCTTCTTCGTTTTTGGTAAACACCCACGCGCTCTTCATGTTTCTTTCCTCATATAAAGAAAAAACTCTTTGTTGCCGTCTTTGCCCGTTATGGGCGATTCCGTCTCGCCCACCTTGCACAACCCGTTTTCGGCGGCACAGCCCGCTAACCTTTGCATAACCTTCTCGTACACGCCCACGTCTCTCACCACACCCTTGCCGATATTTCCCCTGCCCGCCTCAAACTGCGGTTTTACCAACGTGATTATTTCCCCGTATTCTGCCATGCAGGCGGCCAGAGCCGGATATATGAGCGTTTGCGATATAAAACTTACGTCCATGACCGCGAGGTCAAACGGTCGCGGGACCATACCGGGTCTGAGGTCGCGCGCGTTTTGCCCCTCCATGCAGGTAACGCGCCCGTCGCCCCTCAGGCTGCCGTGCAACTGACCGTGCCCCACATCCACGGCGTAGACCGCGGCGGCTCCCCCGCGCAACAGGCATTCCGTGAACCCTCCGGTGCCCGCGCCAATGTCTAACACCGTGCGGCCTCGCGGCGTGATGTTGAATACGCGCAGCGCGAAAGCCAATTTCCTGCCCGCGCGCGACACGTTTTCGTCGCGCCACAACAGCTCGATAATCGCTTCCTCGGGGCAAAGCCTGCCGGGTTTTCGCTCCGGCTTGCCGCAAACAATCACGCCGCCTTCTTCAATCATGTGCCGCGCCTTGGAGCGGGTCTGCGCCAGACCCCGCTCGGCGAGCAGCGCGTCAAGCCTTTTCAATGCCGCTCAGTATGGTCTTCGCCACGGAAAGGTAATCTAACCCGCAGTGGCGAAGCTGCTGCTCCACGGTGCCGTGGGGGATAAATCGGCAGCCGGTGTTTATCGCCGTGCCGCCAATGGCGCGCGGGAGCACACCGATATTGTCTTCCAGCAGGAAAACCTTCTCTGATAATAGCGGCAATACGGCATCCGTGTCAAGTGGTACAACGCGCGTGAGTTTTACCACGGACACACTTACGCCCTGCCGGCGCAGATAATCGGACGCGGCCAACGCCACGTTGGTCATTATACCGTATGTCACAATCGTGGCGTCCCCGCCCTCGGAAAGCAGCGCGGGAGAGATGCCGCACCCGTCGTAAGCCCCCTGCCCGCCGCGCGGATAGCGTATGGCGGCGGGGCCGGCGCATGCCAGCGCCTCTTCCAAACATCTTTCCAATTCCGCGTAGCTTGCCGGGGCGTAAAGCGTTATGCCGGGCACAGAGCCGAGGAAATGCGTGTCGAAGATGCCCTGATGGGTCTCGCCGTCTTCACCCACCAATCCCGCCCTGTCCACGGCAAACACCACCGGCAGGTTTTGTATGGCCGTGTCGTGGAGTATATTGTCGTAGGCGCGTTGCAAAAATGTGGAGTATATGGCGCACACGGGGCGAAGGCCTTGTTTTGCCATGCCCGAAGCCATCGTCACGGCATGGCCTTCCGCAATGCCCACATCGAAGAAACGCTCCGGATACGCCGCCTTGAAGCCGTCCAAACCCGTGCCGCCGCACATAGCCGCGGTTACGGCGCAGATTCTGCGGTCTTTTTCGGCAAGGCGCAGCAGTTTTTCGCCGAAAACCGCCGAAAAGGAATGGGTCGCCGCCTTGATGTCGCCCGTGTCAACCTCGAAGCAGCCCACGCCGTGATACACGCCGGGGTCGTTTTCCGCGTGGCTGTAACCCTTGCCCTTTTTGGTGACGGCGTGGAGCAACACGGGGCGGCGCATGGAGAAGGCTTGCCGCAGCAGGAACTCTAACTTTGCGATGTCGTGGCCGTCTACGGGGCCGAGGTATATATAGCCCATCTGCTCGAAAAAAGTGCCGGGTACAAACGCGTCCCTTACGCGCTTCTTTATACCCGCGAGAAACTTGTCTATATGCCTGCCCGGCGGAAACGCGCCAATGACCTTGTGGTACGCGCGTTTCGCGCCGAAATAGCCGGGTTTCAGGCGCAGGCGCGTGAGCAGGTTTGCCACGGCACCCACGTTTTTCGTGATGGACATGCCGTTGTCGTTGAGTACCACCACGAGCGCCTCGCCGCTGAGACCCGCGTCGGAAAGCCCCTCGTAGGCCAAGCCGCCCGTGAGCGCCCCGTCGCCGATTAGCGCCGCCACGCGGTAACCTTCGCCCGTGAGGGCGCGGGCGCGCGCCATGCCGAGCGCCACAGAGACGGAAGTGGACGCATGGCCGGATATAAAGGCATCATGCTCGCTTTCGGCAGGTTTCGGGAACCCCGATATACCGCCGAAAGACCTGAATCCGGCACCGAAATCCGTCAGGCGACCCGTGAGCAGCTTATGCACATAGCTTTGGTGCCCCACGTCGAAGACTAACCTGTCGCGCTTAGTGTCGAGCACCCTGTGGAGCGCCACGGTCAGCTCCACAACGCCGAGGTTGGAGGCGAGGTGACCGCCCGTGCGACTGAGGTATTCCAACATAAAAGCGCGGAGTTCCGCGCAGTAAGCCCTAAGCTCCGCGCTCGGCACAGCCTTCGGGTCGGATTCATATTTTTGTAATAAGCTCAACGCGTGTCTTTGCCCGCTTTCCGAGTTTTTTTGGTAAAAGGCCCCGCATAGCTGATTAGCCTACCCGCAAAGGCTACTATTTTCACGTTGTGCCGCAGTGACACGGCCTTGCCCAGCGCCTTGCTGCCCACCGTGACGCTCGCCACAACGGCGGAGAACACCAACTGCGTCAGCAGATTCGGCGCTTCGGGGCCGGTGAGCGCGTTTGTGACGATGACCGAGGCCGTGGCGCCGGAGATGATGCCTGTGATGTCGCCCACCACGTCACCGCAGAAGCAGGACACCTTATCCGCGCGCCTGAGCAGCCAAATGGCGCGATCCGCGCCCCTTACCTTATTTGCCGCCATGGCGTGAAACGGCTTTTCGTTTGCCGTGGCCACGGAGAAACCGATGATGTCGAACGCCACGCCAAGGGCGATGAACGACAAAAGCACCAAGAGAGCCGGCATGAAGCTCATGTGCGGCACAGTGGACTGCGAGACAAACGAGAGCAAAACGGACAGCACAAAGGTCCACCCGACAATAAGAATAATCCACCTTGCGGCCGAAAAGCGTTTCACGGGCTTCTTCGCGCTCTTCGTGCCGACTTTTGCCTCGTCTCTCGCCGGTTTGGAGTTGTTTTCCGCGCCCAATGCCTCTCCCCTTCTTTTCGTTTCACGCGCCCTTCACGGCGGGTCTTGCCATATCGGTATTATACGCCGCTTCCGCCGCGTGCGTCAAGACCGCCTCGCGGGTTGCGGATAAAACGGGTTTCCCGCGACACGGCATCTTTACGGATAGGGCCGCACAGGGAAAAGGAATTGTCTGCCCGAACCGTGAAACCGCAGACGGGCAAACGAGCCGCGTTTCTCCCGTTCGCCGCATGGCGCGTGGTTGCGTTTCTCCCGCTCACGTTCTGCTCTGCCACTCAGGCATAACAGAGCAGAACGGGCTTCGCGCTCAACTCCCGCGCGAGCGGTAATCTTCCAGCATAGACAAAGCGGCGCGTTTGCCCGCGCCCATGGCGAGTATCACCGTGGCCGCGCCCGTGGATATATCGCCGCCGGCCCACACGCCTTTTTTGGATGTGCGCCCCGTGGCGGGGTCGGTCACAATACAGCCGTATTTATCATGTTGCAAGTCGGGAGTGGCCTGACCTATCAGGGGGTTTGGCGAGGTGCCTATGGCGGACACCACTATGTCGCATTCCATGGTAAAGCGGCTGTGCGGCACAGGCTCCGGGCGGCGGCGGCCGGAAGCGTCCGGCTCGCCCAAGCGCATTTCCTCGCACACGATACCCGTCACGCGGTGCTCCCCGTCGCCTGTTATCTCCACGGGCGCGGTGAGGAAGCGAAACTCCACGCCTTCCTCCTCGGCGTGATGTATCTCCTCAAGCCGCGCGGGCATCTCCGCTCTGCCGCGCCTATATGCCACAGTCACGCTTTCCGCGCCCAACCTTTTTGCCACCCGCGCCGCGTCAATCGCCACATTGCCGCCGCCGATAACCACGGCTTTCCCGAAGTCGAGCACCGGCGTGTCCGCGCCCGGCTCCGCCGCGCGCATGAGGTTTACCCGCGTGAGCAGCTCATTGGCCGAATACACACCCGCAAACCCCTCGCCCGGCACGCCGAGGAACGAGGGCAGCCCCGCGCCCGCGCCGATAAACACGGCGTGGTGCAATCCGTCCAATAAACCGTCCACGGTTTTGGTGCGCCCGACCACAAAGTCCGTCACGATTTTCACGCCCATTGCCCGCAGCAAGGCGACCTCGCGCTCGGTCACGGCCCTCGGCAGGCGAAACGGGGGTATGCCGTATGCGAGCACACCGCCGCACACATGGAAAGCCTCATACAGCGTCACATCCGCGCCGCCGCAGGCAAGTTCCCACGCGCAGGCAAGCCCGGCCGGCCCCGAACCCACCACGGCCGCCCGCAGCCCGATGGGTGAGGGTTTGGGCAGCCCCACGGTGCCGCGGTCGGCGCAGTAGCGTTCCAAGCGTCCCACGGCCACGCTCTCGCCCTTTTTGCCGCGCACGCACAGCGCCTCGCATTGCGTCTCCTGCGGGCAAACGCGCCCGCATATGGCGGGCAGGGCGTTGGCCTCGCGGATTATGCCAAGCGCGCCGTCTGTGTCGCCGAGCGCGAGCTTTTTTATGAAGGCGGGTATATCCACACCCACGGGGCAACCCGCCGCGCAAGGCTTCGCGGCGCAGAGCAAACAACGGGAGGCCTCGGCGGCCGCCTGCTCCGGGGTATAACCAAGGGCCACTTCGTCAAAATTGCCTTGCCGCGCCGCCGGGTCTTGCTCCGGCATGGGCGTTTTCACGGGAGCTTGCATATATGTTCCTCCAGTTGTTTTTCCTCGAAAGTAAGATACGTTCGGTTGCGCCGGATAGCCTCGTCGAAGTCCACGGCGTGCCCGTCAAAATCCGGGCCGTCCACACAGGCAAAGCGTACCTGCCCGCCCACGTTCACACGGCAGCAGCCGCACATACCCGTGCCGTCCACCATAATGGGGTTCATGCTCACCGTCACGGGTATATCCGGAGCGACCGCGCACACGGCCTTCATCATCACAAGCGGCCCTGCGGCGAATATCCGGTCAAACGCCCGGCCGCTTTGCAGCAACGCCGAGAGCTTGTCCGTCACAAACCCGCGCTCACCGCGGCTGCCGTCGTCGGTGCAGATATAAAGCTCGCTCGCGTCGCGCCGAAGTTCGTCTTCAAGTATCACCAGCGCCTTGTTTCTGAAGCCCGCAATCATTCGCGCTTCCGCGCCCGCGCGTTTCAGCCCGCGCACAAGCGGCCAGGCGATGGCGCAGCCGAGCCCCCCGCCCACCACGCACACGTTGCCGAGGCCGTCTAACGGCGTGGGCTTACCCAGCGGGCCGGTGATGCCGGCCACACTCTCCCCCGCCTTCTTCTCCGTGAGTTGCCATGTGGTCTTTCCCACGCGCTGCACGATTACCGTCACCACGCCGTCTTCCGCCTTCGCCACGGTGAGCGGTATGCGCTCCCCGCCCTCGCAAACGCGCAGCATCACAAACTGCCCGGGCAGCGCCTCGGCGGCTATGTCCGGCGAGAGCAGGTCGAGTCTGTACACCTCGCCGTTTAATGCCGTACAGGCAAGTATCTCCGTCAATGTCTAATCCCCTTTCAGCGAATAGTCACAATAGACGCAGCGGCCGTTTTCTTCCAAAAAGGGCAAATAATCCTCGCGAAACGTGATACAGCCGGGGTTGCGGCAGAGCCTCCCCGTTTCGGTGTAATCGCGCTCCGGGGTAAGTTTCGGCAATGCCGTCAGCTCCAGCAAAAGCGCCATGCGCGCGTACATTCCCGTTTCGGCCTGGAAGAAATACTTCGCCCGGGGGTCGCCGTCCACATCGGGGTTTATTTCGTCCACACGCGGCAACGGATGTAATATCAGCAGGTCGCCCTTTGCCAAAGAGAGTTTTCGCGCCGTGAGCACATACACGCCTTTGAGTCGGTCATATTCCTTCGGGTCGTCGAAACGTTCGCGTTGGATACGTGTCATGTAGAGCACATCCAAGCTGCCCAGCGCCGCCTCTAAGTTGGTTACCTCATAAAACCTCATTTTGCGTTGCTGCATGAAAACGCGCAAATACTTCGGGCAGGCGAGCTGCCGGGGTGAAATGAGGTGCAGCGTCACGTCCTCAAAACGCGCTAGCGCCGTAATCAGGCTGTGCACGGTGCGCCCGTACTTCAAGTCGCCGCAGATACCCACGCTCATGCCGCGCAAGCCGCCGCGCAGGCGCGTTATGGCGGCAAGGTCGGTGAGCGTCTGCGTGGGGTGGAAGTGACCGCCGTCGCCGGCGTTGATGACCGGGCAGGATGAATAAAGCGAGGCGGCCTTCGCCGCCCCGGCGCACGGGTGGCGCATAACAATGGAATCGCTGTAACCGGATACCATAATCATGGTATCGCGCATTGTCTCGCCCTTGGAGGCGCTCGTTACGGAAGGGTCGGAAAAGCCGATAACACCGCCTCCCAGCCGCTGCATGGCAGCCTGGAAGGAGAAATTCGTGCGTGTGGACGGCTCGTAAAACAGCGCCGCCATCACGCGCCCGGCACACGAGCGCGCGTAATCGCCGGGCCGGGCGATTATATCCAGCGTCAAGCCATACAGCCGCGCCCACTCGTCCGGGGAAATGTCCTCAAAACTGATTATATGCCGCATACCACACCCCAAAAACGAAGTATACCACATTCAGAGCCGTTTGTCTATGCTTTCGGGCGAGCGCCCCACCGCCACGGCATTTACTCCCCCCATACCACCCTTGCGAGGAAGCTCGGGTTGCGTGTGGCTTTCATCATCCTCTTGCGCGCTCCCAATCGGCCTGCGGGGTTTTCTTTATTAGGGCA
>JAIRWH010000046.1 GCA_031253545.1 Oscillospiraceae bacterium
CCGCCTCTTTGAGTACTTTCAACAGTTCGTTTGCTGCGTCCATTGCAATCACCTCAGAGTGATTGTAGCATGTTTTCGGTGCGGTTTACATAAGTTGGGGGGAATTAGATTGAGGTGAGGGGGCGGATTTTTCTCTTTACATTCGGAGCGAAATGCGGTATAATGGCGGGTGTATTGATTGACCGCATGGGTTGCGGGCGCAGATGGGAGGGGACGGCAAGGGATGAGCGACCGCGAGGCTTTGCGCCGGCCGCAGGATATGGAGGACACAGAGCGAGACTTTTCCGCCGATGTTTGCCCCGGGGCAACGGAAGACGACTTAGATGCCGACGCTGTCAATTTGTATTACGAGGCTTATACGCGCGGCGGCGGTGCCGCGGACATAGATGCCCGGCGATTGCCAAACGAGTGCGGGGCGCTTGAGGGCGGCGGCGTGACTTACGCCGCGCTGATACTGTTCGGCAAAAGCGAAGCGTTAGCGCGGTTTCTGCCGCAAGCGCATATCGTTTACGAGTATTACACGCCTGCCGAAGATGAAGCCGCCCCCGCCCGGCTTGAGTTACGCGAGGAACTGCGCGACTGTTTCTTCTTCAACCTGCCCCGCTTGTGGGCGCTCGTGGACGAACACAACGAAAAGCAGCATTACCAAGACGGCAGGCACATACACACCGTGCCGCTGTTCAACGAACGCGTAACGCATGAGGCGCTCATCAACGCCGTCTGCCACCGCGATTACCGCCTCGATGCCGGCATATACGTGCGCCAGTCCGGCGCCGCCTTGCTCATTGAAAGCCCCGGCGCATTCCATGCGGACATCGCCGTAGACGATGTGACCGGCACACGGTTTGCGCGCAACGGGCGCTTATTGGGCATACTCAAGCTGTGCGCCCTGGCCGATTGCTCCGGGAGGGGCATGAAGACGATTTTCGCGCAGAGCGTAAAGGAAGCGAAGCCCCTGCCCGATTACGGGGAATCCGACGAAAACGCCGTGCGGCTCACGCTCAACGGGTCGGTGGAGAACAGGCACATACTCGCGGTAATGCGGCGCATCGGGCGCGAACTGCTCGATGCCATGACCACAGACGACTACATACTGCTCTACGCCCTGATTCACGGCAAAAACTTAGACACAATACATCTCTCGCAATACGAGCACCTCGTGGAGCTTGGCGTTGCCAAGCACACCGAGCGCGGATTGGTGTCGGCATACAGCAGCAGGACCGCCGTGAAGAAAATCAGCGCGGCGGCGGCCATGGCGAAGAACGCGGCGCCGAAAAAAAGGCGGCAAACGCAGAGGATAATGAAACGCAAAAAGCAGATTATAGACTTCATAGCCAATAACCATACCGCCACTTCCATAATGCTTGCCGAATGCACGGGGCTGACGCAGAAGCGCGTGCGCGCCTTATTGTGTGAACTGGGCAGGGAAAACTTGGTGAAGAAAAACAACCAGCGGCGTTACGCGAGTTACACATTGGAGATACAGCAAGACACCGCCGAGTGACATAACGCCCGGCGCGCCGCAGCGGGTTAAGGATGTGACAAAATGATGCCGCATCACACAATGAGCGCGGAGGAAGTGCTCTCGCAGTTGGGCACGGGCGAGGGCGGTATCAGCGCGGAAGAAGCCCTCGCGCGCTTAGGGCGCTGCGGCAGAAACGAGCTTGCCAAAGAAAAGAAGAAGACGCTCGCGCGGCGATACGCGGAGCAGCTGACGAATCCGATGATATTGGTGCTCATCGCGGCGGCCACCATATCGCTGCTCATCGCGCTCTTTCAAGGGCACGGCTCAATACACGAATACGCGGAGCCGCTGATTATCTACGCGGTGGTCATACTCAACGCCGTGCTCGGCGTGGTTCAGGAATCCAAGGCGGAGAAAGCCATTGAAGCCTTGCGGGCCATGAGCGCCGCCACGGCGAAGGTCACGCGCGGCGGCGCGGTTTGCCTTGTGCCCTCCGCGGAGCTTGTGGTGGGCGACATCGTGCTGTTGGAGGCGGGCGATGCCGTGCCCGCCGATATGCGCCTCCTGAGCGCGTATAACCTCAAAAACGAGGAAGCGGCGCTGACGGGCGAGTCCGTGCCTTCGGATAAATGCTCCGACGCTATCGCCGACGAAAACATTTCGTTGGGCGACAGGCGCAATATGGCGTACATGGGCAGCTGCGTGGCATACGGCAGGGGAGTGGGCGTGGTCACGGCCACGGGCATGGCCACGGAAATGGGCAAGATAGCCGGCATGCTGCAAAACGCCGATAAGAGCGAAACGCCGCTGCAAAAAAGGCTCTCGCAGCTGAGCAAGGCTTTGAGCGCCATCGTGCTCGTCATATGCGCGGGAATCTTTGCTTTGCGGCTTTTCAGCGAAGCGGACTTTACCGCCCCGGCCATATTAGACAGCTTCATGCTCGCCGTGGCGCTCGCCGTGGCGGCCATACCCGAAGGATTGGCCGCGGTGGTGACCATCGTGCTGTCTATCGGCGTGACAAATATGGCAAAGCGTCACGCCATCGTGCGGAAACTGCCCGCCGTGGAGACCCTCGGCTGCACACAGGTAATCTGCTCGGATAAGACCGGCACACTCACCCAAAACAAGATGACCGTGGTGGACACCTACGGCGACACAGCCACGCTTGCCGCCGCCATGGCCTCCTGTTGCGATTCGCGGCTCTCGCCGGACGGCTCGATTGTGGGCGACCCCACGGAAAACGCCTTGGTCGCGTATGCCCTCACGCTCGGCATTGACAAAAACGAATTAGACGCCGCCTTGCCGCGCGTGGCGGAAGCGCCGTTTGACAGCGCGCGCAAGATGATGACCACGATACACAGCCAAGGCGGCGCATACATACAGCATACCAAAGGCGCGCCGGACGAAGTGCTGCGCGTATGCACCCACGCGTTGCGCGGCGGCGAGGTTGTGCCGCTAAACGAGCGTATCCGCGCGGAGATTACAGAGCAAAACAGCGCGTTCGCGGGCAAGGCTTTGCGTGTGCTGGCTTGTGCGCGTAAGCCGGTGGAACTGTTGCCGAAAGACATATCGCCCGGTGCCGTAGAGAGCGGCTTGGTGTTTATAGGCCTCGCGGCGCTGTTTGACCCCGTGCGCCCGGAGGTTGCGGCGGCGGTGGAGGAATGCCGCTCGGCGGGCATCCGCGTGGTGATGATAACCGGCGACCATAAAGATACGGCGGCCGCCATTGCCGCGGCATTGGGGCTTATAACCTCACCGGAGCAGGTGCTCACGGGAAGGGAAATAGAAGCGCTCGGCGACGAGGAGTTTGCCTCGCGTGTGCCGAACACGTTCGTATACGCCCGCGTACAGCCGGAGCATAAGGTGCGCATAGTGAATATGTGGCGGAGCAAGGGCTATGTCACGGCCATGACGGGCGACGGGGTCAACGACGCGCCGGCCGTCAAGTCCGGCGACATCGGCATCGGCATGGGCATTTCCGGCACGGACGTGACAAAAAGCGTGGCCGATATGGTGCTTGCGGACGATAACTTTGCCACAATTGTGGCGGCTGTGGCCGAGGGGCGGCGGATATACGACAACATACGGAAAACGTTGCAGTTTCTGCTGTCCACCAACCTGTCCGAAATTATCTCCATCCTCGCCGCCACCCTCGCGGGCCTCACACTCTTCAAGCCCGTGCACATACTGTTCATCAACCTGATAACCGACACGCTGCCCGCCGTGGCGCTGGGCATGGAACACGCGGACGGCGACATTATGCGCAGGCCGCCGCGCGACGCGAAGCAAGGCGTGTTTGCGGAAGGGCTGGGTTTCAACGTGCTATATCAAGGCGCGCTCATCGCGCTTGTCACCCTCGCGGCGTTCTTCGCGGAATACAACGCAGACGGGCCGGAGAAGGCCATGACCGCCGCGTTTTTCACGCTCTGTATGTGCGAACTGTTTCAAGCCGTGACCGTGCGCTCCATAAAGGGCAGCGTGTTCAGGCTGAAAAAGCAGAATAAGGTGCTGTGGGGCGCTGTGGCGGGTTCGCTTGCGTTGGTGCTCGCGGTCATCTACATACCGCCCTTGTCGGACATTTTCTCGTTAGAGCCGCTGGGCGCGGCGGAGCTGCTTGTTTCGCTGGGTTTAGCCGCGCTTGTGCTGCCCCTAATCGAGATTGTGAAAGCCGTGCAACGCCGTGCGGGTTAGCCGCCACGCGGTAGCCGCGCACAAAACGGCAAACCCAAGCCGCCCGCCACCGCGCGGGTAGACAGAGTCCGCCGTTTTGACCGAGACTTAAATCAGCAGATAAGGGCGTGCTTGATGCCCGCGAGGATTTCTGTGTCAATGTCGTTGTAGCGGGCGCGAATGATGAGGCTCTTGAGCAACACGATGATTTCCTCTTCGGTGATGTCAATGTCGCCGATATCGGTATCGGCGGTGTGGAGAAGACTGGGGGTGTCGGAATCGGCTTCCGCAGGGGCGGCGGGGGCGATGTCCGGCTCTTCGGACAGCGAGGGACTGCTGATGCCGAGTTTGCCGAGAAAAGCGGCGATGACCTTCTCGGAAAAGCGGCCGGGTTTTTCAAGCTCCGCCGTGAGGTAGAAAGGGCTGATGCCGGCGACCTTCGCCATGGCGACGGCGACCCCGGCGGTGATACGCCCCTCCTTGTAGGTGTTGTGTACGGTAATGTTGGTGACACCGGAAATTTCAAGAACCTCTCTTTTTTGCGCATTCTTGAAACTTTTCCATGTCTCGGCGCAACGCTGCTTTGTGACCGCGTGGTTGATGCTGACATCTTTGCGTTTGGGGAGAAGGGAGATAATTTCTGCGATAACCATGTGCGTGTCCACCTTTCGAGTGTGTTGTTAGACAATGATAACATACGTTATGGCAAAATGCAAGAGTATAAAGTGTCGAAAATCATGGGCGCAGAGAGCGCGTAAATCGGCTTGCCCTGCGTAGCTTTTGCAGAAGCTGTTTGTTAAGATAGCCTCAAGAGCCTTTGCGCTCTCAATGCCGTAAGCCGTGCGGGTAAGTTGCCGCCGTACGCGCCGGAGTATAACCCCGACGAGTTCCTCAACGGCGACCTGAAGTGCGGCATCAGCAAGCGGCCGAGTACGCGCAACGACGAGGAGTTGGAGCACAATGTGCGCTCACACATGAAGAAGTCGCAACTGCGGCCCGAAAAACTCCAAGGGTTTTTCAAGTCAAAGACAACGTACTGTGCGGCATAGCCCGCGCAAGGCTTGATTGTCGGAGCAATAACAAAGACACCTGACATTTTGCATGACAAACGGAAATGCGTGGGAAGGACGCATAGAATAATAAAGGGGCTTGACTAGCACAGGCACAAAATAACACGCCCTTGATTGCCCCTTCATATGCCGGTTATAGCGCCCAACATCCTATCCGTCAATAGGGTTTTGACATTTTTTCAGTCATCCGAAACAGCGGGTTTTCTCTGAAGAGTTTCAGCGTTTCATGATACACATCGCCGCACCGCGAAGATTAAAACGAAACTCGCACTCTTTGAGATAGAGGCCAAAAACGTCCCTTGGAATGCCGTTAAACTTGGCCAGTCTATGCTTTGCGTACCCCCAAAACCCTTCAATGCCGTTGATGTACCGCTTGCCCCGCGCAAACTCGTCATTGCCATGAAAAACGCGGTGATGTTCCTTGTAACCCAT